>JAZRUE010000067.1:0-51451 GCA_045652345.1 Faecousia sp. | reverse complement strand
CCCTCGGAAAAGACCTATCTGCGGTCTTCCGCCTGGGAACTGTTCCGCAACCGTATTCCCTGGCTGCTGCTACTCATGCTCTCTGCCACCTTTACGGGTATGATCATCACCTCCTTTGAAAGTGCGCTGTCTACCCAGGTGGCGCTGACTGCCTTTATCCCCATGCTGATGGGCACCGGCGGTAACTCCGGCAGCCAGTCCTCTGTTACCATTATCCGTGCGTTAAGCCTGAATGAACTGGAATTTTCCGATATTATTCGGGTCATCTGGAAAGAGATCCGTACCGCTGTTCTCTGCGGCCTGGCGCTGGCCATCGTTTGCTTCGGCAAGATCTGGCTGGTGGACCGGATGCTTTTGGGAAATTATGAGATCGATCTGTGGATCGATCTGGTTGTCTGCCTGGCGCTGTTTGTGACGGTGCTGGTTGCAAAGGTGGTGGGCGCTGTCCTGCCTATGGTTGCAAAACTCATCCATCTTGACCCGGCAGTGATGGCAAGTCCCTTTATTACTTCTATTGTGGACGCCCTGTCCCTTTTGGTGTATTTCCTGTTCGCTCAAGCCATCCTGGGCTGAGAGAATTTGAAACGAAATAGCCTATGTGTGATTGCTTATGAAAATTGCTTTGTGCTCCCAATCGGGCTTTGCCCGGCAAATCGACCGATACCTCAATAGCGTATGGTATCCCGTTTGCTTGGGGGCACTTTGCGCTTTTTCGGGCCTGGGTGGCAGCAGCCGCTACGCCGTTTGTATGTGCCTGATTGTGGTTTCCGTGCTTCTGATCGTTCTGTTTGCCAAGGATCTGAAGCCACTGTTTGCCCCGATGCTGATGAGCTTTTGCTCCCTGGGCAAGGATTCTGAAACCTCCTATGGCGACCAGGTGGGAGATGTGCTGCTTTCTTATGATAGTACCGCCTTCGCCCTGGCCATCAGCTTAGGCGTTTTTGCGGTGGGGGCATTGGTTTTCCGCTTTTGGAAGGATGGCACGATCCGGGATATTTGGAAAAAGGGTGGCCGTCTGGGCTGGAGCATCCTTGCTTTGGATGTGGCGTTTATGCTCAACGGCGTGGGCAGTGCGGATTGGCTGCCCATTGACCTTGCTTACGGCGTGCTGATGGCCTTCGGATTTACCTTTTTCTATTTTGTTTGTGTTTCCATTGCCCGTCGGGGCGAGCATGTGGCAAAATATGCCTGCTGGTGTATGGTTGGCACTTCTTTGCTGGGGTTTGTACAGCTTGCGGCTCTTTTCGTGCAGCTGCATAGCCGGGGGCAACTGGAGTTCCAAATGGGTATGCTTACCGGTGAAAGCCGTAACGCCATAGAACTGGGCTGGGGAATCTCCACCAGCATCTGCGGCTATTTGGTGCTGGGTATTCCGGCGGCCTTTTATTTGGCGGCAAACCACCGCTATGGCGCATTTAGCTACCTGCTGGCCTTTGGGATTTTCGGCAGCATTGTGGTGCTGGCCAGCCGGGGCCCCATTTTGGTTGGCGCAGTGGCAATGCTGATGGGCATTCTTGGCTGCTGCTTTGGAAAAAACAAGGGGCTTGGCCGGAAATTTGCCCTGGGCATCCTTTGCCTGATTCCCATTTGCTTACTGCTTGTTCACTTCTTTGTGCTGCCATTGCCGGAATTGGCCGGGCGTCTTTTGGAAACTGCCCGTTTGGACAGCCTGTCAGAAGAGGGCAGAATCACTCTGTGGAAAAGAGGCTGGGAACATTTCTGCGCCTGGCCCGTTTTTGGCGTGGGCTTTGACAAGGGCGCCTTTGTGGGCTGGGAAGTACTGCACAATGTGTTTGCCAATATGTACCATAATATTCTTTTCCAGTTCCTGGGCGCTATGGGGGCGGTGGGCCTTTTGGCTTTCTTGTTCCATCTTTGGCAGGCAGGCAGACTGTGGCGAAAGCCTACCGCGCAAAAGGTGCTGCTTCTGACCCTGCCGCTTATGGTTTTGCTCATGTCCCTGGTAGATAATTTCTTTTTCTATTTAAATGATCAAATTGCCTACTGCATCTTTTTGGCAGTGGCAGAAGCGGAGAGAAACAACAAATGATCGCAATGATCATACCCATACCCGGCGGTGCAATCACGCAGCCGGGGAGGATGAGGCCTGTGTGCAGAGCACCTTGCCAGAGGAAAAGGCCCTTTCCCGGCTGAAAGCGCTGGGCCTGGAGCCGATGAAAACCCTGCAATTGCGGAAGATTTTATAAAAAGCCTTGCATAAAGCGGGGGAAAGTGCTAAAATATTTCAGGAAAAATGGGGGACACCCCCAAGATTATATAGGAGGCTACATAATGACACCGGAAGCAAAAAAGCAACTGTGTATCACCGCTTGCAAAGTGCGTATGGGCGTGATCGAATCCACCTACGGCGCAAAAGCAGGCCACCCCGGCGGCAGCTTGTCTGCAGCAGAGGTTTACACCTATCTGTACTTTAAGGAAATGAACATCGATCCCAAGAACCCCAAGTGGGAAGATCGGGACCGCTTCGTTCTGAGTAAGGGCCACACCACCCCCGGCCTGTATTCCACTTTGGCCCAGCGTGGCTTCTTCCCCGTAGAAGATCTGCCCACCTTCCGCCACATTGATTCCTACCTGCAGGGTCACCCCAATATGAACACCGTTCCCGGTGTGGATATGTCCACCGGCTCTCTGGGTCAGGGCGTGTCTGTTGCCACCGGTATGGCGCTGGCTGCCAAGCACACCGGCAAGGCTAACCGTGTTTACAGCCTGCTGGGTGACGGCGAAATTCAGGAAGGCCAGGTTTGGGAAGCTTTTATGGCTGCTGCCCACTACAAGCTGGATAACCTCTGCGTGATCGTGGATAACAACGGTCTGCAGATCGACGGCAACATCGCCGATGTTATGAGTCCTTATCCCATCGTGGACAAGCTGGCTGCTTTCGGCTTTGAAGTTGCTGCTGTTGACGGCCACAACTTTGACGAACTGGAAGCTGCTTTCGCCAAGGCCCGGGAAACCAAGGGCAAGCCCTTCGCCATCGTGATGAAGACTACCAAGGGCAAGGGTGTTTCCTTTATGGAAAACAATGCCGGCTGGCACGGCAAGGCTCCCAACGATGCAGAATATGCCCAGGCTATGGCTGAACTGAAGGCCCAGCTGGCAGAATTGGAGGCGTAATTATGGCTGATATGAAGAAAGTTGCAACCCGTGACAGTTACGGTAACGCCCTGAAGGAACTGGGCGCAGAAGTAGATAACCTGGTTGTTCTGGATGCTGACCTGGCAGGCGCTACCAAGACCGGTGTGTTCCAGAAGGCATTCCCCGATCGCCACTTCGATGCCGGTATTGCAGAAGCCAATATGATCTGTATGGCTGCCGGTATGTCCACCGCAGGCCTGGTGCCCTTCGCTTCCAGCTTTGCCATGTTCGCTGCCGGCCGTGCTTTCGAGCAGGTCCGTAACTCCATCGGCTACCCCCACCTGAATGTGAAGATCGGTGCTACCCACGGCGGTATCTCCGTTGGTGAAGACGGCGCTTCCCACCAGTGCTGTGAGGACTTCGCCCTGATGCGTTCCATCCCTGGTATGACTGTCATTTGCCCTGCTGACGATGTGGAAGCCAAGGCTGCTGTCCGCGCTGCTTATGAAATGAACGGTCCTGTGTACCTGCGCTTTGGCCGTCTGGCTGTGCCGGTGTTCCACAGCGAGGACTACAAGTTTGAAATCGGCAAGGGTGAAGTGGTAAGAGAGGGCAGCGATGTTGCCATCATTGCCAACGGCCTTTTGACCTACGAAGCCATTGTTGCCGGTGAAAAGCTGGCAGAATGCGGCATCAACGCCATGGTCATCAATATGGCCACCATCAAGCCCCTGGATGAGGAACTGGTCATCGCTGCTGCCAAGAAGTGCGGCAAGGTTATCACCTGCGAAGAGCACTCCGTTATCGGTGGCCTGGGCGAAGCTGTTTGCGGTGTCCTGGCTGAAAAGTGCCCCACTTTGGTTCGTCGCATCGGCGTAAACGACGAGTACGGTCACTCCGGCCCCGCGGTAGACCTGCTGAAGCAGTTCGGTCTGTGCGCTGACCACATCGTGGAAGTTGCCAAGGAACTGTGCAAGTAAGAAAGTAAAAATCGCCCGAAGGAAACATTCCTTCGGGCTTTTTTAATGGATAATTGACAATGGAAAGTGGATAATGGAGGTGTCGGCAAGCCGACAATTGAATAAGTCCCCTCAGAGAGGGGGCCGATTCTCGCCTCCCTCGTTGAGGGAGGTGGATTTTGCGAAGCAAAAGACGGAGGGAGTGTCTCACCGTGTGATAGGACACTCCTGTTGCGGTACCCTGCGAAAACTTCGCCTGACGAAGCAGGCTTGTTTTCTGCAGACCGCTGCCACTCGCTCAGGTCGCTTCATCTGCCCCCGGCAGCGCTCCCATCGCTCCCCCCCAGTCAAAACCTGCGGTTTTGCCAGCCCCCTCAGAGAGGGGGCCGAGACTTATTCAAACATAGCGAGGATGGCATCCTTGGGGCGGGCGCCGGAGGATTGGGTGATAATCTGGCCATCCTTTATCACCATCAGGGTAGGAATGGTCATCACATCGTATTTACCTGCCAGTTCCGGCTCTTCATCCACATTCACTTTACAGACTTTGATGTCTTCTCTTTCTTCCGCGATCTCATCCAGGATGGGGCCTACCATACGGCAAGGACCGCACCAGGGAGCCCAAAAGTCTAAAAGAACGGGGATGCTGGACTGTAAAACTTCTTTTTCGAAGGTTGCGTTCGTAATGTGTAAGGTTTTCATAAAAGTACCTCCTTTTGTTTTCTGGTGTTAGTATACCACGGAAAACCGGGAGACTATGTGACATATATCACCTTTTTGGGGGTTAACCGAATATTCCGAAATAGCCTAAGACCAAAGCGCCCAAGGCGATTCGATAGATGCCGAAGGGAGTAAAACTGCGCTTGCGCACATATTCCATAAGACCCCGGATCACCAGCAGGCTCACAAGGAAACTGACGATGCAGCCCACAGCCAGCACGCCCCACTCGGTGGCGGTGGCATCGATGCCCTCTTTCACGAACTTCAGCAGCTTCAAAGCGCTGGCGCCCAGCATGGTGGGAATGGCCAGGAAGAAGGAAAATTCTGCGCCGGCTTTCCGGCTTACGCCCAGCAAAAGCGCACCCAAAATGGTGGCGCCGGAGCGGGAAGTACCGGGGAGTAGGCTCAAACACTGAAAACAGCCAATATAAAAAGCGGTTTGCCAGTCGATTTCTTCCACGGTCTCAATGGGAGACTGCTTGCGGAATTTTTCCACAAACAGAAAGGCTATGCCATATATAACCAGGGCAATGGAAACAACGATGTAGTTATATAAATGGTCATCTATCCAGTCATTATACAAAACCCCAAACAGAGCAGAGGGCAGAACAGCCACAATGACCTTGGCCCATAAAAGCCAGGTGCTTTTCTTCTGCACGGGGGTCTTTTTGGGGCTGAAGGGGTTGAGTTTATGGAAAAACAGCAGCAGAACCGCCAGAATGGCACCCAGCTGGATCACCACCTGGAACATCTCATAAAAAGAATCGCTCACATTCAAATGGAGGAATTTTTCCAAAAGAATCAGGTGGCCGGTGGAGGAAACGGGGAGCCACTCGGTCACGCCTTCCACGATGCCAAACAGAACGCTCTTGAGCAATTCGATCCAATCCAAGGAAAACAGAATATTCTTGAGCGATTCGATCCAATCCAAGGCAAACACATCCTTTCTGAAATCTATCATAACAGATAGCTTGCAACTTTGCAAGGAAAGAAAAATAGCGTAATTTTTACAAATTGTTCACCCCAAACGGAAAAAAACGGCTATAATGGGGATATACGAGAGAAAGAAGGAGGGCTATTATGGCAACTTCTGTGTTGGTCGTGGAAGACGACCGCAATATTCAGCAGCTTTTGCAGCTGTATTTGGAAAAAGAAGGGTATGCAGTCACCATTGCCGCCGATGGAGGCCAGGGCCTGCAGAAATTCCGGGCGATCCACCCGGATGTGGTGCTTTTGGATGTGATGATGCCGGTGATGGACGGCTGGGCTGTCTGCCGGGCCATCCGGGAAGAAAGTCAGACCCCCATCATTATGCTCACTGCCAAGTCCGAAACCGAGGACAAGGTGACCGGCCTGCGGACCGGTGCAGACGATTATGTAACCAAGCCCTTTGAAATGCGGGAACTCCTTGCCCGGATCGAGGCGGTCCTTCGCCGCAGTGACCGGGGAGCAGAACCGGTAAAGGTCAAGCGACTGATTTTCGATCGGCTGATCATTGATATGGACGCTTTTGAACTGACGGTCAACGGCAAAAAGGTGGATACCCCCCCTAAGGAAATGGAGCTTTTGTATTATTTGGCTTCCTCTCCCAATCGGGTCTACACCCGCAATCAGCTTTTGGATGAAGTGTGGGGCTTTGACTATTTTGGCGATTCCCGCACAGTGGACGTCCACGTGAAGCGGCTTCGGGAAAAGCTGGAGGGCATTTCCGACCAGTGGAATCTGAAGACCGTTTGGGGCGTGGGCTATAAGTTTGAGGTAACTGCAGGATGAAAACCATTTATCGCCGGTTTTTGATTCCGGCGGCCCTGGTGCTATTTTGCGCGCTATTACTGGTGGCGGGCGTATTTCAGTATCAGGCAAGAGCCCAAATGCAGCATAACAACTATTCCGGCTTGGAGTCTGCTGCTGGCACCATTTCCCAGCTGGCCTCTGCCTATTACGAAGACGGCAGCCTGGACAGCGACCGATTTTATCTCAGCGTCACCGTAGCCTCCCGGGCAGCCAATGCCCAAACGGTGATTTGCGATGCCGATGGAAGGCTTGTGCTTTGTTCAGAAGCCCCCTATGGCTGCATCCACCAGGGAATGGTCATCAGCAGGGACTTCTTGGAGGAAGTGTACCAGTTAAAAGTGGCCCGTACAGAGGGGAAAATCCAGGCGCTTTATGAAGATGCCCGGTATGTGGTCAGTGTGCCTATTTACGACAGCCAGGGAAACCCGGCGGGTATTGTGCTGACTTCCATGCCCACGGAGCCCACCAAGGAGGCCTTCCGGAGCCTGATGCAGGTGTGCATTTTGACAAGCGCCGGGGTGGTGCTGGCGGCTACGGTGCTGATGGCCCTGATTCTGCGGCGGCAGAACTCTCCTTTGAAGGAGATCCGCCGGGTGGCCAATGATTTTGCCCACGGCAAATTATCCTCCCGGGTTGCCATTCATAAAAAAAGCTCTGTGGATATGCAGGAGCTGGCCCTGGCCTTTAACAATATGGCAGAGTCCTTGGAAAAGGCGGAACAGCAGCGGCAGGAATTCGTTGCCAATGTGTCACATGAGCTGAAGACCCCCATGACCACCATTTCCGGCTTTATGGACGGTATGCTGGATGGCACCATCCCCAAAGAGGAACAGCCCAAGTATATGCGCCTGGTGTCGGAAGAAACCAAGCGGCTGAGCCGCCTGGTCAGAAGTATGCTGGATATTTCCCGGCTGAGCCAGGACGGCGTTCTGGAGGAACAAAAGACCCAGTTCGATGTGGCAGAATGTGCCGGACGGGTGCTGATCTCCTTTGAGCAGAAGATTCTGCAGAAGGAACTGGATGTGTCCGTAAACTTCCCGGAATATCCCGTTTACACAAGAGCCAACGAGGATAGCATCACCCAGGTGATCTATAACCTTTTGGATAATGCAGTGAAGTTCTGCCCCGCTGGGGGCAGGCTGGGCATTCAGATCCGGCAGACTTCCGAAAAGATTTATGTGGGCGTTTCCAATAGCGGCAATCCCATCCCTCCGGAGGAACTGCCCCTGGTGTTTGAACGGTTCCACAAAACCGATAAGAGCCGCACCGGGAAGGACGGCTGGGGCTTAGGCCTTTACATCGTTAAAACCATTATATGCTCCCACGGGGAGGATATCCGGGTATCCAGCGCAGGAGATACCACGGAATTTACCTTTACCTTGCCCTGCGCATGAGGTTATCTATGGAAGACAAGCAAACAGCAGAAAATGGGGGTACCTATGCAACCGGCGTTACCCAACCGGGAAAAAGCCGGAATGTGCTTACCGTTATCCTGATCCTGGCCATTGTGCTTGTGGGTGCGGCGACCTTGATGGGCCCGGAACGACTGGAACGCTTCTACCAGTTATCCGCTGACGGCCTGGATGATGTGGCTCCTGTACCCTTTGAAGTGCCTATTGTAGCCGGGGCAGACCTATATCCCCACGCCCGGCTGGAGGTTGGCACCCAAATCCCGGAACTGGGCATTTCCTACAGCAATATCAGCAGTGTCAACAACCGCTATTATGACATCCCGGAAGGCCTTTTGGTCACTTCTGTTACGGAGCAGACCAAGGCAGCAGGTGTTCGCACCGGGGATATCCTTCGTAAAGTGAAGGGTCAGCCGGTGAGCACCACCCAGGAATTGCAGGCAGTGCTGGAACCCTGCGAAAACGGGGAGCAGGTGACGCTGACCCTCTACCGACCCAGCATAGAAAAAGAAATGGAAGTGACCCTTCCGATTCAGAAATGAGGCCACTATGGAAGGCGGATTTGAAAAAACCTACGAGATCTACGGCACCATGACGGACTGCTACAGCCGTTTGAAGCTGTCCTCTTTGTTCTACCTTGCCCAGGATGCGGCAGAGGAGCATTGCCAATGTTTGGCTCTGGACTGGGATACCCTTGCCCAAAAGCAGATGTTTTGGGCGGTAATCCGCCATCGGGTGCAGGTCACCAGGCTGCCCAAACGGGGGGAGAAGATTCTGGTGCAGACCTGGCCGATGCCCACCACCCGGGTGGCATTTCCCCGGGCAACGGCGGCTTATGATGATCAGGGCAGGCAGTTGTTCCGGGCCATCAGCCTTTGGGTGCTGATGGATCGCAACACCAGAGCCATGATTCTGCCTGCCAAAAGCGGCATTTTGGTGCCCGGTATAGAGCGGGGAGACGAACTGACACCGCCCCGGGCCTGGGCGCCCCGGGAGCTTCCCCAAATCCTTAGCCGCCAGGTGCGGTTTATGGATCTGGACAGAAACGGACATATGAATAATACCCGGTATCTGGACTGGGTTGCAGACCTTTTGCCCAGCGAATTTTATGGCGCCCATCAGCCCAAGGAAGTGGTGCTTTGCTACAATGCAGAGGCCTTGGAGGGCCACCGGATCGACCTGAAATGGGATATAAGTGACCCGGAAGGGCTGACCGTAGACGGCCAAAGAAACGGAGAAAGAGTGTTTTCTGCCCAGGTTGCTTTCTGATTTTTTGGGAAGTTTTATGGAAACCAATCCATAAAGTTACAGTTTTTAACATCATTCTAACAAATGCCCCTTAAAGCCTTGCAGACCTTGGTTTGCAAGGCTTTTTTCAGGGAGTGCCTGTGGAAAAACTTGTGGAATGTGGGGAAAACTTTCGGACGAGAAAGGGCGAAAAGTGCCATTTTTTAGGGATTATGTAAACAGATATTCTGTAACCCTGCTGCCATTGACAGCAGGGGGCAAATTTGATAACATAATAAAAAACCAATGAATGAGGAACGCCTATGGAAAACTATCTTTGCCCCCGGCTGACGGAGGATCAGGTGAAGGCCATCTCCAGTTTGGGGCTTGCCCACGTGGGAGATGGGGTGTTTGAGCTTCTTTGCCGCAGCCTTCTTTGCGTGAAGGGGAATAAGACTGTAAAGAATTTGCATAAAAGCACAGTGGGCTTTGTGAATGCCCCTGCCCAGGCAAAATTTGCGGATGTGATTCTGCCTTTGCTCTCGGAAGAGGAGGCAGGCTACTACCGCAGGGGAAAGAACTGCCACACCCACGCTGCCCCCGGTGCCGCCACCCGGCAGGAATATGCCAGGGCCACCGGCCTGGAAGCCCTCTTTGGGGCCCTCTATCTTTTGGGCCGCCAGGAGCGGGTGAACGAACTGTTCCAACGGGGAATGGAGGAACTGTATGGCCTTTGATGCTTGCTTTTTAGGGGCTGTGTTGGAGGAGATCCGGCAAAAGACCCTGGGGGGACGGATCGAAAAGATCCATCAGCCTGCCCGGGACAGCATTTTGCTCCATCTGCGCTCTGACAGCGGCAGATATAAGCTGCTTTTGGGCATCAGCCCTGCCAACCCCCGGCTGTATTTAACGGAAGCCAACCCGGAAAATCCCGCCCAGCCCCCTATGTTCTGTATGTTTCTGCGGAAGCACCTCACCGGCGGCAGGCTGATCAAAGTGACCCAGCTGCCTATGGAGCGGGTGGCGGAATTTACCTTTGCCTGTATTTCTGAATTGGGTGACCCGGTGGAGCGGCGCCTGGTGGCAGAGCTGATGGGCAGAACCTGCAATTTGTACCTGCTGGATGAGAATAACCGAATATTGGATTGCTTGCGCCGTATCGGTTTTGACGAAACGGTGAAGCGCCCCGCTCTGCCCGGGCTGTACTATCAAAGCCCCCAGCCGGTGGAAAAGCAGGATCCTGCCAAAATGGAGCTTGCGGATTGGCAGCGCCTTTGCGCCCAGCCCGGCCCGGATCTGCTTTCCGAGCGGCTGATGGAAAAAGTGGGGGGGCTTTCTATGCTGGTTTGCCGGGAGGCGGCTTTGGCGGTAGGTGGGAACACCGATGCCCGGATGGAAACCCTTGAAAATGCCCCGGAAAAACTTTACGCATTTTTCCGCACCCATTTGGAAAATCCCGGCCCTTACTATTATGCCGATGCCAGAGGCAACTGGAAGCAGTTTGCTTTTTGTCCCATTTATCAGTACGGCCTTTGCCAAAAGACAGAGGATTTTACCGCCCTTTTAGATGGCTTCTATGTGGTGAAGGACCGGAAAGATGCCATGCACCAAAAGAGCCAGGCGGTGCGTAAGACCGTCAGCAATCTCTGCCAGCGGCTGACCCGGAAAATGGCGCTCCAGGAAAAGGAACTGGAGGCCACCTACGACCGGGAGCGTCTGCGCCAGTTTGGGGATATCGTCACTGCCAATTTGCACCGCATCCAAAAGGGACAGCCTGTGCTGGAGGCAGAGGACTTCTACGATGAGAATATGGCCATGGTGGAGATTCCTCTGTCCGTGACCCTTTCGCCCCAGCAGAATGCGGCAAAGTATTATAAGGACTACACCCGGATGAAAAACGCGGAGAAGGAATTGAAGAATCAGCTTGCTTTGGGGCAGGTGGAACTTACCTATCTCAAGAGCGTTTTGGAAGAACTGGACCGGGCAGATACGGAAGGGGATTTGGAAGAAATCCGCCGGGAACTGCAAGAAGGGGGCTACCTGAAAAAAGACAGCGGCCAGAAGCGAATGAAGACCGCCAAGAGCCAGCCCCTGCGGTTTGAATCCACCGATGGCTATCCCATTTATGTGGGCAGAAACAACCATCAAAATGAGGAATTGACCTTCCGCCTGGCAAGAAAGGACGATTTGTGGCTCCACGCCCAAAAGGTCCACGGCAGCCATGTGATCATTGCCTGCGCCGGTAAGCAGCCTCCGGATAACACCATTACCCAGGCGGCGCAGTTGGCGGCCTACTATGCAGAAACCGCCGGCGGACAGAATGTGGCGGTGGATGTAACCTCTGTCAAGCAGGTAAAAAAGACCCCGGCAGGCAAGCCGGGCATGGTGATCTATCACAGCTATAAGACAGTCATTGCCAATCCCTATCCGGATATCCGAATCGATCCGCTGAATGTGGAACGAGTAATGGATAATGGACAATAAAGGTGTGGGCTTTGCCCACAGATAGAAAATGCCCCCTCTGACGAGGGGGCAAATTTTTAGTTATGTACAAGTTCTTTGGCGGTGAAGGTAAGGCCCTTGGGGTAGAAGAAGCGGATCTTTTCCTTGGCAATGGAGAATTCCACCTCGGTGGCAGTGCGCAGTTCTCCGTCCAGGTTAATGCAGGTGGGCTTATCGCAAATGATCTTCACCCTGTCGGTGCGGAAATGGCGAATGATTTTGGTCAGCTTTTTATACTGGCCGTTTTTATATTTGCCGATGACTCCCGGTACTTGCAGCCGTGAAACCTTTTTCACCACCAGCACATCCAGCTTGCCATCCTGGGGGTCGGCTTCGGGAACGGGGTTAAAACCGCCGCCGTAGTAACGGCCGTTGCAGGCGCAAATGAAGGTCTGCTTGCCGTCGATCACTTCTCCGTCGATTTCCACCACATAATGCTCGGCAATGCCCTTGATCACATTCACCACCACAGAGGCGGCGTATGCCCGGAAACCGGACAGCAGAGGCAACCGCTTATACCGGGAAACATCGGTGCCGATACGGGCATCCAGGCCCACAGAGCAGATATTCAGGCTGATGTCATCGTTGCACTTGATCAGGTCGAAGGTGGCTTCTTCACAGTCCAGAAGCCGCCCCAGATCCCGGAAAGGGTCGGTTTCGTTGAAAATCTTAATGAAATCGTTGCCGCTGCCGCCTGCAAACATGGTGACGGCCACATTGTCGTAGCCGGCAACCCCTGCCACCACTTCGTTCAGGGTGCCGTCACCGCCGCAGGCATAGATGTGGTAGTCCTGCCCGGTTTGGGCGGCTTCCCGGGCGATGTTGGCGCAGTCCCCGGGGGCGGCAGAAACCCGAATTTCAAAGGGAATCTCCTTTTCCTTGCAGATGCTTTCGATTTGCTGGGTGTACTGGGCAGTCCGGTTCTTGGAGCCCGCAGCAGGGTTAATGATGAAAAGATGCTTCATAAACACCCTTCTTTCTATTTCTTTCTCCTGGTGTTATCGGTGTACATATACAGATCGCACTTGATCATACCATTGTAGAGTTTCCGCTTTTTATCTGCCCGGCGGCCGAAATAATGCTCAAATTCCGGCTCGGAGGTGATGATATACTTCTTCCAGCCGTCTGCATATTTCAGGTGGCGACCCAAAGCGCCGTAAAGCCGCTGGGCGGCCTGCAGCTCCATCATTCGCTGACCGTAGGGGGGATTGCAGATGATCAGACCCTGATCGGTGGGCAGGGACATTTTGGTGGCATCACCGTCCCGGAAGGTAACGCAGTCGGACACGCCTGCTTTCCGGGCGTTGGCGAAGGAGAGGGATACGCAGGCGGGGTCGTTATCAGAACCCATAATCTGATATTTGCCGTTAAATTCTTTATCTTTGGCTTCCTGCTTTACCTGTTCCCACACATCCTTGGGCATCCAGGGGTAATTCTGGGCGGCAAACTGCCGGCTCAGACCAGGAGCCCGGTTTTTGGCAATGAGAGCGGCTTCAATGGGAATGGTGCCGGAGCCGCAGAAGGGATCCCAAAGATAGTCTTTGCCCCGGTAGCGAGCCAGCTGCACCATAGCAGCCGCCAGGGTTTCCCGGAGGGGAGCCTCATTGGAAGTGGCGCGGTAGCCCCGCTTGTGCAGGCCCGCACCGCTGGTGTCCAAATAGATGGAAACCTGATTGCGCAGGATCAAAAACTGGAGCTGGAACACCGGCCCCGTTTCCGGCAGCCAGGAAATGCCGTACTTTTCTCCCAAGCGGCGGGCGGCGGCTTTCTTCACAATGGCCTGGCAATCGCTTTCGCTCATGAGCTGACTGTCCAAGCACTTGCCCTTTACGGGAAATGCCCCGTCTTTGGGAATGAAGTCTTCCAGGTTGGCGTGATAGACCCCCTGGAACAGCTCCTCAAAGGTTTTTGCCTCAAACTGGGCAAGAACGATGTGGATCCGCTCTGCCGTCCGCAGGCAGATGTTGGCCTTGGCAAGGGTATATTCGTCACCGGTAAAGAGAACCCGACGGTCCTCCACCTGCACATTTTCTATATTCAGGCGGCGCAGCTCGTCACCGCAGATGCCCTCCAGGCCAAAGAGGCAGGGGGCGGCAAATTTCATTTGATTCATAAAAACCTCAGGGAATGATTTTTTTGGCTTTCAGGTAGCGTTCTTCTTCGGAGAACACACAGCCGCAGTATTTTTGCATATAGAAGCCGTGTTCTCTGGCAAAGGCCTGTCCGTCCTTAAAGTAGGGGCGGAAATCCCGGTAGAGGAACTCTACGCCATAGGTGTCGGCAGCCTGCTGGGCCACCTGAGCCATCAGCTGGTGATTTTGATAGGGGCTGATAAAAAGGCTGGAAGTGAAGCTGTCAAAGCCTCCCTCCTTGGCTTGCTTTGCCGCTTCAAACAGCCGCATTTCGTAGCATTTGACACAGCGGTTTCCAATGTCCTCTGCCACCGCCCGCACAAAGGGCCGCAGGGCATAGTCGTTCTTTTCAATGAGGGGCAGGGAGATCTCCTGCGCGTAGGCGCGCAGGCAGTCCCGCCTGGCTCGATACTCGGTGAAAGGATGGATGTTGGGATTATACCAAAAACCGGTCACATCCACGCCGTCAGTCCGCAGGACTTCGATACATTGGTTGGCGCAGGGTGCGCAGCAAATATGCAATAGTGTCTGCAAACGATCACATCCTTTCCTATTCTATACTTTATCACAAATATTCCTGTTTGGCAACGCCCATAATTCCCTTTGTTTTGCGCCCCTTCGGTGATATGCTACTTGACGGAAGGCCCTCTTTCCTTTATCATAAGGAAAAAAGGAGGGCGGAATATGGACCACGAATTTTATATGCAAAAGGCCCTGGAACTGGCCCGGGAGGCGGCAGCTGAGGGAGAAGTTCCGGTGGGCTGCGTGATCGTCCGGGATGGGAACATCGTGGGCAGTGGCCGTAACCGCCGGGAAACGGGGAAAAGCGCCCTGGCGCACGCGGAAATAGAGGCCATCGCCGATGCCTGCAGGAATTTAGGGGGCTGGCGGCTTTGGGATTGCACCTTGTATGTGACCTTAGAGCCTTGTCCCATGTGCGCCGGTGCGATCATCAATGCCCGGATTCCTACAGTGGTTTTTGGAGCGTCCGACGATAAATGCGGGGCTTGCGGCAGCGTGTGCGATTTGTTCCGTATGGAGTTTAACCACCATCCCCAGGTGATCTCCGGCATTTGTCAAGAGGCGGCGGCAGGCTTGCTGACGGACTTTTTTCAGTCCCTGCGCCTTACTCTGAAAAGCCGCCCAAAGTGGAAGAAAAACCCGTAAATATATACGAGGGTTGTTGCCAAACGGCAACAACCCTTATTCTTTTAGGAGGACATATGAGACTGGATGAGAAAAGTTTGCGGATCGGGGCGGTGGTTTTGCTGGGGGCAGTGCTGATCCGGCTGTGTGTGCCATTTTTGCCGGATTCCACGGTGGCCAGCCTGGTGTTCTTCCTGGAAAGCGGCTTTGGGTTGAAGGTGCAGGAGGAAGTCCAAAGCCCTCCGGAAACCGATCCGGTGCAGCCGGAGCCCCCTGCGGTGGCGGTGTTCTCTCCGGAGCAAGCCCAGTCGGTGCAGATCAACAATCCCGCAGGCTATTCCCTGGATGCCCAAAGTCTTCTTCTGCGGGAACTGAGCTGGGACTTGGAAAGCACTTCTCCCCGGGTGCTGATCATCCATACCCATACCACGGAAAGCTACAAAAATACAGAGGGCTACGAGGCAATGCCCAACTACCGGACCTTAGATCCCCACTACAATATGCTGGCGGTGGGAGATTTGCTGGCGGATAGGCTGGAGAAGGCGGGGATCGGGGTCATTCACGACCGCACCCTCCACGATCATCCTTCCTACAATGCCGCCTACACCAGCTCCAAGGCAGCGGTTCAGGCTTATTTGGAAGAATATCCGGATATTTTGCTGGTGCTGGATATCCACCGGGATGCCTATGCAGATGCCAACGGCAACCAGCTGGGGTACACCACCAGCCACAACGGCACCAAGGTGGCCCAGATGATGCTGGTGGTCAGCGCCTTTGACGGTAGTGCCAAGGACCCCAAATGGCACGAGAATATGGCCCTGGCGCTGAAATTGCAGGCCCAGCTTCAATCGGTGTGTCAGGGCGTCACCCGCCCGGTGGCGGTGCGCACCACCAATTATAATCAGGCTTTGGGCCCCCGGACCTTGCTCATTGAAATGGGAGCGGCAGGGAATACCCAGCAGGAGGCCCTGGGGGCAACGGAAATCCTGGCAGACAGCATCATTGCCCTTTCCAAGGGGGCAAAAGGGGCAACGCTGGCTTAGGTAATGGATAATGGCGGAAAAAGGCTTCTCCACAGGGAGAAGCCTTTTACTTATCTCGAGAGCATTTTTCTGCATCGATGGCGATCACCAGCATCAGCACCAGCAGGGCATTTTTAGGATCGGGAACATCCAAAACATAGGTATCTGTCCAGTTGAAAAGCTGTTTGGAAACGGTGGCGATCAGCCCACCCCGGGGATCACGGATCACATAGTCCCACTCCCAGATGTTACCCTCCACCTGCCAGCCATTGTATTCGATGTGGTACTTGGGGGTAAAGAAGGTCAGTTCCCGGCAGATGCAGCCCAAATAGCTGCCGTAGGCATAGATCTCGAACTTGGGCAGAAAGGTGAAGATCCGCTGCTTTACAAGCCCCATTTCGTTGCCGCAGCCGTCAAAGATCTTCAGGCAATGCCCCCAGGCCAGTTGCCCCTCCACCTTAAAAACCGGAAGACCGTCCTGCCCGTACACATCGTAGCTGCACAGCCAGGAAAAAAACCGCTGTTTGAACAGTAATCTCATAGGATCACTCCTTTATAAGCGTAAAAGGTGTACCCTCTCCTGCTTTGATCCTTTTTACAAAGTCAATTTCGTCCAGCAGGGGAGAAGAAAATTCCATACCGCCCAGGTTTTTTTGGGCGGGGCCGGTGTGATTGTCAGAGCCTGCAAAGGGAAGAAGGCCGTAATTTTTTGCATAGAGGTCTGCCATGTGATTTTCCAGGTCTGTGCGGCAGGCATTGAAAATTTCCACACCGTGAACGCTCCGGGGGAAAAGACGGATGTGGTCGATATAGCATGCCTCCCGGTAGGGGTGGGCGTGGATGACCAATGCCCCCTGCTCCATCAGGAAGGCTAATTTTTCCCTTTGAGGCAGCCCTATGATCTCCGGGTGGGCAAGATACCAGGCTTTGTCCGGTCCGTAGATCAAAAAGTCCGTACCTTTATAGGAGATTTCTACGCCCAAAAGAACCTGAATTCCCAATTCTTTGCCCATGGGCAGAGCGGCCTCATAATCGGAAAAGTAATAGCCGATTTGCTCTTCATAAGAAAGGGATTTGTCGGCAGTTGTGTTGCCGTCAAGAAAATGGTTGGTGATAAACACCCCGGCAAAGCCCCGGCTTTTGTAATATTCCAGCTGTTCCCGGACGGTCACTCTTGCGCACCGGCTTACGGGGTAGGTGTGTAAATGGGTTTCGTATTTATACATAGTAATGCTCCAGAATATAACGGGCAGAATGTTCCCGGAAGTCGCAAATAACTGCGTCGGCCTGCTCTTTCAGCAGGGGTGCGGCATTGTCCACTGCAAGGCCTAAGCCTGCCGCCAGGATCATGGAACTGTCGTTGATGTTATCGCCAACGGCAATGGTGGCCTCCCGGGGGATATCCAATTGCTTTGCCAGGTGCAAAAGGGCAGGGCCTTTGCCTGCGGCGCTGGAAAAGATTTCCAAGTTGTGATGGTCGGTTTCTGCAATGGACAGCCGGGGATCTTTCTCCAAAATGGCCCGGCAGGCTTCCTTGTCTTCCATGTTCCGGAAAAAGGGAACGATGGACTGGATGGTGGGCCGGGAATAAGCAAAGGGCTTCATTTGGGGAATGGGGGTATACATGGTAAGGGCGAACATGACCCAGTAGTCATTCATGTGAAATCCGCGGTAGTGGGGCTCATTGTGGGTGGTAATTTCGCAGTAACTGCGCTCTCCGGCGTGGATGGACAGGAAAACATCGTAGCTATACAGTAGATCCAGTACTTCCCGGCTAAGCTCCGGGGTCATGGCAAATTCTTCCATGGTGCCGGTGGCTTTGTCATAGATGGCTGCACCGTTGGAAACGATGTAGTAGCGGAAAAGCGGATCGTCCAACAGTTCCTGGGGCAACTCCCGATAGGCTCTGCCGGAGCTGGGCACGAACTGCACGCCCCTTTGGTGCAAGGCCTCGATGGCTTGCCGGTTTTCTTTACTAATGGTTTGGTCCAGCTGCAGCAATGTGCCGTCCAGGTCGCTGGCGATCAACTTATATTCCATAGGAATTCCTGCCTTTCTGCCCTCGATTATACCTGAAAGGCCGGGGAAAAGCAAGAATAAAAGCCTTTGGGTTTTCCACAGGCGTCCACAGAAATTCCACAGACTTTTCCCCAATTAACCCCAGAAGCCCCAAAAACGATCAGGTGGGAAAAAAACGGGAAGACTTTTCCTTTCAAATGTGGTATAATGATAGCGTCCAAAGTGGACATAAATCAAAGTTTGAGGGAGAAAACAATGACAAGAAAACAGTTTACTTTTTACAGATCTTTTTGGGAAAGTATCGAAAGTTTGCAAACTACGAAAGAAAAAGCCCAGGCTTATCGCATTCTCTGCGCCTATGCATTGGACGGAATTGAGCCGGATGCAAGCACCATGAAGCCAGGCGTAGCAACGGTTTTTCGGATTTCCCGCCCCGTTTTGGATACGGCTCGTAGCCGCGCTAGCCGTGCACAATACGGCTTATGATTGTTTACAGTATCGTGCAACATTTTGCGGAGCAAGTAAAAGAAAAAGAGAAAGAGAAAGATAAATATAAAGTCATAGTCCAATACAAAGAAAAAGGCTTATAAGGTTTTGATCTGCCCCCGTATTCGCAGCTGCGAAGCGAGGGTATTTTCTTTGCTTGCCATAAAAAAACCCCACCGGGAGAACCGGTGGGGGATGGAAGAAAGCTTACAGCTTATTGCCGCATTCGGGGCAGAACAGAGCGCCTTCGGAAATCTTAGCGCCGCAGTTGTTGCAGAAATGCTTTGCGCCCACTTCCTGAGGAGCGATGGGAGCAGCAGCTTCCGGCACAACGGGGGAAGCTTCCACAGTGGGAATGCCGAAGATGTCCTTGGAGGGAGCATCGCCGTCTTCGGGGTAGCGGAGCTTGTTGTTGATCTGAATCACGTTCTTCACCAGCAGGATTGCCATCATGATGCCTTCGTAAGCCAGACGAATCAGGATGGGTCCCAAAACCATGGTCAGCAGACCGCTGAGGAAGTCATCAAACATACCCAGGAAGCCGGTCAGCACCACATAGAAGGTGATGAAGATGTACAGTGCCTGCAGGATCTTTTCAATGATCAGATACTTGAAATTGAAAGTGTCGTGCAGAAGTTTGCCGAAGGGATTCAGCTTTTCCCGCTTCTTTTCGGGAACGATGAAGATGAACATCAGCACAGTGCCGCCAATGGCCAGCAGTGCCAGGAGGGCATAAACCCAGGTTCTTGCGTAGTAGCCGTAACTTAAACCTAATAAGCCCATAAAGGATCTCCTTTCTGTTTTTCATCGAAACGATGTATCCTTATTCTAACAGTTATGGATGCAGAATGCAAGGTGTTTCGGTCAGACTTTTTTCTTTTTTAGGAAGAAAAAGGGCAGCACCAGCAGCAAAACGATGCCCGCAGCCAGGAAGATGTTTGCATTGGGAACGAAGGAGAATGTGCCGTCGTCGTTGGGGTGCTGCTCTGCATTTGCCAGTACCCATTCGCCGATGGCTGGGCCTACCACACCGGGAATCAGCACCTGGCTGAAAATCCGGATGCCCTGGAGGCGGCCTGCCTTGCCCTTGGGGGTGTTATCCCGGATCAAAGCACCGAATACCGCCATTCCTGCAAGGTAGCCGCTCATCATCAGCAAAGAGCCAATAAAGACCGGGACGGTGGTCCGGGTCAGATACAGCACGGCATAGCCTGCCAGCAAAGTGAGGATCGCCACCAGGCCGGAGAAGGTGAAGCCCGCTTTATCGTAGACTCTGCCCCAAAAGGCGGTGATCACAGAGGCCACCACAATGGCAGGCGCCATAATCAGCACATAATCTTTCATCCCCAGGGATACTTCATAGTAGATGATCAGATAGGGCATAAAGATCTGGATGGAGATATTAAAGAGAATGAAAGCGGCCAAAGCCAGGTAAAGCTTGGGGTTGCCCTTTACGGTGCTGGGCCGGAAGCCGTAGAGGATACTGCCGAAATAGGAATCCTTCACGGGCTTGATTTCAGGCTCTTTGATCAGGAAGAAGCCCAAAATGCCGATGGCAGCGCAGAGAATGCCGATGATGGTAAAAATCAGGCTCCAGCTTCCTGCCTGCTCCAAATCGAAGAACATAAATCCGCCAAACACCACTAAAATACTTACAAGGGGCATCATGGCGTTGATACCTTCTGCCGCACCCCGGTTGGTAGAATCGGTGGAATCGGTGAGCCAGGCGTTGAAGGCGGCATCGTTGGCGGTAGAGCCGAAGAAGGTCATTACGCAGTCCAAAAGAATGGTCAAGCTCACGCCTACAGCAGCGGCATTGACGGTCATACCGAAGGTGCTGCTGATCAGATCCTCCCGCAGCAGGACGAAGCTGAAAATGGAGATACCCCAAAGCAGATAGCCCCCGCAGATAAAGAGCTTCCGCTTGCCGATCTTATCGGACAGCGCTCCCATAAAAACGGTGGTCAGGGTGGCGGTCACTGCAGAAGCGGCCACCATGGTGGAGATATCTGCTGCAGAGGCGTGGAACATCTTATAGATGAACACATTGAAGTACATATTTTCAACCACCCAGGCAATTTGTCCCATCAGGCTGAAAATGGTGATGCATAGCCAAAAACGGCTTCCCAATTTGGTTTTCATAGAACCCCTCCTTTTTCTTCCAGTATATACCAAACCCGGCCATTTTGCAAGAAAAATGCCGCCTCCCGGAAGGAAGCGGCACAGAATGCTTATACGTGGGCGCAGAGGGTTTCCTGCAACTGCTCAAAGGTCACAAAGGTGTAGCCTAAGTTTTTCAGCATCAGGATGATCTGCTCGATGTGGCGGCCGTAGGACTGGACACCGGTGTGCAGATAATACTGGTCGTAGGATTTAAGCCCTTTGAAGTGGGGAATCTTTTGACGGGTCAGCTCAAAGGGATGCAGGTAGAACACATAGTAGTTGCTGTGCTCCAGGTACTGCCGGACAAAGTTTTTGATAAAGGTCCAGGGGGGAAGCCGCAGATAGCCGCCGCCGGAAATGGGGAATTCCATACCGAAGACCTTTTGCTTGGAAATGGAGAACTCAAAGAAGCCCTTATCGTGGAAAATGCCGTCGCCGTAGTGGGTAAAGCTGCTCAGATCCAGCTTTACGGTGTGGCGGGCTTTTTCGTAGGCAATATTGCTGGAGTCGTAGGTGAAGCCCAGCTCCCGCAGCACATTCAGTCGGTCGTTATCCAGGCTGAAGCAGGGGGCCCGATACCCCTGGACCTCTGTGCCGAACATACGGGAGAGGGTGGCCTTGGCGGAGGCGATTTCCTGGCGGAAAACCTCCAAAGGCATATTCATAGGGGCTGTGTGATGCAGGCCGTGGAGTGCCAGCCGGTGGCCTTTGGAGAGGGCTTGCTTCAGCCGGTCTTCCACCTTGGGTGCCAGGGTGCCGATGGTGAAAAGGGTGCTTTTGATGCCATGCTTATCCAAGATCTCCATGTATGCATCAAAGCCGTCCATCACATCCACATCGGCTGCATCGGCGTAGGAGGCCAGACAGTCTGTATCGGAAAAGGCTTCCACATCCATGGTGAAAACCGCATACTTTGGTTTGCTCATTTCCTCAGTCCTTAAAGAAATCTACAATGTGCTGATCGTAGGTGTCGGGGTTGCTGATCCGCAGGTGGGAGTGGGCGCCCTTTTCAAACCAAACCAGCTTCTTATCCTGGGCCACGCAGGCCTCAAAGAGCTTTTGGGATTTGGGAGGCAGGGAGAATAAATCCTGCTTGCCAAAGAGGAACAGCACCCGGGCATCCTTTTTGATCCGCTTGATGGCGGAAATGGGCTTCTGCCGGTACACATTGGTGCCGGTGTAGCGGCGGATGTTCAGCATCACAAGGTCCAGAACGGGGAAAAGGGGGCGCTTATCCACGATCATATGCTGCTTGAAGGTCTCCCGGAAGGAAACGAAGCAGCCCTCAGTGACCAGACCCTTTACGCAGTCGGGGCAATCCTTCCGCTCCAGGGCGAAGATGGCGGCGGAAGTACCCACGCAAATGCCGTGGTAGTACACTTCCTTGTTGCCCAGTTCCTGATGGGCAAAGTTGGACCAGGCAATCACATCCCCGGCTTCCTTTACACCGATGGTGTTGTAGGTGCCGTCGCTTTTGCCGTGGCAGCGGGTGTCGATCACCAGCACATTAAAGCCGGCTTTTTCGTAGGGGGGTGCGAAGAAATAGGAGTACACAAGGCTCTCGCATCTGCCGGGCAGCACGATCACACAGCGCTCCTTGCCGTAATCATAGTATTCTCCGTAAAGATGCAGGCCGTCGTTTTCAATTTGCACTTCCCGCATACAATCCTTGTGGCTTTCTGCCCAGGCAATGCCCTGGTCCCACATGGCCTGCTGTTCCTCGTTTTCCGGGGCAGAGCAGATATCCCGTCCCCATTTTTCCGGGGTCTCCCGGACAAGGCGGGTGAAGTAAACGTGTTTGGCTATGGGATAGGTGTAAATCAGCATGTAAACCAGGCCGCCCAGCAGTAGGACGCCCAGCACGATCCCAATGATCAAATATTCCATCTATCTCAGGTCTCCTAATCTTAAGATTGGGGGTATATCTCAGGTATTCTAACATAAAAAATGCCGGAGCGCAAGTTTAATCGAAAATTATCGAAAAATGTTGCAAAAAATGTACTTCTGTGGTATTGTTAATACAATGTTCATAATAGGAGGATTGTAATATGTCAAACTTTGCGATCATCCCCGATACTTCCTGCGACTTAATCAAGCCTTTGCGGGAGCGCTTCGGCATCGATGATTACATTAGCGGTCTGGTGTATTTCCCCGATGGTCACGTGGAAAAGGCTGATCTGGACTGGGAGCGCCACAACCCTAAGGAGTTTTATGAATCCCTGGGCAATAAGAAAAATAACTATAAGACCGCCCTGGCACCTGCCGGCGATATTATGGAAATCTATGAAAAGCAGCTCAAAGCAGGCAAGGATATTCTGAGCATCACCCTTTCTTCTGCGCTGTCCGGCACATACCAGACCTGCCAGATGGTAGCGAAAAAGCTTTTGGAGAAGTATCCGGAGCGGAAGGTGATCATTATCGACTCCATGCGTTATTCTACCGCCCTTTCCATGCTGGTAATTGAGGCGGCTATGAAGCGCAGCGAGGGCTATACGCTGGAAGAAACCGCCCAGTACATTGAGGAAAACAAGCACAAGGTCCACCAGATCGGCCCCATGGACGATCTGTTCTTCCTTTGCAAGACCGGCCGGATCACCAACTTCAAGGCCTTCTTCGGCACGCTGGTTGGCATCAACCCCATGGCAGACTTCAATCGCCAGGGCCTTGCCCAGGTGGTAGGTAAGTTCAAGGGCAAGAAAGCAGCCCTGAACGCGGTCATCGAGTATATGAAGGCCACCGTGGAAAATCCCTCTGAGCAGATTATGTTCGTGGCCCACTCCAACCGGCCTGCAGTGGCAGAACTGCTGAAGGATATGATCATCAAGGAATTTGCGCCCAAGGAAGTCATCATCAATGATGTGGGTATGGCTTGCGGCGTTTCTATCGGCCCGGGTCTTTGCGCCGCCTTCTATTGGGGCAAGGAAATCAGTGAAAATATGGAGCAAGAGACTGCTATTATGCAGGCTATTGCAAAGAAATAAACATAACGGAGGATGAAAAAATGCGGGAATTTGTAATTTTTGGCGACTCTACCTGTGATCTGGATAAGAGCCTGCGGGAGGAATATGGCATCGAGTATATTGCCATGGGTTTCTCCATTGACGACAAGGAATATGTGGCTGACCTGGACTTCAAGGTCTGCAGCGCCAGAGAGCATTACGATTTTATGCGCAACGGCAAGCGGGTCTTTACCACCCAGGTTCTGAAAAAGGACTTTCAGGATGCCTTCCAGGCTGTGGTAGACGATGGCAAGGATGTGCTCTACATCTCCTGCTCCTCTGCACTGTCTGCTTCTGTTAAGGCAGCGATGCTGGTTGCGGAAGAAATCAATGCAGCAACCGGGGAAGAAAGAGTATTCTGCGTGGACTCCCTCATCAGCTCCCTGGGTCAGGGCTATTTGCTGATGGAAGCTTCCAGAAAGCGTGCCCAGGGCATGAGCGCAGCAGAAACTGCCAAGTATATTGAATCCATCCGCCTGAAGATGAACCAGTGCGGCACTGTGGCTTCCATGGAATACCTCCGCAGAGCCGGCAGAATCAAGGCTTCCAAGGCCTTCTTTGGCAACCTCTTCGGCGTGAAACCCATCATCATCTCCGATGTGAAGGGTCAGAACTTTGCCTATAAGAAGGTGAAGGGTACTGCCAATGCCCGGGTAGCCATTGCGGAGCATATTGTGGACGCCGCCGACGGTGTTTACGACACCCTGCTGATCTCCCACGCCGACTGCGAGGAAGATGCCAAGGCGCTGCGGGATGAAATTCTGAGCAGAGCCCCCTTCCAGAAGGTGATCTTCGGCTATATCGGACCCATCGTGGGCGCCAGCGTAGGCCCCGGCACAATCATCGCCTTTACTTTTGGCAAAGAAGTTACTATTGAGGGGAATGAATAATCCATGCATCAGCGGATAGACGGTGTTGCACTACATAGCATTTTTGCAGCAGGTTATGCCAACCTGAAAAAGAATATGGCTGCCATTAACGACCTGAATGTGTTTCCCGTTCCCGACGGGGATACGGGTACCAATATGGTTCATACCTTTGGGGGCGCTCTCAGCGCAACTGCCCCTCAGGAACACGCAGGCAACTATATGCAGAGCCTGGCTCACGCCACCCTTTTGAATGCAAGAGGCAACTCCGGCGTTATTTTTTCACAGTTTTTCCATGGCCTTTCCGTAGGCCTGAAGGAGAAGGCTGACATCGCCTTCGCTGACCTGGCCCAGGCCTTCTGTAATGCCAGGGAAGAATCCTATAAGGCCATTATCACCCCCACAGAGGGCACCATCCTGACCCTGATCCGGGAAGGCTGGGAGTTTTTGGAGCAGAAGGGCAGCGATTACCAGGATTTTGAAACCGGTATGGCTGCGCTGATCGGCAAAATGAAGGACACCCTGGCCAGAACCCCGGATATGCTGCCGGTTCTGAAGCAGGCCAAGGTGGTGGATAGCGGCGGCGCAGGTCTTCTGTGCTTCTTTGAGGGTATGTATGCCTGCATTTGCGGCGAAGAGGTGGAGGAACTTCACTTTGAGGAGCTGCAGTCTGCATCTGCCCCTGTCCAGGGCAATTTCGGCCCGGACAGCGTGATGGAATACGGCTACTGCACCGAGTTCATTTTGCAGCTGATGCACGCCAAGACCGATATTGCGGCTTTTTCCAAGGAAGCCTTTATCGAGCCTCTCACCGGTATGGGTGATTCTTTGGTGGTGGCGGTCAGCGGCTCTATTGTGAAGACCCATATCCACACCTTTGCCCCGGAAAAGGTTTTGGAATATGCCAGAACCTATGGCGAACTGGTGACCATCAAGATTGAAAATATGTCCGTGCAGCACAGCGAGATCAGCGTGCAGCAGGAAGCGCCCAAGGAACACGTGAAGTACTGCGTGGTGACGGTGGCGCAGGGTCAGGGCATTGAGGATTACTTCTATGAGATCGGCGCCACCGTGGTGGTAAACGGCGGACAGACCAGCAACCCCTCCGTGGATGCGTTCCTGGAAGCCTTTGACAAGTTCGATGCGGAAAACATCATCGTCCTGCCCAATAACTCCAATATCATCCTCACTGCCAACCAGGCAGCCAATATGTATGACAAGAGCAAGGTCTATGTGGTTCCCACCAAGACCATTGTGGAGGGCTACAGCGCCCTTTCTATGATGGATCTCTGGGCAGAAACCCCGGAAGAACTGATCGAGCAGATGACTTCCGGACTGGAAACGGTGATTTCCGCTTCCGTGACCACCGCCACCCGGGATGTGCATATGCATGGGGTGGATGTGGTGAAGGATAACTACATCGGCATCAAGAATAAGGAGATCCTGGTCTGCAAGGAAGATCGGCTGGAAACTGTCAAGCAGCTGGTCAGCTCCATTGTGGAGGAAGAAGGCAGCGAAGTGATCATCGTGTTCCGCGGCAAGGAAGTGCCGGAAGAGGAAGCAGATGCCTTCAAGACCTTCCTGGAAGAAACCTACCCCCTGGCTGACATCGGCTTTATTGATGGCCAGCAGGATGTTTACGACTACATTATTTCACTGGAATAACGCATTATGAGAAAAATTGTTATTGATATTTACGGCGCAGACGGCGGCCCGGAAGTATGCCTGGATGGAGTAGCCCTTTCCATTCGGGAGGAGAAGATCTTCCCCATTTTGGTGGGTGAAAGGGACCTGATTCGATCTTCCATGGAGAAAAGCGGCATCCCCGCAGATGCCTATGAGATCATCCACACCACCGATTATATTACCAACGACGAGCCAGCCACCGTGATCTTCGGCGGCCGGGATAACAGCTCCGTTGCCTTGGCTTATAAGCGGCTGAAGGAGGATGATTCCTGCGATGCCATGATCTCCGCAGGCAACACCGGCGCTTTGCTGGTTGGCTCTATCTGCAGACTGGGTCTGCTGAATTCCGTCAAGTTCCCCGCTCTTTGCAGCGCTTTGCCCTGCGGCAGGGAGAATCTGCTGATTTTGGTGGACTGCGGCGCCATTATCGATTGCACCGAAAAGGATCTGGTCCGCCTTGCCAAAATGGGCGATGTGTTTGCCCGCTGCTACTGCCGGATCCAGCGCCCCCGGGTGGGTCTGATGTCCGTTGGCAGAGAGCCTGCCAAGGGCAGCGCCCTAACCCTGAAGGCCTTTGAGCTGATCAGTCAGCTGGATATGAACTTCATCGGCAACCTGGAAGGCAGCGATATGGTTTCCGGCTATGCAGATGTGGTGATCACCGATGGCTTCTCCGGCAACATTCTTTTGAAGAATACGGAAGCCTCCGGCTGGCGTGCTATGGAGATTTTGGAGCAGTTTGCCGGAGAAAATCCGGAGCTGGTTGCCAAAATCAAAGAAGAAATGGTGAAGACCTTCGACTTTAACAGACGGGGTGCAGCCACCTTCTTAGGCACCAAGAAAACCGTTGTGAAGATGCACGGCTGCGCCACCAAGGAAACAGTGCTGGCTTCTGTGCAGCAGATCAACCGGCTGCTGGATGCCGACTTCATCCAGCATCTTTCCCAGGCCCTTTAACAAAATAAAAAGAAAAGACAAACGGCTTGTTTGTCTTTTCTTCTTTGTAGGAATTTAGTCTTCTTTTGTCAGGCTTGCCATGAACAGCAGCTGGTGCATAAAGAACCGCAGGGGCAGGCACACCAAAAATACCAGATTAAAAATCAGAATCAGGGGTAAAGTGGGCCATACATATTGCATCAGCATGCACATTAAGGTGTAGACGAAATAGGTGATGATCGTATAGCCAACGCTGGTCAGGTACTCTCTTTGCGGGAGCTTTCGCAGGAACACATATTTATTGAGAAGGGTGGTCTGCAGCAGGGTGACGGCACCTACCATGGGGATCACCGTTCCCACAAAATTATTGCGGAACACGATTCCCAGCACCAGCACCAGCAGCTGGGCAGTCAGGAAACCGAGGAAAGAGCCTTTTGCCAGGGTAAACAGACTTCTGTAGATCCGGAAGGTATCCAGAACCGGGTTGAAGTGGGAAGAAGCGTTATTTCCTATGTAAATGGCGTCGATGGGCATAGTAGTAACCTTGATGCCCATTTTGGCGGCATAGTACAGCACATTCATCTCGTAGTCATATTTATCCCGTTCCACGTTGATCATCCAATCCAGGTTGGAAATGTGGAAGCCACGAAGACCGGACTGGTTATCAGATAAGTAGCGGTTCGTCAGCAGGGCATAAACGAACTTGGAAAGGTCGTTGCCAAAGCGGGAGCGAAGGGGGATTTTCCCTTTCCGCTGGCGGACAGTGAGCACGAATTTTTCGCCCTTGTCCAAAAGCTTCTTTACCCGCATCACATCGGCCGCTCTGTGCTGGCCATCTGCATCGCAGGTGATAAAAGCGGTGCATTCCGGAATGGAATCCCGGATATAGGCCATACCGGTTTTTAATGCGGCGCCTTTACCGCGGTTGGTTTCGTGGGTGACTACATCGGCCTTGGCGCTGACGGCAGCAAAAATCTCATCGCAGGCCGTTCCGCTGCCGTCGTTGACTACCACGATCCGAAATCCCAAATCGGAAAGCTCGTCAACAACTTTCACCAGTTCCTTATCCGGCTCATAGGCCGGAATCAGTACGACATCCATAATTGTTTCCCTCTCTATCTCTTGTTATCTCTCTATTTTTCTATTTTTTCTATAAATGCACTGATTTCCCGGATCAGTTCATCGTTTGCAGTTTCATCGGCATCGTATAATAGGTCCGTATGCCCCGCATTATCGGGGGAGGACCGGAGCAAGAAGGTCACATTTTCCGATTGGAAGGTGTCCTTATAGGAGTAGATGGAGTGCTTGTCCGCAGGGGCTAAGGTGTCCTGCTCTCCCTGGATCACCAGCACCGGTGTATCCGTTTCGGAAAGAATTTCATGCACATCCAAATCCACGATCTCGCTGCCGAACAGCATGGTTTGGTACAGCCACAAAGGGCCGTAATTGACGTAGGCCAGCTTGCCTACATAGGTTTCCGATGCCCCCATAATGCCTTCCATGGCGCTGTTGATACCACTGACGGAGATGACGGCATCGATGCTGTAATCATAAGCCAGGGCGCAGCAGGCGGCGTATCCGCCCCGACTGTGGCCCAGCAAAATGAGCTTTTGGAACCCAAAACGGTCCTTTTCTTCCAGGTAGTCCAGGGCGGCTCTCAGATCCAGTAATTCCTGGGGAAAGCCAACGGCAGACGCGCCTTCCGAGGCGCAGTAGCCCGTGGCATCAAAGGTAAATACAGACCAGCCGCAGGCCAGCAGCTCTTTGATTTGCCAAAGATACTCGTCGGCGCAGGCATTGTGGCCTGCCGCCAGGAGAATCAGGCCGTCCTTTGGGGTTTCGGCGCTGCTGCGGTATAAGTAGCCGGAAAGGGTGTTTTCTCCGGAGAGGAAAGGCAGGCTCTGCCGTTCCTGCACCGTAGAGGCCAGTTCTTCCGGATAGGCGGTCATACCGCAATCATAGCGGGAAAACAGACCGTCGTAAATCATTTTCGTGGCTACAAGGTTTAAAAGTAATAAAACAAGGATACTAACAAGAATGATAATCAAGACCCTTTTCAGTTTCAGGTTTTTTCTTACCATTAGTATCACCAGCTTTTTCAGTTTCTAATCAAAGGAGAATCACAAATGCGTTTTGTACCGGAGTATACCCTCCGTCTTTTGGACGAGGAAAAGTATGAGCAGGAAATGGCTCGGGTGTGCGAAGTTCTGGAAAGCATCAAAGTTTCCGGAACCTTTTCCGCATTCGACCGGACGGAAATCTATTATGAGTATTTTCTGACGGAAAACCCCAGGGCCAATATCGTCATCGTTCACGGCCTCAGTGAATTCACCAAGAAGTTCTATGAGAGCGCCTGGTACTTTTTGCACCAGGGATATAACGTATTTGTGTTCGATCAGCGGTGCCACGGCTTGTCCGGCCGGCTTACGGACCAGGTAACATTGATGCACGTGGATCGCTTCAAGGATTATGCGAAGGATCTGCACCAGTTTATTGAAGAAGTGGTGCTGCCTGCGGAAAAGCTGCCTATCTATCTCCACTCCCATTCCATGGGCGGCGCAGTCAGCGCCCTGTATATGGCAGAGCATCCGGGGGTGGTGGAAAAGGCGGTGCTTTCTGCCCCCATGTTCGATCCCGTAGTAAAGGTAGTGCCTTACTGGCTGGCCCTGACCACTGTTATTTTAGGCAAGATCTTTCGGGGGCCGAAAAAGCGGTTCTTCTTCAGCCGGGATTTCAATCCCGAGGTGGGCTATTCCCCTGCCAGCGGCAGCAGTGAAGCCCGGTTCCGCTATAATCTGAGACTGCGGCTGGAAAACGAAAACTATCAGTCCACCCCTATGACCTATGGCTGGACCTACTATTCTTTGGTGATCCACAGAACCATGCTGAAAAAGAGGTTTATTGCCAAATTGCAGGCGCCTATTCTGCTGCTCAGCGCGGAGAATGATGCCACCGTGCAGAATTACGCCCACAAGGAATTTGCGGAAAAGTGCAAAAACTGCTGTTATGTAGAGATCCCCGATGAGAATCACTCCCTGCTTTCCGGCAAGAACGAACATTTGGAGCCTATTTATCGGAAGATCTTTGCGTTCCTTGAGTAGAATTTTCCGTTGATTGCCGCTTTGCCTCTGCAAAGGCGGTTCTCAGCAGGGCGCCCAGCACCCGGTAGACCCGGATGACCAAAATCGTTTCAAAGGCGAATTCGCTGTTGTTGCTGTGAAAATCGCAGGAGATTTGGATGTCCTCTCCTTTGGGGCGGATCTGAATGTTGGACCGCAAATAGCCCAGCAGGGGATAGACCGCTGCGCTGCACTGGCCGTACTTGATGGCCGCATCTGCCGCGTTGGTGTCAGCGCAGACGATTTTCAGCCGGAAAATCTTGGCTTTACTGCCTTTCAATAGCCCCAGCAGCTCTTTCAGAAGATCCACCACCAGGGTGAATTCCTCCCGGAGGGTCTTTAGCAGCTGATTTTCCCGGAGACTTTTCCGGATGGCCCCCTTTTCCAGCCGGGCAATGCCGGAGGCGGATTTCAGGGCCTTGATAATGGGGTCGTTGGGGTCAGGATTTTCCCCGTACGTTCTGTGCAAAAATTTATAACGCAGATATAAACTGTCTTCTTCGTCGCTTCGGATGATGATATAGACGGGAAGAAGCAAAATGACGGTGATCACACACGCCAAAAAGAGAAGGATACCTAAGAAGATCCACATACTTATCACCACCACCAGTTTGTGCCAAATCGGGCAGAATATAAGGGAGATTTTTCATGGATTGGATGTTTTGCAAATTAGGGGATTTGCCGGAAGAAGAGTACCTTGCCGTCTATGAGGGCTTATCTGCCTCCCGGAAGGCCCATATCGACCGAAAGCGGCGGGAGGAGGACAAAAAACGCTCTCTTTTGGCAGCGAAATTGGTTGCCCGTCTGCTGGAAAAAAGAGGCATTTCCGGGGTGAGCCTGGAAGTGGCGCCGGATGGAAAGCCCTATTTGGAAGGCTCCGGGCTGTTCGTCAGCATCACCCATTCCGATCAGTTGGTGGCCTGCGCCCTTTCCGAAGAACCGGTGGGCATCGACGCAGAGCGGATTCGCCCTTTGCGGGTGGGCCTGGTGCGTTACGCCTGCCTGCCGGAAGAATGGCAGTACATCAGCCAGGGAGAGATCTTCGATATGTTCCTGGAAGAGGAGAATGCCATGTGCCGCTTCTTTGAAGTGTGGACTGCCAAGGAGGCCTTCTACAAAAAGAACGGGGAAGGGAATATGCTGGGGGTGAACACCCTGCTTTTGGAAAAAACCCAATTCCGGGAAGAAGATTACTTCATAACCATATTGTGAAATAAAACCCAACTTGTTGGGTTTTATTTTCAGAGCGTCAAAGAACCCCCAAACCGTCAAAATGCAAGTAGTATTTTATAGAGACTTCAATTCTTTTAAAACCTTCCCCTATGGGGAAGGGGGACCGCGTTAGCGGTGGATGAGGTGAAAAGGCTTGCTACGCAAGGCATTTTGACTTACTGCGCAACTCTCCCCTCTCGAGTATCCACATACACTTCGGGGTCGAGTTGCTTGTCTTTGGCGCTCCTTTGACCTCTGTCAGTCTGTGAAAAACAAGTTTTTGACAGACTGGAAATAAAACCCAACTTGTTGGGTTTTATTTTTTTAGCTTACTGCGGATCTTTGCCCGCACATCGTCCAAAAAGGAGGACTTGGATTGCCGGAAGGCGCACTCGTTGACAAAATGCTCGCAGTTGTTGTGCAGAATGTCGTAGCCGCCGGTGCCCAATCTTGCCCGGGCATTTGCCACGATCTCCTCCTGGGAGCACATGCGTCCCAGTTCCTGCCGGGTGGGCTGGGCAGTTTCCACCTCTCCGCCATTGAGAAAGGTGAAAATATCAGAAACAAGGACTTTGATCTCCTCGCTTTTCCGGCCCGGATCCGTGGGCAGACCAAACTGGATCACCTCGTCCTCACTGACGAAGATGCCGTAATGATAATAAAAGCGCACTTTTGTCCGGATGATCTGCCCGGCCGTGGTGGGCGCTTCAGAAACCCAGTTCAATTAAGATACCTTCTTTTCAATCACGTTTACCACATCCTGCACAGTCAGGATGCCAGCGAAGTCCTCGTTAACAAACTTGATGCCAAAGGCTTCCTCAATGGCCAGGGCCATGTACAGAATACCGATGGAATTGATGCCCAAATCCTCCCGCAGATTGGCCTCCGGGGAGATGGCATTGGTGTCGATTTCGCCGTCAAATACGGCCTGGCAAACGGAGATCAGCTTTTCGTATGTATTCATAATCTACCTGCTCTTTATTTATAGATTGTTGGCGTTCTTGCAACGGTTCATTTCCGCAGCCAGGGCTTCGGAAATCTTCTTGATATGCAGAACGGAAGGGGCCTTTCCATTGGAAAAAGCCTTGGGATCAATGGGGTTTCCAATGATCACTTCCCGCTTTTTGTACCATTTTTTCCGGGGCATAATGTGAATGGGAATGATGGGAACATTGGCCCGGACCGCCATCAGCACAGCGCCGGATTTAATGGTTTCCACATCGTCGCTCTGGGTGATCTTTCCCTGGGGGAACACGGAAAGAAGGTAGCCCTGCTTCAGTTTTTTCACGCAGGTGCTGATGGCCTCAATGTCGGCTCCGGCCCGGTCGATCTTGATTGCGCCCACACCCCGCAGAAGAAAGGCAATGCATTTATTGCGCATTACCGCCTCTGCTGCCAGGAAGTGAAGCCGTCTGCGCCAGAAGGTGACGCCTACGATAAAGGGATCGGCAAAGGAAGTATGGTTGGCTGCGATGATGGCACCGCCTTTGACCTTCTGCCGGTATTTTTCTCCCTCCGGGGTTCTTCTGCGAAGCCGGAAGATGGGAGGCAGCACGCTGCATACCAGCCGGGCCATATCCATGGGCAAGTGCCTAATGTGAAAAAAAGGGTGATGGCCCTCCTCTTTCTTTTCCGGCAGATCCTTCAGGGCATACACTTTTTCCTGCAGAACCTTGGTCAGGGTGTCGATCTGCTCCTGGGTGGTCATGGACGCATCCAGGTAGTCCCTTGCATAGATGGGCTGACCGATGCAGACCTTTGCCCGCTTGAAAATGCCGTAGTTGCCGTCGGTGTACACCGGAATGATGGGGGCGTCGGTGTGGAGGGCAATGAAAGCGGTGCTGGGGGTGAAGGGCCAGGGCTTGCCTGCTATGGGCAGCCGGGCTTCCGGAAATACGCCCACAGTGCCCCCGTTATCCAGCACTTCCAGGGCATCGGACACGAAGGAGAAGTTCTTATCGTCCCGATCCACCCGGATACCGCCCCAGGAATTCAGCAGGAAGGAGAAAAACTTGCCCTTCTTGTACAAAACCTCTGCCATCAGGAAGTGGATGGTGCGGAAGGGGAATAGAATCAGCAGCAGGACAAAGTCCAGCAGGGATTTATGGTTGGATACAATAATGCAGGGCTTGGGCAGCTTTTTGCTGCCGGCTTCTCTGTATACCTTCGGCTTAAACAGCAGCATAGCCGGCAGATAACCGGTCAGCTTGGTGAAAGCCAAAAACAAGCGAATAAACCATTTTTTCTTCATATCTTTCTACACGCGCTTTTCTAAAAATTCGCAGATCTCCCTTAGAGTGTAGCAGTACTGGTCGTTGGACTTATAGTCCACAGTACCGTAGGTTTCCGCCAGGCGGGTCAGAATGTCGAAGTATTGAATGCTGGTGGCACCCAGGTCATAGAAAATGTGCTGATCGTCTTCCACCTGGTCGGCAGGCATAGAAAGCACCTGGGCAATGATCTGCCGCACGCTTTCAGCAAAGGGGGAGCAGGCGCCCTCGGCGCCGGCGGCCTTCATATCCCCAAAGGGAATGAGCTTGACCTGACCTTCTGCAATCTTCTTTGCCAGCTGCGCCCGGCTGACCTTAATGGCAGTGGGGGGACACAAAGGATCGTAGGTAAAGTAGAATTTCTTGATGGAAACCGCATTTTGCAGGGTGTCGTTAATGGCATAAACATCCTTTTTCAGGGCTTCCAGCTTCTGCTCGGTGATGTATTCGTTAACCTCCACCACAATGGAAAGCTCCTGGGCTTCCACCGGGCCAAGACCCAAAACGCTGAAGCTGTTGGCGCCGTTCAGGGAGAACAGCTGCTCAATGGCATCGGGATTGATGTTTTCACCGTTTTCTCCGATGATCATATCGCTTTTCCGGCCCTCGATGAAGTAGTTGCCGTTGCGTTCCACCACATTGTCGGAGGTATTGAACCAGCCATCCAGGGTCTGCTCCACCCCGTTGACCAGTTTTCTCACGCAAAGAGAACTGCCCCGGACGTAAAGGCTGCCGTCTTCACCGATCTTATACTCCACAGAGGTGAAGGGACGGCCAATGGAGTTTTCATTGCGCCATTTGGGCTTGCGCCGCAGTTCCACAGAGGTAATGCCGATTTCGCTCATGCCATAGCCGTTGTAGGTGCTGTAACCTATGCCGTTCAGCAGTTCCAAAGCAGAACCCCGGATATAGCTGCCACCGTTGATGCAGAACATCAGGGAGGGGCCAAAGACCTGATTGGTGACGGAGCGCATCATTCGCTTGGCCATTTCGGCGCTCATACCCAGGTTTTGCAGCTTGGTGGAGGTTTTGATGCCCTTGAGCAGTTTTTGGTAGGTTTCTTCTCCCTGCTCTCTGGCGGCGGCCAAAACTTTCTTTTCAATGGTGTGCCACAGAACGGGCACCGCAAAAATATGGGTCACCTGATGACGGCGGCAGGTTTTCAGAATGGTATCGGAGCTGTAATCCCGCAAAAATACCAGGGTTCTTCCGAAGAAGGTGAACCAGAAATACACTGCAAACAGACCGAAAACATGGTAGAAGGGCAAAAATGCCAGCTGCTTTAGGCTGCCCTTGTAGTGCTTGGTGATCCGGGGCTCCAGCTTCACGATTTGCTCAAAGTTCAGAATCTGTTCTGCGAGCTGGAAGCCGGTGTAGAAGCACACCACCTCGTTCATGGAAGTGGCGGAGGAGGAAAAAGCCAGCTCATCGGCAAAGTATTCGTGGGAGAAGGGGATAGCTCCCTTCAGATCCTTCACGAAAATGGCTTCTGTCTCCAGGCCATAGTCCTTGTCGCACAAGGTGTATGCAATTTGCAGCGTTTTCAGCAGATTGTTGGTCAGTCCGGCGGGGTAGCGCAGATTCACAAGATAGGGCTTGTTGCCGCTCATCAGCACTGCCCAAAAGGCCACAATCCAGTCCGGAGAGTTCTCCAGAGCCACGGCGATATACTGCTGCTTAGCACCCACTTTCTCATAAAGGGCTGCGGCGGCAGATTCGATCTGCTGGGCGGTCTGCCTGTAAGTAATTGCATGGATGCGGAAGCCGTCGTTGGTTTCGGAAAGCACATTGTCGTTATCCGTGAACATAATTTCATAGATATCCCGCAGCGTTTTTTGCGAACCAACCAGGGCATCCCTGTTCTTTTTCAGGAAATGTTTGATATGTTTATTCATGTTACCTGCCATCCGTTAAAGGAAAAGTTTAGTAGTAGTATTCAAAGGGATCGTAGTAGTCGTCGTATTTGTAGAAGAAGCTCTCTGCACCGGCCATGGCGGAGGTGATGCTCACCAATACGGAAACACCGGTCAGAATAATGCCCAGCAGACCGAAGATCTTGCCTAAACGGCTGAACACGGAAGTATCCCCAGCCTTTTTTGCGGCACTGGAGAAAGAAAGACCGACCGCGCTCAGAGGAATGGAAAAGGCAGCCAGGTACACAGACATGAAGATACTCGTGTAGCTGTCAATAAAGGCAAAGAGCAGGCCGTAAAGAAGACCGATAAGCGCAAACACAAAGCCGCCGATGGAAAGGCCCATGCCGACGATCTTTTTTGCTTTACTGACCTTAGGCTGGGGTGCAGTCCCGCAGGTGGCAGGATAGGCGGGGGTTGCCATAGGCAGAGGCGCTTCATACGGATATTGGGGCACTTCCACATGGGGTGCAGGCTGGACGGGCTGCTCCGGCGCAGGGGGGCAGACCGGCTCCCGGGCCATGAGCTGCTTACCGCAGAAGGGGCAGAAACGAATGGCGTTTTCGGTGGTGTAGCCACAGTTTTCACACTTATTCATAGAGTTACCTCCCTACATAATATATCACCTTATACTATATACTAAAAAGGGCGAATTTGCAACAAAAATTTAAGGCCTCCCGGCATCCGGGAGGCCTTGTGTTTTCAGGCTTAATAGTAGTAATCGTAGTAGTCGTAGTAGTCGTAGTAATCGTAGCCGGTGTCGTTTGCCATGAAGATGATGCCCAGGAAAACGGAAACACCGGAAAGGATTACACCGATAAGGCCGAACACCTTACCCAGGCTGCTGAACTTGGAGTCGTCGCCTGCGTTGATGCAGCTCTTGGAGAGGATCAAGCCCACAAGGGACAGAGGGAAGGAGAAGATGCCAAAGCCGATGGACATGCCAAAGGCATAGTCGCCATCTAAGCTGGAGAAGATCAGCACATACAGAAAGCCGATGATTGCGAAGACAAAACCGGCAATGGAGATGGCCATACCGGCGATCTTCTTACCCATACTGACCTCGTTCCGGGGAGCGGGGTTGTACTGGGGACGCTGATAATAGGGCTGCTGATAGGCAGGGCGCTGATAGTTGGGCTGCTGATAATTGTTGTAATTGGGCTGCTGATAAGTAGGCTGCTGATAGGTGGGCTGCTGATAGGTGGGCTGCTCGTAGGTAGGAGCGGACTCGTTTGCAGCCATTTTGCCGCCGCAAACGGGGCAGAAATTGATATCACTCTCGGTGGAGTAACTGCAGTTTTGACACTTTTTCATAGAGTAACCTCCTGGTTCGATGATACTAAATTATACAACAATAAAATGAAAATTGCAACTGTAAATTCCTTTTTTTGAGCGATTTATTTTATAAGCGGTAACGCCCTTTTTGCCCCTTAAAAACGCTCCCAATTACCCACCCCTCCAAAGGGCGCAAAGGAGAAAAAACGAGCCGAAATCCTACTCCGAAAGCGATTTTTAAAAACTGAAAAAGCGAAACTTTCAAATGGATATGGTTCGCAGTTTACCGATAAAATAGGTAAAGAAAGAAACATTTGCGGAAATTGCAAGATAGGGGAGAGGAGCTTTTTTGCAAGCAAAAAAGAAGGGAATTTCCCCCGGTGAAAAGCGCAAAAAACCAAGACGCTTTGCCCCTCAAACAGCCCCTTTTGAAAAATGTACAAGCCTATTGTTTTTCGGCAAAAGCTGTGCTATACTTTTCCCATCAGACAAAAAACGGAGGGAACTTTTATGAGAAGAGACATCGCCTTTTACTGGGAAGCAGGCACCAAGGAAGTCTATGAGGCTTACCTGAGAACTGCCCAGCGGGAGCCCTTTGAAAGAGACTGCGACCAGAAGCCTTTCTACAGCATTGGCTTCGGCGTAAACTACTCCATGAAGTATAATATGAATGGTGGCGCTTGTACCATTCACTTTATGCCCTATCGCAGCGGTACGGCTGTCAATTTGCGCTTCAGCATTGCCCAGGTGTTTGGCGCCCGTTATGAAAGATACGCCCAGGATCTGAATGAGATTGTGGAGCGCTATTTGGGTGTAAGACCCAGGGAAATCGAGATCGATGTGGAGGAATTCCTCCGCCCGGAGAATCAGCTGACCCCCGGCAAACTGATAGCGCAGGAAACGCCTGCTTTTGCGCCGATGGCGTATCAGCCCGTTGCAGTACCGAGCGCCCCCCAACCCGTAGTGCAGCCTGCGGCCCAGGGCAGCAAAGTCTGCGCCGGCTGCGGCAATCCTCTGAATCCCGGCGCCAACTTCTGCACCCAGTGCGGCACCCGGATACCCGTCACCAAAACCTGCCCCAAATGCCACACGGAAGCTGCCCCGGATGATGCCTTCTGCGGCATCTGCGGCACCCGTCTGTAAGCATAAAAAGGCCCCGGCAGTCAAAATACGATACCCTTGACCCCCCCGCTTGTGCGAGGGATGCCCGAAGGGCAGACGAGGCGCGTTTTATCCGGGAATCAGGTAAAATATTTGCCCCCATTGGAAGACCCAATGGGGGTTTTTCTTTTATTTATTCTTCTTTGCCAGCTCGATCAGCGTAGCCACCGGTAACAAAAAAATAATCAAAGCGACCCAACCCATAAAAATGCTCCTTTCCTTTTTCAGATTGTTTTCCGTGGTTTCCCTTACAAGGGTATTTTATTCCGTGTTTTGTCCAATAAAAAGGACTGCAAAACAGCCCCTTTGGAGAAAAAAGGAGATTGTTTTTCTGTCGAATCTTTGCTATAATAAATCGGGTATGAAACCCCGGAAGGAGAAAACCCTATGAACAGAAAATTTCGGCTGTCCACGGCCTTGGATATTGATGATCTTTTGATGGAATGTGTGCCATATGCCATCCGTCTTGCCAATGAAAAATATAAGTTTAATCCCCCGCTGAGCATCTACGAAGTAGACCGTTGGGGCAAACTGGGAACAAGAGCAGATGTGATCTTTGAATTCTTTAACGACCCGGAATTTTTCCGGACCCAGCCCGTAATTCAGGGCGCGAAAGAATTTGTCCGCAAATTGTCCCAGATGACGGAAGTGTTTGTGTCCACCTCCGTTTATCCCCAGTTTATGAGCATCCGGGCCCAGCGGATCATGGAAGAGTTCCCTGAAATTCCCCCGGATCATATCTACATGGGCTCCCGGAAGGATAAGACGGATGTGGACATCCTCTTTGACGACGGCGCCCACAATGTGTTCGCTTCCAATGCGGCCTATCCCATTTTGATGCGCAAGCCCTGGAACAGAGAAGCCACCGGCGTGCTGGCGGTGAACACCTATGATGAGTTTTTGAAGCTGGTGGAAGTGATTGCCGACAGCTACAGCATCAAAAAAGAGTCGGAATTTTTGAAAGAACCCACGGTTGTGGTGGTGGTAGGCCCCTCCGGCAGCGGCAAAAACGACATTGTGCGGGAACTGATGGAGTTGACCGATAAGGTGGAGCGGCTTCCCAGTTATACCACGGTGGAGCGGCCGGATCTTTTCTCCATGGGCCGGTATCACTATGTGTCGGAAGAGGAATTCCTGCAGATGCACCAGCAGGGAGAATTCTTTGAAACCACCAATTATGCCAATCATTTTTACGGCTCCCGGAAGGCAGATGTGGAGCAGATTCTCGGCAGGGGACACCACGCCCTGACGGTGATGGATATTTGCGGCGCCATGGCACTGAAAACGCATTTTTCCAACGTGGTCACCATCTATGTCAAGCGGGATAAGCGGGATCTGATCACCGCTATTTTGGAGAAGGATCTGACCACGGAGGAGAAGGCAAACCGGCTGCTCTCTTTGGAGTCGGAACGGCGAAATGCAGAGGTTTGCGACTATGTGATCGACTATACCTCCGTCCAGGATGGCGTGGAGCAAATTCTTGCCAAAATACAGGGGGAAAATACCCCCTAAAATCGGCAAAAATTGTACAAAATTTTTGTAGAAATTTTTGGAACAATATGGTATAATCGAATAAATTGAGGAAGTCCGGTTTTGGAGGAAAATGAATGGATAACGAACTGCAAAGAGGCAGCATCTGGAAGCGGATTGCTGCCTGGCTGCTTGATGTGATGGTAACCAGCATTTTGGTGGTTGGTTTCATCCTGATGATGGCCTGGATTTTGGACTTTGACACCCAAACCCAGAAGCTGGAAGCAGCCTACGATAAGTACGAAACCCAGTACAATATCAACTTCAACATCACCCAGCAAGAGTACGATGCCTTTACCCCTGAGGAAAAGACAGCCTACGAAAAAGCCTATCAGGATGCCTACAACGCCCTGATTGCGGATCAGGAGGCAATGGAAACCTACAATCTGCTGGTCAGTCAGATCCTGACGATGGTGTCCCTTGGCTTCCTGCTTGGAATTCTCACCTGGCATTTCGCAGTGCCCCTGCTTTTGGGCAACGGACAGACTGTCGGCAAAAAAGCCTTTGGCCTTGGCCTTGTACGAAGGGACGGCGTGAAGATCACCCCGGTTCAGCTCTTCGCCCGGACGATTCTCGGCAAGTTCGCAGTGGAGACTATGATTCCCGTTTGCATCCTGCTGATGATCTTCTTCGGCACCACCGGCATTTTAGGACTGCTGGTTCTGCTGATTTTGGCTGTTGCACAGTTTATCTGCTTCTTCTTTACCTACAACCACACCGCCATCCACGATATGATGGCTGTTACTGTGGTGGTGGATATTTCCAGTCAGACGGTGTTCAAGAGCGCCGAAGACTTGTTGGCTTATCAAAAAAAGGTTGCCGCCGACCGTGCTGCGCGGCAGCCTTACTAAATACAAACACAGGAAGGTATTTTTATGAAAGTTGTTCTGCAAAATCTGACAAAGATCTTCCCCAGCCGGGATAAGAAGGCCGGCAAGGAAGTGGTGGCTGTCAACGACTTTACCCTGGAGATCCCCGATGGCAAACTGGTTGGCCTGCTGGGCCCCTCCGGCTGCGGTAAGTCCACCACTTTGTACATGATCAGTGGCTTGCAGAAGCCCACCTCCGGTAAGATTTTCTTCGGCGAGGATGATGTGACTGCACTGTCCACAGAAAAGCGTGGCATTGGCCTGGTGTTCCAGAACTATGCACTGTACCCCCATATGACTGTAAAGCAAAACATCATGTTCCCCCTGCAAAACCTGAAGGGCAGAAGCAAAATGAGCAAGGCAGCTATGGAAGCCCGTGCATTGGAAGCAGCCCAGCTGGTGCAGATCGACGATCTGATGGCCCGGAAGCCCAGCGAACTGTCCGGCGGCCAGCAGCAGCGTGTGGCGATCGCCCGCGCCCTGGTAAAAATGCCCCGTGTCCTTTTGCTGGACGAGCCCCTTTCCAACCTGGACGCCCGCCTGCGTCTGCAGACCCGTGAAGAAATCCGCCGCATCCAGAAGGAAACCGGCATTACCACTGTGTTCGTTACCCACGACCAGGAAGAGGCCATGTCCATCTCCGACTTTATCGTGGTTATGAAGCTGGGCGTTGTCCAGCAGGTGGGCAAGCCCCAGGATGTGTACGATGATCCTATGAATCTGTTTGTTGCCAAGTCCCTGGGCACACCTCCCATCAATGTGCTGGCCGGCAGAGTGCAGGATGGTGTGGTCTACATCGGTGAGAACCCCGTGATGGAAGTGACCGGCGTGGAAGACCAGGAGGTGTCCATCGGCATCCGTCCCGAAGGCTTCGAGCTGGCAGAGGATGGCCCGCTGTTCTGTGAACTTTCCAATGTGGAAGTCATGGGCCGGGATGTGAGCATCGTCTCCACCCACCCCGCTTCTTTGAACCCTGTTGTTCGTTCCATTATTGATGCCGACAACAAGGTGGATATGACCGCCCCGTTTGTCCGTTATCACATCAAGCCCCACAAGATGTTCTTGTTCAACAAGGAAACCGAAGAGCGGATCTATTTTGAGGTGAAAAAATATGGTCGATAATAAACAGCAATGGAAAGCCTGGCTGTATTTGTCACCGGCCATTGCGCTGCTGCTGATTTTTACAGTTTGGCCGATCTTCAATACTGTCCGCCTGTCCCTTCTGGAAGGCTACAACAGTATGGCCGCCGCAGGTGGCGCCCAATACGAAATCGGCTTCGGCAACTTCCTGAAAGTTCTGGAGTACGATAAATTTCTTGACTGTCTGAAAAACACCTGCCTGCTTTGCATTCTGACAGTGCCTATCTCCACATTCCTGGCACTGCTGATCGCTGTGGCACTGAACTCCATCAAGTTCCTGCAGAAAACCCTGCAGACCATCTTCTTCCTGCCCTATGTGACCAACTCCATCGCCATCGGCATGGTGTTCGCCACCATGTTCAATATGATCGGCAACGCCTACGGCACGGAAAATGAAATCGTCATAACGGCGGGCATTATCAATAACGTCATAGAATTCTTCGGAGGAACCCGGATCAACTGGATCAACGCGGGTTCGTCCTATGAAGCAAATATGTTCGTCATGGTTGTCTACATCGTCTGGAACGCTTTGCCCTTCAAGATTCTGGTCCTGCTGGGCGGCCTGCAGAGCATCAACAAGCAGTACTACGATGCTGCCAAGGTTGACGGCACTCCCCGCAGAAGAGTGTTCACCAAGATCACTGTGCCTCTGCTTTCTCCCATGCTGGCCTATGTTATCATCACCGGTTTCATCGGCGGCTTCAAGGAGTACTCCAGTATCGTGGGTATCTTCGGTGAAGGTATGGGCCCTGCAGACGACGGCGGCAGACTGAACACCATGGTCGGCTTTATTTACGATGCCTTGAAGAACCATCAGGGCCGAGCCAGCGCAGCTGCGCTGATCCTCTTCGCCATTATTCTTCTGGTGACGCTGTTCAATAACGCGGTCATCAAGAAGAAGGTTCACTATTAAGGGAGGTGGAAGCATGTCTGAATCCAAAGTAGTGCCTGCAAACAATAGCCTTGCCTCCCACAGCAATTTCGGCGCCGTGGTTGTGAAAATTTTCACATATGCCTTCCTGGCGCTGGTGGCAATCTCCGTTTTGTTCCCCTTCTACTGGATGATCATTTCTTCCCTGAAATCCATGGAAGAATATCAGTTGAATGTGCCTACCTTCTGGCCCCAGAGAGTGATGCTGGGCAACTATGTTTCCGCATTCAACACCGCAAACTTAGGCAGACTGTTCATTAACACCATGATCGTCGGTGTGGTTTCCACCCTGCTGTCCCTGGTGATCACCGTGCTTTCCGCCTTTGCCTTTGCCCGGCTGGAGTTCAAGGGCCGCAACACCATGTTTACCCTGTTGCTGGCAACCATGATGATTCCCGGCGAATTGTTCACCATTACCAACTATGCAACTGTCAATGATTTTGGTTGGATGAACTCCTACACTGTTCTGATCGTTCCCTTCCTGGTCAGCGTGTTCTATATCTACCTTCTGCGTCAGAACTTCCTGCAGATTCCCAATGAACTGTATCTGGCGGCCAAGGTGGACGGCACCTCCGACCTGAAATATCTGTGGAAGGTTATGATTCCCCTGGCACTGCCCACCCTGATCTCCATTACCATTCTGAAAATGATGGGCGCATGGAACTCCTACATCTGGCCCCGTCTGGTAGCCAATGATGAAGCCCACCGGCTGATTACCAACGGCTTGCGTAACGCCTTCACCAGCGTGGACGGTCAGGTTAACATTCCCGAACAGATGGCTGCTGTTGCCATTGTTTCTGCCCCGCTGTTCCTGGTATTCCTCTTCCTGAGAAAATACATTATGGCAGGCGTGAGCCGCAGCGGTATCAAGGGTTAATCACCCCAAATTCATTTGTATTTATACAGGCCGTGTTTTGTATCGGTTTGATAAAGAAAAAAGCAAAATTTTATATACAGAAAGGAACAAACAAAATGAAAAGAAGACTCATTGCATTGCTTCTGACAGTTGTTATGGCCCTGGGCCTGGTAGCTTGCGGAAGCGGCAGCGGCACCACTGCCGGCGGCGCGAACTTTGAAGTGCCCGAAGGCGGTTACGACGGAAGCGAAGTAACCATCACCTTCTACCACACCATGGGACAGAACCTGCGTGATGTTCTGGATGCTTACATTGTTGAATTCAACAAGCTGTATCCCAACATTCACATCAACTCCACCCAGGTTGGTAACTACGACGATGTCCGCGACCAGATCAGCACCGAAATCTCCGTTGGCAATCAGCCCAACATCGCTTACTGCTACCCCGACCACGTTGCTCTTTACAACCTGGCTGGCGCAGTGACCGTGCTGGATAACCTGATCAACAGCGAAGTGGTTGTGACCCGTGCTGACGGCACTACCGAAATCCTGGGTCTGACTGCAGAGCAGCAGGCTGACTTCATCCAGGGCTACTACGCCGAAGGTAAGGAATTCGGCGACGACAAGATGTACACCCTGCCTCTGAGTAAGTCCACCGAAGTTCTGTACTACAACAAGACCTTCTTCGAAGAGCACAATCTGACTGTTCCCTCCACCTGGGACGAGCTGAAGGCTCTGTGCGCACAGATCAAGGCCATCGACCCCACCAGCATCCCTCTGGGCTATGACTCCGAAGCCAACTGGTTCATCACCATGTGTGAACAGTACGGCTCTCCCTACACCAGCGCTACCGGTGATCACTTCCTGTTCGACAACGAGCAGAACCGTGCATTCATCAAGGAATTCAACGACTGGTATCAGAAGGGCTATATCACCACCCAGACCCTGCTGAACGGCTACACCTCCGGCCTGTTCACCGCTAAGGAAGGCACCAGAAGCTATATGTCCATCGGTTCTTCCGCAGGTGCTACCCACCAGCGTCCCGCTATGGTTGACGGCGCTTACCCCTTCGAAGTAGGCATCGCTACCATTCCCCAGGTTGACGCCAACAACAAGAAGGTTATTTCTCAGGGCCCCAGCCTCTGCATCTTCCAGAAGAGCAATCCTCAGGAAGTGCTGGCTTCCTGGCTGTTCGTCAAGTACCTGACCACCACCGTGGAATTCCAGGCTGAATTCTCCATGGCTTGCGGTTACGTTCCCGTTCTGAAGAGCGTTGGCGAGAACCCCATCTACGCCGAGTACCTGGACAATGCTGACGGCGGCGCTTATATTTCCGCCCTGGCTGCCAAGGTTTGCTTGGAGCAGGAAGAAGCTTACTACACCTCTCCCGCATTCAACGGCTCCTCCACCGCTCGTGACGAAGTGGGCAAGCTGCTGACCAAGTGCTTGACCTTTACTGGCGATCTCGATGGCCAGATCAAGAAGGCCTTTGAGGACGCTATTGCTGAGTGCGAATACTACAGCTAATCATTGCGTATGCTGAAAAAATTACTTTGTTTATTGATGGCGCTTATCCTTGCAGTCGGCCTTTTGGCCGGCTGTGGGGAAGCAGCCCCGGAAGTGAAGCCCACAACGCCTTCCACCGGAACTTCTGACGGCGTTGATTACGCCGCATCGGTAAAGCTGGATATGAATTCCTCTACCGCCAAGCAGGAAGTTACGGTAAAGCAGTTTGTGGACGGTGATACCACCCACTTCTTTGTGCCTTCTTCTGTGATGCCCGGCGGTGTGCTGAAGGGCCGTTACCTGGCTGTCAACACCCCTGAATCCACCGGCAAGATCGAAGAGTACGGCAAGAAAGCTTCCAACTTTACCAAGGAGAAGCTCTCCAGCGCTGTTTCCATCGTGATCGAATCGGAAACCGCTACCTGGGATCCCGACTCCACCGGTGACCGTTACCTGGTCTGGATTTGGTACAAGCCCAGTCAAGACGCTGAGTACCGGAACCTGAACATTGAGATCCTGCAGAATGGTCTGGCTATCGCCAGCAACTCTGCAAACAACCAATATGGCGACACCTGTATTGCCGCCATCAACCAGGCAAAAGCACAAAAGCTGAATGTCCACTCCGGACAGAAGGACCCGGATTTCTACTACGGCGATGCCATTGAGCTGACCCTGAAGGAACTGCGTTCCAACATTGAATCCTACGGCAATATGAAGGTTGCCTTCAACGGCATTGTTACCATGAACGATAACAATGGCGTTTACGTAGAAGACTATGACCCGGAAACCGATATGTACTACGGTATGTTCGTCTACTACGGCTTCAACCTGAACGGCAAGGGCATGGATATCCTCACCGTGGGCAACGAAGTCCGAATCGTAGGCTCTGTGCAGTACTACGAGGGCGGCGGCACCTGGCAGGTTTCCGACCTGAACTACCGCCTGATGCAGCCTAACGATCCCGGCAACATCCAAAAGATCAGCGACGGTCACGCTCCCGCCTATGCGACCATCACTGCCGACACCTTCAACGGTAACCTCATCATTCCCAATGAAGAAGGGGAGCCTACCGTGAAGCGCTGGGCAGAAATGGCTTTGGGTACATCCATTGAAATGAAGAACCTGAAGGTGGTGGATTCCTACACCACTACCAATGAAGAAAGCTCCTCCAAGGGCGCCTTCACGCTGGAATGTGAAGTGGACGGCAGATCCATTGACGTTCGCACCACCGTTCTTCTGGATAAGGATGGAAATGTGATCAAAGCAAGCGCATACGAAGGTAAGACCATTGATGTAAAGGGCATGATCGATTACTTCAACGGTTCCTACCAGATCAAAGTATTCTCCGCAGATAACATTAAGATCCATTAATATATACATTATAAATATATAAAGGAGTCTGCTATGAAAAAACTACTCGCATTTGCCCTGGTTTTGGCACTTTGCTTCAGCCTTTGCGTAGGCCTGGCCGCCTGCAATGAGGAAGAAGTAGGTGGCTCCGTAAGCACCGCTGCTGATGTGGAAGCTGCGCTGGAGTATGTCAAAACCCTCTATCAGAAAGCCACGGAAAAAACAACCCGTGACTTCATCCGTATCGGCTCTGTGCCTGTAAATGGCAAGACCTACGAAGTCGTATGGTCTGTTAATGTAGCCGAAGAACACGTCAAGGTTGTAAAGAACGCCGACGGCACCTACACCATCGACGTGAATGAAACTTCTGCTGAGGAAGTTCCCTACACCCTGACTGCTACCATCTCCGCTGACGGCAACACTGCTTCCTTCAGCTGGAAGCACATCGTGCCCAAGGTAAACCTGGACTTCGGTTCCATCGTGGACGAAGCCTATGCGCTGGAAGTTGGCGCTACCATGGACCGGGAAGTCACCCTGACCGGTGTGATCAGCAAGGTGGACACCCCCTATGATGAAGGCTACAAGAACATTACCGTCACCATGGACGTGATCGGCGTGGAAGGTAAGCCCATCCAGTGCTACCGCCTGAAGGGCGAAGGCGCTGAAACCCTGAAGGTCGGCGACACCATCACTGTTGCTGGTACTCTGACCAACTATCAGGGCAAGATCCAGTTCGAAGCCGGCTGCCAGCTGCTGTCTGTCACCTCCGGTGAAGAAGTGGATGCTCCCACCGATGTGGAGACCATTCTGAAGGAAGCTTACGCACTGCCCGAAGGCGGTTCTACCGAGTATCAGGCAACCCTGACCGGTAAGATCACCATGATCAACACCCCCTACAACGCCTCCTACAAGAACGTTTCCGTTACCATCGAAGTGGAAGGCTACCCCGAATATCCCATTCTGTGCTACCGCATTAAGGGCGAAGGCGCAGATTCCCTCCTGATCGGTGACACCATCACCGTCAAGGGCTACATCGTTAACTACGGCGGCAAAGTCGAATTCTCCGAAGGCAGTGCTCTGCTGAAGGTGGAAAAGACCGGCTCCGAAGTAGATGCTCCCACCGATGCTAAGCAGATCCTGAAGGATGCTTATGCTCTGGGCGAAGGCGAGAGCACTCCCTACAAGGCAACCCTGACAGGCGTTATCTCTGCTATCGACGACTATTACAACCCCACCTTTGACAACGTAACTGTTACCATCATTGTTGGCGGCGACAGCAGCAAGCCCATCAAGTGCTACCGCATTAAGGGCGAAGGCGCCGATAAGATCGGCACCGGCGACACCATCACCGTCACCGGTCACCTGACCAACTACAAGGGCAGCGTGCAGTTTGCAGAGGGCTCTTCTCTGGATAAGTGGGAAAACACCAACACTGCTGAAGAAGTATTTGAAACCCTCACTGTGAAGGAAGCCATCGACCTGGCTCTTTCCCAGGAGCACGACGTTTACCCCTCCAAGAAGTATAAGGTTACCGGTGTTATCACTGAAGTGTACAACACCCAGTACGGTAACATGAAGATTACCGACGGCAATGGTAACATCCTGACTCTGTACGGTACTTACAGTGAAGACGGCAAGCTCCGTTACGACGCTATGACCTCCAAGCCCGATGCCGGCGACACCGTCACCGTTCTGGGCGTTGTTGGTAACTTTAACGGCACTCCTCAGGTGAAGAACGGCTGGATCCTCTCCTTCACCGAAGGCGAAGCTCCCAAGGTTCCCAGCTACGATGAACTGGGCATCCCCTCCACCGACGGTGCTGAGATCACCATCAAGCAGGCTATTGCCGCCGGTGAAAAGATCCCCCACAACATGTTCACCGAGAACAAGTATAAGGTTACTGGTGTTATCAAGGAAGTTTACAATGCCCAGTACGGCAACATGTACATCGTGGATGCCGAAGGCAACACCTTCCATCTCTATGGTACTTATAGTGAAGACGGCTCCGTTGCCTATAAGGATATGGCTGTAAAGCCCATCGCAGGCGACACCATCACCATCTACGGTGCTATCGGCAACTACAACGGTCCTCAGATCAAGAACGGCTGGATCGTTGCCCATACTGTTCCCGAAACCCAGTTTGAAGTTTCCTTCAATCTGAACTACGAAAATGCTCCCGCTGCCCCCGAAGCCATCAAGGTCAACCAGGACACCGCTTACGGCGAGCTGCCTGCTGTTACCCGTGAAGGCTACGAATTTGGCGGCTGGTACACCGATGCTGCTTGCTCCGACGAAGCTCTCACCGCTACCACTGTTGTAACTGCATCCCACACCCTGTACGCAAAGTGGACTGAGATCGAAGCCATCGATCCCGATCTGCTGGCTGCTATGCAGGCTATCGTTGATCAGGCCTACGCCCTGACCGGCGACGAAACTCTGGCTGACAAGACCCTGACCGGCCAGATCGTGGAAATCAACGAAGCATACAACGCAAACTATAGCAACATCACCATCACCATGGCTGTAGAAGGCCGTGAATCCATGGCTATCAAGTGCTACCGCCTGAAGGGCGAAGGCGCTGACTCCCTGGCCATTGGCGATACCATCACCGTTACCGGCACCCTGAAGGTCTTTAGCGGCAACGTCCAGTTTGACCCCGCTACTCTGGTGGAGGTTGTGAAGACTCAGCTGCCTGCACAGCCCGATATGACTGACGCAGAGATCGTAGATGCCGCTTACGCTGTGGAAGAAAACCGCTTCCTGCCCGGCAGATACACCCTGACCGGTAAGATCGTATCCGTTGACAGCGCTTACTCTGCACAGTACGGCAATATTACCGTTACCATCGCTGTGGAAGGCAAGGAAGACAAGACCATTCAGTGCTACCGCCTGACCGGCGACGGCGCTGGTGAGATCGATGTTGACTATATCATCACTGTTACCGGTATCATTAAGAACTATAAGGGCACTGTGGAATTTGAGCAGGGCTGTAAGCTGGTTTCCTATAGCGCTCCCGGCACTGTAGAGCCCGAACCCACTCCCAGCGAATCCACCGAACCCACTCCGGAACCCACTCCCGAGGCTACTCCCGAGGCTACTCCCGAGGTCACTCCCGAACCCACTCCGGAGCCCACTCCCGAGCCTGCTGAAACCATGCAGGACATCGTAGATGCCACCTACGCTCTGGCAGCCGATGACAAGCTCTACGGCAAGACCCTGACCGGTAAGATCGTTCTGATCAACACCGTTTACAGCACCCAGTATTCCAATATCTCCGTTTCCTTCGTTGTGGAAGGCCGCGAAGATTACCCCATTATGTGCTACCGCCTGACTGGCACCGGCGCTGATACCCTGGCAGTTGGCGACATCATCACCGTTTCCGGCACTTTGACCAACTATCAGGACACCTCCTACCAGTTCGGCCAGGGCTGCACCCTGGATAACGTGGTAAAGGGCACTGCTCCCGAAGCTGACGAATCCGCACGGCTGTTCTTCGACTACGATAAGACCAACCGGGTAAGCCAGTCTACCACCCAGCAGATCTGGGCACAGAATGGCATCACCTTCACCAACGACAAGGCCGGCTCCAGCACCAATATTGGTAACTACGGCGAACCCGTTCGTCTGTACAGCGGCTCCAGCGTGAAGGTTGAATATGCGAACATGAATAAGGTCGTCTTCGCTTGCGACAGCGCACCTTATGCCAAGACCTTGGTTAACTCCCTGGTGGCAGCTGAAGGCGTTACTGTTACCAGAGACGGTCTGTTCGTCACCGTAGAACTGGCCACCGCTGCTGATTCTTTCGAAATTGCATCTCTGGCAGGCCAGGTCCGCATCAACCACATCAAGGTTTATGCAACTGCTCCCGTGGTTCCCGAGCCCACTCCCGAGCCCACTCCGGAACCCACTCCCGAGCCCACTCCCGAACCCACTCCGGAGCCTACTCCCGAGCCCACTCCGGAACCCACTCCGGAGCCTACTCCCGAGGATACCAACGATATTAAGGTGGTTGTCCGGGATGCCAACAACCTGAACATGACCGTCGACTATGTAGACGGTAAGCACATTTACACCACCACTACCCGCGGTGTCGCTTCTATGGGCAGCGGCGCATGGCAGTGGGGCACCGGCATTGAAGTGCCTCTGGGTGCTACCCGCTGGGCTGTGACCTTCCGGATCACCGAGGCCTTTGCAGAAGACGGTGTCACTCCTCTTAGACCCACCATGTCTGCATGGCGGCAGGATCTGGTCTCCGGCACTTCCGCTCAGATCTATGATGCAGAAACCGGCGCACAGATCTCCTACGACAACGGCTCTTATGCTGACAACCGGGCAGATACCCACACCCTGGAACTGGGCAAGTGGTACACCATTGTTTCCAATGTTCCTATCGCAGAAAACACTCGCCACTATCTGTTCCCCTGCCAGCAGTACACCGGCAAGGCAATTATCACTATGGAAATCGCTGACCGGGCCTACTACACAGAGGACTTCAGAAACGGCTTCGTCGTCACCACCCCCGACGGCGCTTACCCAGATCCCGTTATCGCCTACAATTCTGCAGATGGCTGGCATCAGTACATCCGCAACAACGGCAACGCGATCTCCGCATGGGCAAGACGGACCTATGTCTCCATCCCCGAAGACGGTGCAGTTACCTTGAACTATGAGGTAAAGATCCACAATGTTACCGGCGATGCAACCGCACAGATGGCCATCCTGTCCGGCGCTATGTACATTTATGAAATGGACGGCACCTTGGTTGGCTATAACAACGGTCACATTCTGGAAACCGGCAAGTGGTATAAGGTCTCCATTTCCAAGACCCTCGCAGCAGACCAGAACCTGGGCACAAGCTATGAGTTTGTTTACCCCGGTGATGCTGCTCACAACGCAGGTAACATCGCTGTTGCCTTCCGGAATTTCAGTGCTGTTTACCCCAGCACTGAGCCGGAGCCCACTCCCGAGCCTACTCCGGAACCCACTCCCGAGCCTACTCCGGAACCCACTCCCGAGCCTACTCCGGAGCCCACTCCCGAGCCTGCTGAAACCATGCAGGACATCGTAGATGCCACCTACGCTCTGGCAGCCGATGACAAGCTCTACGGCAAGACCCTGACCGGTAAGATCGTTCTGATCAACACCGTTTACAGCACCC
>JAZRUE010000066.1:0-3241 GCA_045652345.1 Faecousia sp. | reverse complement strand
AGAACCGGACAACAGATAGATTCGATCCGACAGCAGGATCGCCTCATCAATATCATGGGTAATGAACAGGGTCGACAGCTGGATCTTCTCCATAACGTCCAGGTACCATTTATGGATGGAGCTTTTGGTCAGGGTATCCAGCGCGGAGAAAGGTTCATCCAAAAGAGCCACATCCTGGGAAAACATGTAGGTACGCAGAAGCGCTGCGCGTTGACGCATACCACCTGATAACTGGGCAGGATACTGCTTTTGCGTTCCTTCCAGGCCAAACCGGGCAAACATCGGTGATACCTGGAGCCGAGCCTCCTTTTTCTTCATCCCCTTCAGCAGCAGAGGAAGCGCAACATTGTCCTCTATCGTTCGATATGGCAGCAGCAGATCCTTCTGGAGCATATAGCTGATCTGTCCGGGTTGATTTGTAATGTCCTTTCCGTCCAATAAAACCTTACCCTGATCCGGCCGCAGGAGTCCGGAAATCACATTGAACAGGGTGGTTTTGCCTCCGCCGCTGGCACCCAGCAAACACACCAATTCTCCCCGGCCCAGTTCAATGGATATATCCTGTAATACAGGTTTTCCATCAAAGCTTTTGCTGATATTTTGAACTTCTAATTTTCTCATGTCAATCGGGGAGATATTCGTTTGTGAAACCGTAATTGGGATCGATCTCCGCTTCGAGCAGCTCGTTTTCATTGAGCCAGCCAAAGAACGCTGCCCAGCGATCCGCATCAAATTCACCCCACCGAGCCGCATCCGCGATATATTCTGCGGCAAGATATTCCTGGCTTGCGTATACAAGCTCGCGATTGGCTTTCAGCTCGGGCGCTGCATCCATCAAAATATCCGCAGCTTCCTTCGGATTCCGGGCAGCATAGGTATATCCTTTGGAAAGGGCTTCCATGAAAGCTTTGGCGGTTTCCGGATTTTCCTCCAGCCAGGCGTTGTTGCCGATGATGACCGGGGTGTAGTAATCAAATACGGGATCAATATCCGCAAATTCAAAATAATCGGTGTCCAGTCCTGCCACCTCGCAGGCAACACCGGCCCAGCCATAGAAAATCCAAATGGCATCTACAGAGCCGCTGCGCAATGCGGACACTTCGTCGGTAACCGTAGAGGGGATGAGTTCCACAAGATCGAAGTCTCCGCCATCGGCCTTCATAACGTCCCGGATCGTTGCCTTTTCAACATCCAGATCCCAGGTGGCATACTTCTTTCCTTCCAGTCCTTTGGGTGTATCCATACCTTCCCCGGCCCGGGAAACGATGCCGGAAGTGTTGTGCTGGATCACTGCGGCAACTGCCGTAACCGGTATCACGGAATCTCCTGCGAATGCGGGGGCCAGGGAATCCTGGAAGGACACGCCAAACTGTGCCTTGCCGGATGCTACCAAGGTTACAGCGCCATCTTCAGGGGGCTGAACTACTTCCACATTCAGACCGGCCTCTTCGAAGAAACCCTTTGCCTGAGCCGCAAAGATACCGGTGTGATTGGTATTCGGTGTCCAGTCCAGAACGATCGTGATCGTATTTTTGTCGTTTTTACCGGCCGTGCTTCCGCAGCCTGCCAAACTGAATACCAGTACGAAAACCAGCAATACAGCAACGAACTTTTTCATATTTTTTCCTCCTGATTCTTTTTGTCCAACTGCCGATAGGGCATACATTTTTTCTCTGCAAACTCCACCAAAGCCATAAGTGCCAGTGAAATGGCAGAAATCAGAAAAATTACCGCAAACATCTTGTCAAAAGCAAATGCCTTTTTAACCCGGGTCATGTAAACACCCAAGCCGCCGAAACCGCCGAGCCACTCGCTGATGACAGCGCCCACTACACTGTATGCTGCAGCAATTCTCAAACCGGAGAACAGCTGCGGCAGCGCCGTGGGGAACTTGATATGACGAAAGATCTGCAGACGATCAGCGCCCATGGAGCGCATTAAACCGATGGCATCCTGATCGGCACTGCGGAATCCATCCAACAGTCCTACGGTCACTGGAAAGAATGTAGAGATGACGATCAGGATGATCTTTGGTGTCATTTCATATCCAAACCACAACACCAGCAGCGGCGCAATGGCAACAGACGGGATCGTTTGCGTAATGATGAGCAATGGATAGAACGCCTTATACAGGATGTCAAAGGCATCCATCCATACAGCTGCCAGAAAACCCACGCTGACGCCCAGCAGCAAACCAAGAAAGGCCTCCTGCAATGTGATCAGGGAGTTTTTCCACAGTAAGGGGAATTCGTCCACAAAAGCCTGCAGTACCTTCATGGGGGATGGCAGCATATAGGACGGGATCCATCCGCAGGAACAAACCAACTGCCACAGCAGCAAAAGGGCCGCAACTGCAGTAATGGATGGGATATTACGTTTCAGCATGTTTTGTAATTTTCTTGTCGATGGTCAGAATTTCACCTTCCGGGCGATAGACTACCTTCACATAAGCAGAAACCTTCTCTGCTCCGGCTCTGATGGCCACATGCTGGCACTCTTTTACGATGTCCATCAGCCGGTCATAATCATCGCCCTCAATGGTAGTCTCAAAGGGGCCAACATGGCAGTGCAGCCCACTGCTTCTGATGTAGGCGATCACTTCATCGACGATGCGGATCAGCTCATCTTGATCAGGGGCTACGGGAAGGACTTGGATTGCAATGCTTGCTTTCATACTGTTTACCTCCAAAAATAAAAATTGCCTCCGCCGGAAAACCCCAGCGAAGGCATTTGAAAGTGCTTGTTCCCTGCACTTTGACGATGCTCCCTACGCTGGCATTATCCAGATCAGGTTATTGGGTCGCAGGAATACCTGCCTCTCAGCCCGTCAATTCAGGCTCCCCAGCGTTCAGTTGTGAAATAAAAACAGGAGACAACCCTTTGGATGCCTCCTGTAAAAAATCCCCGTGTAATGACTTCCTACGGCGGCATTATCCGCATCAGGTTAAGGGTCGAAGTTGGATTACTTCCTCTCAGCCTGCTGACACAAGCTCCCCTGTATTTATTTCATTTTTTATTATACACCTGTTTTTCAAAAACACAAGATATTTTTATATTTTCTTCACACAACTCCGGCACACGCCCCTCCCGAAAACAAGAATCGCCACAGCAGCCGGAGCTGCTGTGGCGGCAAATTCTCTTGTGACATCCGCTGTTTGGGCGGCTATCTTGCAGGGGACGAGCTTACTTCTCGACGATCTCCAGGACCTCCATGGGGCAGGCCTTGACGCAGATGCCGCAG
>JAZRUE010000065.1:0-83009 GCA_045652345.1 Faecousia sp. | reverse complement strand
CGCTGGACACGGAACTTGTGCAGCTTGTCAAGGAGCGCATGGTAGGTGTGAGATTCCGTTCGCAGGATATTTCTGAAGCTTTTGAAAAAGATCCTGCCAGACCGGAGTTTGCAGAAATCGGTCAATACATCGGACAGATTGAGTTTTGATGCTTGCCGGATAATATGCTGCTGCGTTAAAAGACGAACCAACGATAAGCTAACCGCCCCGGCGCAAATGCATCGGGGCGGTCGGACATTTATCGAGGGTCTGCAACACGGCGCACTTGATGGCAGAATGGAAGCAGAAATACTTGCATAATTGTGATAGAATGTCTTTACATAACTACAAGGAGTATGGGGAATGAAAATCACAACCGTATTATTTGACCTGGATGGTACATTGCTGCCGATGGATCAGGATGTATTTGTTAAGGATTATTTCGGCAGGATTGCCGCAAAAGTGGCTCCGGCGGGATATGATCCCAAGCAACTGATAGATACCATTTGGCGCGGAACCGCAGCTATGGTAAAGAATGATGGCAGCAAAACCAATGAGGAAGCCTTTTGGAATTATGCTGTTTCCGTCTATGGGGATAAGATTCTCCGGGACAAATACCTCTTTGATGAATTCTACGAAACGGAATTTGACAAGATCAAGGCTGTCTGCGGCTATCATCCTGCGGCAGCTGAGATCGTGCATAGTTTGAAAGAAAAGGGCTTTCGTGTGGCACTTGCTACCAATCCCATTTTCCCTGCAAGAGCAACACAATGGCGCATCCAGTGGGCAGGTTTACAGCCGGAAGATTTTGAACTGTATACTGCCTATGAAAATTCCAGCTACAGCAAACCCAACCCGTCTTACTATCGGGATGTTCTGGCACGGTTGAATGTAAAGCCGGAAGAATGCCTGATGGTTGGCAATGATGTTGGCGAAGACATGATCGCAGAGCAACTGGGTATGCAAGTGTTCCTGCTGACCGACTGTATGATCAATAAAGCGAATGCGGATATTTCAGCCTATCCGCACGGTAGCTTTGATGACTTAAAAAACTTCCTTAATACACTTTGATTTATCGTATTGCGGCACTGCTTCGGTGGTGCCGTTTTTCAATTCTACAAAAGATGTTGACATATCAACCAATAAAGTGTACAATACAGAAGTTGACAACGCAACATCTATCTCTGGGAGGTTATTTTATGTTGAATCGTTTTGCTCGCTTTTCGCTTGCGATTTCTGAAATTGACCGATGCTGGCACAAGCTGGCGGCAGAGGAAATGGCAAAGTATGAGCTGAACAGCCCTCACGCGGTTTATCTTACGACTCTCTACAATTTTGAGGAAGGTATCACTGCTGCCAAGCTGGGCGAGCTGTGCTGCAAGAATAAGGCGGATGTATCCCGTATGGTCGCTATTTTGGAAAAAAAGGGACTTGTGCGTAAAGAAGCCATTGGAGAAAATCTCTATCGCGCCAAACTGCTTTTGACAGAAGAAGGTAAACAGGCTGCGGAACATGTGCAGCGCAGAGCTGCCCTGGCAGTCGAATTGGCAGGCTCCGGTATGACAGACGCTGATCGAGAGGTGTTCTACCGCTGCCTGGAGCAAATCACGGAAAACTTGCAGACACTTAGCAAAGAAGGAATTCCCCAACGATGAATCTTTTCGCAAAAGTTTTTTGCCGCACACTCCAAGCAGTATTCAGGATGGCTCTGCCGGTTCTTCCGTATAGAGAACCTCAAATCATCGGCTTCTGTTCGGAGATTGGCAAAGTGATTGAAAAAGAAAGCCCAGATGATATCTGAACCGGTAGTAGATATACAATTCTGCACACCGGAGAGCGAGACTTCCAGAAGTAGGTGGAAAGCTGCCTGCTTAAATGGTACTCTTTAGAGTGAAAATTGAAAGGCAGGTATATCCCTTATGAGAACTGTAAAAATCGTTGCGGATTCCTCCGCAAATTTGTTGGAACTAAAGACCGTCGCATTTGATGCGGCACCGCTGAAGATCATTACCGCTGAGCGGGAGTTCGTAGATAACCGGGAATTGGATCTTAACGAGATGATCCACTTCTTTAAGTCCTACAAGGGCAAGTCCCAGACCTCCTGCCCGAATCCTGAGGATTGGCTGACCGCATTTGGTGACGCGGAAGATGTTTTCTGTGTTACCATCACCAGTGGTCTGTCCGGCAGCTATAATGCTGCCTGCATCGCCAAGGAAATGTACGAAGCGGAACATCCAGGCAGAAGGGTCTTTGTGATCGATTCCCTTTCCGCGGGTCCGGAGTTGACCCTGATCGTAGATAAATTGGAAGAGATGATCGGCCAAGGAAAGTCATACGAAGAGATCTGCGCCTATATGCCCGAATATCAAAAGAATACCGGACTGCTGTTTATGCTGGAATCCCTTAATAACTTCGCTGCCAACGGGCGGGTATCTCCGGCAGTTGCTAAAATTGCCGGCGTCTTGGGTATCCGCATTGTGGGCAAGGCCAGCGATGTGGGTACCTTGGAGCCTACAGATAAGTGCCGGGGAGAAGCAAAATCCCTGAGAGCGATCTTGAAGCACCTGAAAGAAAGCGGCTTGAAAACCGGCAAAGTCATTCTGGCGCATTGCTTAAATGAGTCTGCTGCCAATACGCTGAAGAATATGATCGAGGCAGATCTTCCGGATGTGGTTGTAAAGATTGGCAAGAATCTTGGCCTGTGTAGTTACTACGCAGAAAAGGGTGGTCTGCTGGTCGGCTTTGAAAGAACATGATAACGCTGTAAAAGAGAAAAAGCAATTATGGCCAGGCGGTAAAGTTCACTCTGTTTTCTGTATCTGCCGGTGTGATTCAGATTGGCTCCTTTGCACTGCCGGAAATCTTTATTAAGGGTTACTGGATGCCTTGCTCGATCTCCCTTGTGTTGTCAATTCTATGAAATTTCACACGCAACCGCCGATACACATTCAAGTCTGCGGCCAATGTGCCTGTGGCTATGGCAAATTTTGTGTTGGTATTTTTGTTCTGTAAGTTTATTGCATATCGCAGCAAAGAAGGCACACTCTCTCTGTAATAAAAAGGAATTACTTTAGAAAAAACGGAGCAGACCTTCGGCTGTTTAAAAAATACAACGCAATGACAAATAGCGTGTACACTGCCATAAAGAACCCCCATCCGTTCGGATGGGGGCGCTTATTATGTCAGGCAGTTTGCCTCGGATTTGCTTTTGATAAGACATTTTGCAATGTAATACAGTCCCACAAAGACGCAGATGAAAACGACCAAAAGCACGGCGGTGTAAAACCAGTTTATTTCAAACCAGCCGTACACCGAAGTGGGGAACACTTCGTAGAGGAATTTCAGGGGAGTTCCTTCGTAATTGAACAAATAAAAATAATTGGGGATCCAATCAAAAGCGGCCCGGAATAAGGAATTACACAGGATCGCGATGATTGCCATAACACCTACAAAGCCGATGGACTTGAACAGGTCATTTCTGTTTAATTTGGGGCGATGGACAAACAGCGCATATAACGCACAGACGACAATGAAAATGTGACCCCAGATATAGGTTTGCGGCCGTATTTTCAGCAGTGTATCGTAATTTGCCAGGGAATCGGCAAAAACCATGGCCAAAAGGGCGGGGATCATATTGAAGCAAAAAGCCGTCAGGGTCAGCCATTTCTTCTTAAAGAGCAAAGCCAGCCCTGCGATGATACTGCCTATATGACAGACCTGAAGGGGGATCACTTCTGCATCCCAGCCGCTTCTAATATAGATATCCACATTCCGCACGAGTAGAATCAAAATGGAAATGCTGCCTAAAAGATACCCCACAATGTTTTTGGCTTTATCAGAGCGCTTTCTGATAGGACCGTAAATAGCGAGAAACAGAATGAAAGGCGAGCACATATACAAAATGTGCCAGAACGACCATAGTTCGAATTTCAATGTCTATCCCCATCCTTGCTTGGAGCGTATAGATGCTTGCTCAATAGCATTATAGCAGAAAAGGGGAGACTTTTCAATGGGACGCAAAAATTACGAGAAACCCTAAAACGGAAAACTTAACAACTGAGGGTGTAGATATTTTTGCAAACCTATTGTATACTGGTATATATACTCTTGATAGGAGAAAAGGATGACTGTTATTATCGTTTTATTATTGTTTTCGGCACTTGCCGGAGCAAGTTGGTATCTTGCTTACAGATTGTATCAAGGGCTTTCAGCATTCTTTCCCGGGATGCGTTTTTGGCCGGTGATGGTGGTTATTTCCACCATTGCGCTGCTGTTGGTTCTGGGGTTTGCCCGGGGGCTGCTACCCTTTTCCAAGGAGATAAAGCACACTCTTGGCATCATCAGCGGCTATTGTATGGGTGTGGCACTGTATTTGCTGCTGTTTACATTGGTTGCCGATTTGCTGTTTCTTGTTCCCCGGCTGATGAAGCTATCCTTCACCACACACCACCTTTTCAAAGGCTTTGTAACGGTGGGCGTGCTGCTGTTGACAGTTGTCACTTGCATCGGCGGCTTTATCAATGGCCAAAAGGTTCATCATGTTTCCTACGATGTTTCTCTGCAGGGCAGGCAGGATATTGGGGATTTGAAGGTTGTGATGATCAGCGATCTGCATCTGGGAGCCGTCGGCTCAGAAGGGCGGCTGGAAAAGATCGTGGAGGAGATCAACGCATTGAAGCCGGATGTCCTGTGCATTGCCGGAGATTTCTTTGATACAGACTTTGCTTCTATCCAGGATCCGGACGCAGCGTTACATACGCTCCAAAAGCTGCAGACGACCTATGGCACCTATGCCTGCCTGGGCAACCACGATGGCGGGCAGACCTACGATCAAATGGTGGATTTTTTAGAGAAGGCCAATATCCGGCTGCTCAACGATGCCTATACGGTGATTGACGATCGGTTGGTGCTGATTGGACGGATGGACGGCTCGCCCATTGGCGGTTACGGGGTGGAAAAGCGGCAAGAATTATCTGCATTTTTCACCCGGGAAGATCCGGATTTGCCGGTGATTCTGATGGATCACAATCCTGCCAATGTGGACGAGTATACGACGGAGGCGGATGTGATTCTATGCGGTCATACCCATAAAGGGCAGGTTTTTCCGGTAAATCTGCTGACCGGCATGCTATACACTGTAGATTATGGCTACTATCAAAAGGATGGGGACAGCCCGCATGTGATAGTCACCTCCGGCGTGGGATCCTGGGGAATGCCTATGCGAGTGGGCTCGAACTGCGAAATTGTCTCCCTGCACTTTGTGAATGAGGGCAAAGAATCATAGATGGCTGTCAACATTTCATAGACAATCCCGTCTTGCATTCCCATAATAGCTATGCTACAATATTTTAGAGGGGTGATACAATGTACAATATTTTGCATAAAGCGTTGGAAGATAAAACGGGCGGCATCGTTTTCAGATGCTTTGACCTTTATCATTGCTGCTTCATTTTGCTTTTTGTGGCCATGGCAGTTCTGCTTTGCTTGTATTTGAAAAATAAGGGCAGGGAAAAGCAAAAGAAGGTCATAAATACTGTAGTAGGGGTGGCCTTTGGTTTGTATGTTGCAGACTTCTTCCTGATGCCCTTTGCCTACGAGGCCATCAACATTGATAAGCTGCCATTCCATATATGCACAACTATGTGCGTCATGTGTTTCTGGAGCAGATACAGCAAATTCCTGGGAAAATTCCGGCTGCAGTTTGCAACACTGGGATTCCTTTCCAATCTGACATATCTGATTTATCCTGCCGGTATGATGTGGATGGACATTCATCCTCTGTCTTATCGCGTAGTCCAAACGCTGATTTTCCATGGCGTCATGATGATCTATGGCCTGCTTGTGCTGGTGTATGAAAGCCAGGAATTTTCCTGGAAGAAGATCTATAAGGATATCAGCGTTGTTTCGCTGATGACGCTTTGGGCTTTGTTTGGGAATACGCTGTATAATAACAGCGGAAAGATGTACAACTGGTTTTTTGTTGTTCAGGATCCCTTCAATATGTTCCCGGCAAATATCGCGCCCTACATTATGCCGTTTATCAATACTGCAATCTTCTTTGTTGCAGAGCTGTTGGTTTATTGGCTTCTTTCCAAGGCCTTTGCGCTGTGGAAGCGCAAAGAACTGGCAGGCGCATGAACAGCACACAGCAAAAACAGCACCACCTAACCAGGTGGTGCTGTTTTTTTAGTGAAAGGCTTTTGCCACTTCTCCACGCACAATAGACAAAGGTCTTGCTTTTTATCAAGATAACCGCATACCTCAGATCTTCGATTCCCTTGCGCTGTTGCGGTGTGTGATTCCATGGGCTGATGAGGATTATTTTCTTGCTTTAACCTTTTTTATAACTGCCTCAAATGCCCACAAAATAAATTGGCACACATAGTGTAATGCAACGGCGGCAGCGAATATGGAAGCTGTAAGTACGAACCAGTTTAGCGGGAAGTTGAAATGCGGACGAATCCAATCGATCAAAACGTATTGCACCACATATATCTCCAGCGTAAGCTTTGCAATATATTCGATTGTTCTTTTGATGCACTTGGGTATGCGCTCCAATAGAGCATCCAAACCGGAGAAAACGCGAAGCATAAAGTAAAGCAGAACAAATATCAATACCTGATTGACAATTTGCAAACGGTTGATCGCTTCTCCACTCCGTGCAAACACAATCTTGCTGGCGAAGTATAGCACAAACGATGCCAACAAAGCTACAATGTGCCACCATGAAAAGCGATTTCTGTAGTGCCCATCCTTCTGCTTAAAGTAGGCACCTAAGAGCATACTCTCCATAAACAAAAAGCGGATCATCGGCTCTCGAACCACATCAATATGATAATAGGATTTATCGTAGAGGAAAAGATAAATCAACAAATAGACCAAGCCGATACCCATCATCACCTTCGGGATGTTCGCCTTAAGCTTTGGTATGGACATAATGATATAGAACGGAATGTACAGCACTACAATGGACGCAATGAAGTGGTAGTTCGTGGGATACCCATACCACCACAGGAATGACTGATCCGCCAAAGAATATGCCCCTAATAACATATAGACAGCCGTAGCAATGACAACGGGGAGATAGCATCGAATCAATCGTTTTCCGTACCATCTGGGGAAATTTGTCTTGATATTAGACAAACAATAGCCGGATATTGCAAAAAAGATCACATCACCAATCAAACCGCCGTTGGCAATCAGGTCTGTCGGATATATTCCGGTATAGTGGGCATTGGTAATCAGACAAGCTGCCAATGCTTTTAACACCGTGATGTATAAAACCATTTTCTATGCCTCCTATGATTTACTTGCCAAACTGAAAACCCCAATCTTATTTTGAAAGCTTATTGTTGTTTCCACACCCAAATGGGTGGCGATTTTGTTAGTGAAAGGCTTTTGCCACTTCTTTCAGAAGGCGGCGGATATGCAGATGCTGGGGACATTCTATTTCACATTTGCCGCATTCCAGGCAGGCATCTGCCTGAATGGGAAGGGCAGCATAAGCAGCATCTGCCTCCAGCTGGCCTTCTTCTGTCCGCTTTTGGTTCAGCAGAGCAAAGATATCCGGAATGGGGATGGAGGCAGGGCAGCCGTCTACGCAGTAGCGGCAGGCGGTGCAGGGAATCCGGTGCTGGGCTTGATAGAGGGTTCTGACCTGGCTGATCGTTTGCTGCTCCTGCTCGCTCAGCGGCACAAACGCTTTCATAAAGGAAATGTTATCTTCTACCTGCGCCATATCGCTCATACCGGACAGCACCATCACAACGCCCTCGAATCCGGCGGCGTAACGGATGGCATAGCTGGCAGGGCTGCCTTCCATCAGATCCAATGCTTCCCGGGGCAGATTTACCAGGCTGCCGCCTTTCACCGGTTCCATAATCAGCACAGGCTTATTGTGCTTGCGGCAGACCTCATAGCACTTGCGGCTTTCCACTTTAGGGTCTTCATAGTCGGCATAGTTAAACTGGATCTGTACGAACTCCATTTCCGGGTGCCGGGTCAGGAAACCGTCCAGGAATTCTGCACTGTCGTGGAAAGAAAATCCCAAATGGCGAATTTTGCCCTGTTCTTTAAATTGCCGTGCGATTTTATAGGCATTGGTGTTTTCAAAGTGGGCATCCCACTTGGCGGTGACGGAGTGCATCAGATAAAAATCAAAGTATTCTACACCGCAGGCTTCCAGCTGAGCCTGGAAAAAGGGGAGAATTTCTTCTTCTTTTTGGAAGCCGTTGGGGGAGAGCTTGTTGGCAAGCAAAAAGGCTTCCCGGGGATAGCGGCGCACAAGACATTCCCGGATGGCTAGCTCACTTTTGCCCCGGATGTAGGGGTGGGCGGTGTCAAAATAATTGAAACCGGCGGATAGGAAGGCATCCACCATCCGGATGGTTTGATCGATGTCCACTTCTTCGCCGATCATTGGTAGGCGCATCATGCCAAACCCAAAGTTTTTCTTCATTTCAGGAAAATAGGAATTCATAGCGGAGCCTCCGTTTGCGCATTTTTTACAGTTTCCATATTTATGATAGCATAAACTGTTTCGGATATCTATCCCAAAAATTCAGAAGTGGAACAGAAGGCGTCTTTTGGGGAAAGTGGAGTATATTATGGGGGAGGAACCGGAAAAATAAGCACATCACAAGAAAGGAAGGGATGTGCGCGTTTATGCACGAACAACAGCTGTTTCATCCGGTTGCCGGCAACCCTATAAACCCGCCCAAATTCTCTAACTGACAAATGGATGCAATCTGGGAAAAAGATTTCGAGATACCTCAGTTTCCCCAACTGCAGGGCGACCTGAAAACGGATGTGCTGATCATTGGCGGCGGAATGGGTGGCCTGCTGTGCGCCTGGAACTTGCATCAGGCGGGCGTGGACGTTGCTTTGATCGAGCAAAACCGGATTATGGGAGGCGTTAGCGGGAGAACCACCGCAAAGCTCACTTCTCAACACGGGCTATGCTTCAACAAGCTGCTTGACAAATATGGTGCGGAAAAAGCGCGGCTATACTGGCAGGCAAATCAGGAGGCAGTGGCGACCCTGGGCGATTTGGCAAAGACTGCCCAGTGTGACTTTTCTTATCAAAACAGTTATTTATATTCCACCGGCAATAATATAAGCGCATTGGTCAAGGAACTGAAAGCTTATGAGCAGCTAAAGATCCCTTATATATGGGAGGATAAGGTTTCCTTACCTTTCCCGGTGACGGGGGTGCTGGGGATGGAACAGCAGGGGCAATTCCATCCCCTGAAATTGGCTGCTCATATAGCAAAAGATTTGAAAATATACGAAAACACCAAGGCATTAGGCTTTGTAGGTAACCAGGTAAAGACCCCCAACGGTGTGGTGACAGCGGAAAAGATCCTTATTACCACCCATTTTCCTATGCTGAATAAGCACGGGGCGTACTTCCTGAAACTATATCAGCAGCGATCCTATGTGGTTGGGCTGAAAAACACAGATCGACCGGATGGTATGTACTTGGATTGTGAGGAAAATGGCCTTTCTGTTCGCAGTGCGGGACAGTGGCTTTTGCTTGGAGGTGGCGGTCACCGCACGGGAAAGCCGGGGCTTGGATGGAAATTGCCGGAGACGGCAGCAAACAATTTCTACCCCCAGGGAAAAATCGAAGCCCGTTGGGCAACCCAGGATTGTATGAGTCTGGACGGGATTCCCTACATTGGCTGCTACAGCAAAAACACCCCCAATTTATATGTGGCTACGGGCTTTGGAAAGTGGGGTATGAGCACATCTATGGTGGCGGCAAAGCTCCTTAGCGACCTGGTGCAGGGCAGAGAGAATCCCTATGCACAGCTGTTTTCTCCCTCCCGCAGTCTGCTGCATAAACAGTTGCTGATAAACGGTGCGGAGACCACCGTGAATTTGCTGCGCCCCGTCAAGCCAAGGTGTCCCCACTTGGGCTGCGCATTACACTGGAACAAAGAAGAACGCTCTTGGGACTGCTCTTGCCACGGCTCTAGGTTTGATGCAGAGGGAAAACTGCTGAATGGGCCTGCCACGGGAAACCTGAAGCAGCGTCCGTAAAAAGCACAAAAAGCCATCCCAACGGGATGGCTTTTGGCATTGTGGATGTTTGCGGTTTTTCCGGTTGCGTATCGCGCCCGCTTCCACAGCAGGGTGTTATTCCCAACCGGCTTTTACGTTTTCGATGGCTTCGATGCCTGCAAGGGATAGGTCTTTTGTAATGACGGGGCTACAAAGCAGACCCTTTTCCAGGCAATCTGCGATGTGTTCCACTTCGTAGACCAGTTCATATTGGCAGGGAAATTCCAGGATTTCTTCTTTGCCGTCAATATGGAAGATCACCTTTTGGGCCTTCCAATAATTGGGCAGTTCTATGTAGCCGGTTTCTCCAAAAATGCGGCAGGTGTTATCTAAAACAGAGCGGGTGCTGTTTTTAGCGGAGAAGAGGACACCGGATTCTGTTTTCCCGGTGAGAATGTACTGCCATTCCACCCCGTTTTCCATACTGGGAATACCGCTGATTTGGACGATGGGACCAAAGAGCCAATGAATGAGCTGCAGAGCATAAATGCCGCTACTGAGGAGGGGACCACCGCCGGCATCCTTATCGAACATCCAGCTGTTATAGGAGCCGGGGAAACTGTGGCTCAATTCGAGCATTGTCACGCGTCCCAGTTCCGGCAGCCGCTTTTTGGTCTCCAGCACCGCAGGTAAAAAGAGCATCTTTTGGGCTTCCATAAAGAAAAGCCCCTTTCCTTTTGCCAATTCATAAAGCTCTGCAGTTTGGGCGGCTGTGGTGGTGCAGGGCTTTTCGCAGATCACGTGCTTGCCTGCAAGCAGCGCTTCCTTTGCCCAGAGATAATGCTGGGCATTTACATTGGAGATATAAACGATAGTTACTTTTTCGTCCCGCAGCAGTTCTTCGTGGGAGCCGTAGGCGGTTGGAATATCCCATTGGGCGGCCTTTTCCCGGGCCTTATCCAAAGTGCGGGAGGATAGGGCAACGATTTCTCCTTTGCCGCTTGCCCGCACCGCGGCAATAAACCGGGGGGCGATGGAAGATGTGCTTAAAATGCCATAGCGAAGTTCCATAAATACTTACCTTCCTGGAAGCGTTTTTTACAGTATAGCATACTTTTTGTAAAAAGGAAATCTTATTGCAAATATAGACAAATTCCCCTATAATAACAAAAAAAGAACCTATATGGGGTGAATGTATGGAACAGCATATTTATGATGCCTATGTGCGACTGCTGGAACGGGAATTGGTGCCTGCAATGGGCTGCACGGAGCCTATTGCCGTGGCATATGCCGCAGCAGTGGCAGCCCGGGAATTGGGCACACTTCCGGAAACGGTGGATGTTTGCGTCAGCGCCAATATCATTAAAAATGTGAAGGGCGTGATCGTTCCCAACACCGGGGGACTGCAGGGCCTGAAAGCGGCAGCTGCAGCGGGCATTATTGCCGGTGACCCGGAGAAAAAACTGCTGGTGATCAGCCAGGTTACAAAGGAAGAACAAACCCGGATTGCGGCCTATTTGGAGCAGGCGGTATTTACGGTGAGAGAATCGGATTCCGGGGCGCTCTTTGACATTTGCATTACCCTGACCGGTGGCGGCCATCAGGCGGCTTGCCGCATTGTGGAGGAACACGCCAACATCGTTTCCATTTGGCGGGATGGAGAAGCGGTCTATAGCCGGAATGTGGAAAAAGCCGCTTCGGAAATTTTGGCAGATAAGGATCTGCTGACTGTGGAGCAGATCGTGGAATTTGCAGATGCAGTGGATATTGCGGACATAAAGGCCGTTTTCGACCGGCAGATCGCCTGCAATATGGACATTGCAGAGGAAGGCCTGCGAAATGACTACGGCGCCCGGATTGGACAGGTGCTGCTGAAGACCAGGGAAAATGATGTGATCACCCTGGCAAAAGCCTATGCGGCAGCGGCTTCTGATGCCCGTATGGGCGGCTGTGAAAAGCCGGTGGTCATCAATTCCGGTTCGGGCAATCAGGGCATTACCGCCTCTGTGCCGGTGGTGATCTACGCCCGGGAGCTGGGTGCAACGGAAGAGCAGTTATACCGGGCATTGGCGGTGTCCAATTTGGTGACGCTGCATCTGAAGTCCGGTATCGGTCCGCTCAGTGCTTACTGCGGTGCTATCAGCGCCGGTTGCGGTGCGGCGGCAGGCATTGCCTATCTCTATGGCGGCAAGTTCCGGGAGGTGGCTCACACGGTGGTGAATGCCCTTGCCATCAACTCCGGTGTGATCTGTGATGGGGCTAAGGCAAGCTGTGCTGCAAAAATCGCCTCTGCAGTGGAAGCGGGCATTTTGGGCATGCAAATGTTCCGGCAAGGCAGTCAGTTCTTCGGTGGTGACGGCATCGTCAGCAAGGGCGTGGAAAACACCATCCGCAATGTCAGCCGGGTAGCCAGCGAAGGTATGCGTAAAACCGATGCGGAGATCATCAAGATCATGCTTTCATAAGATAGGTAAGTAATAGTTTTTAGGGGGTACTTTAGATGAATATTCGTAAGGTGATATTAGATACGGATATGGGCAGCGACATTGATGATGCCCTTTGCTTGGCCTACCTATTGCAACAGCCTCAGTGTGAGATTCTGGGCATTACAACTTGTAGTAGTGAACCGGAAAAACGGGCTGAAATTGTGGATTCCATCTGCCAATATGTAGGACGAGAGTTTCCAATTTTCCCCGGCCTTGGTGCCCCTATACTGGGAAAACAGTTACAGGTTGCGGTACACCAGTATGATGTGGTGGAGCAGTTTCCCCACAGAAAGCAGTTTCCTTCAAATCAGGCAATTGCATTTATGAAAGAGATGATCGAGGCAAACCCGCATGAAATCACCTTGCTCCCTATTGGGCCACTTACCAATATTGGCGCGTTGTTTGCTGCTTATCCGCACCTTGTGCCCTTGGTGAAGGAAGTTTCCTTTATGGGCGGTAGTTTCTTTGATGAGGCTGTTGCTTTTATACCCGTAGAGTGGAATATTAAAAATGATCCTGTTGCTGCCAAGATTGTATTTGACTCCGGGGTGCCAATTCGTGTTGCAGGATTGGATGTTACTCTGCGGCTGAAGATACAATGCACAGATTTTATTAACGCTTCCTGTGCAAAGGTATTAGAGCCCGTTGTTGCCTATGCCCGAAAATTTTTGGAACGGACCAATGATATGTACTTTCACGATCCTCTTGTGGCAGCCTTTTTGTTTGAAGAGGATATCTGCTCTTTTAAGCGTGGTTTTGTTCATACCGATATAGGCAGCGATTGGGGCAGAACCTATTTTACAGAAGATGTCAATGGCAATGTGCTGGTGGCAGATAAGATAGATCCGGACTGCTTCTTCCGGCATTATTATGGAGTTATCGATAAACAGGAGGTATAATATGCGTGTTTTAAACATTGGTTCTTTGAATATTGACTATGTCTACGCTGTAGACCACATTGTTATGCCGGGTGAAACGGAGGCGACCTTTTCCCGAAATGTCTTCCTTGGGGGAAAGGGTATGAACCAGTCTTGCGCACTGGCAAAAGCAGGCGTGGAGGTCTATCACGCCGGATTGATTGGCGAGGACGGAAAAATGTTTTTGGATGCCTGCAAACAGTATGGCGTCAACGACCGATTCATCAAGGTTGTGGACGGCTTTTCCGGGCATGCCCTCATCCAAATCGATAAAAACGCCCAAAACAGCATTTTGCTGTACGGCGGTGCCAATCAGAGAATGACCGAAGAATATATTGATGAAGTGCTTAACCATTTTGATTCCGACGATGTTTTGCTTTTGCAAAATGAGATAAATCTGCTTCCGTATATTGTGGACAAGGCTTATGAAAAGGGAATGAAAATCGCACTGAACCCATCACCGTTTAATGAAAAGCTGGACGCTGTGGATATGCAAAAAATTAGCATTTTTCTACTAAACGAAGTGGAAGGCTTTCAACTAACCGGAGAGAAGGAAGCGGATGGGATCGTTTGCAAGCTTCGTGAATTATTCCCTCGTGCTCGTATTATGCTAACACTGGGCAAAGATGGCGCAGTGTATGCAGATGATCATCAAAAGATCGCCCAGCCCGCTTTCCAAGTCAAGGCGGTCGATACAACGGCTGCAGGTGACACATTCACGGGGTATTTCTTGGCAGGCTTCATTGAAAAACTGCCTATGGAGAAAGTCTTACTTATGAGCGCAAAGGCGGCATCTATTGCGGTTAGTCGCGCAGGTGCAGTTCCTTCTATTCCACAAAGAAAAGAAGTTGAGGAAGTGCTGCAAGCGTGAGTGGCGTGAAAAGCGAAGGTGTGCGTAAAACCGACGCAGAAATTATCAAGATCATGCTGTCCTAAAGAGGAATCTGCTTTACGCGAATTATGACGACCAATATATGGGGAGATTCGCGTTGCAGACATTTGCTCCAAGTTGAAGGACAACTTGATTTTATGGGTGCTACCGTATATAATAAGGATAGAACCCAAATGGAAAGGAGCATTTGTTATGGCCTATCAAAGAGCAAATTGGCATAGCGGGTTGGTGTATTCCCAGGTTTGCGATCAATGCAAAGCAGAAGTTACCTATATGGACGATGAACTGGATTTCAGACCCTGGTTTGCCGATGGCTTTGTTTACTGCCACACCTGCAGGAAACCTCTGCGCCACAACGAAGGTTACGCCATCAATCGGCCGGTCAGTCCCTTTGGAAATTGGACGGCACCCACCCCTTCTGCAGAGGCAGGCGAGGTGGCAATGTTCTGTTCTAACTGCGGCAGAGCCTTTTGCGAGGGCGAGAATTTCTGCCCTAATTGCGGCAAGAAACGGTAAATTGCAAAATACACCCCTTATGCACTGCATAGGGGGCTTTTTGCGGCATGAAAGGAATCTTTTTCTTGTCTTGGGAGGAATTTTGTGCTATAATCGGGGGCAGTAAAGGAAATTGCGAGGAAATTCTATGTACTACAGACACAATTTGGATTACAAATATCCGGAAAAGTCCGATGAGCATATGATTACCGTGAAGCATCTGCGGGATGTGAATCTGGATGAAAAATACCCCTATTTGCAGAAAAGCTTTAAATTTAAAGTGCAGCGGATTCTTGTGCGGATTCTTCAGCACGTCGTATTCCCTCCGATGTTGTGGATCGGCCATGGCCTGCGAATCCACGGCAGAAAAAAGCTCAAGCAAAACAAGGAACTGCTGAAAGATGGCTTGGTTTCTGTTTCCAACCATGTTTTTATGCTGGACTATGTTTCTTTGATGACTGCAATGCGCCCCCGTATCGGTTTCTTCCCCGTATGGAAAACCAACCTGGAAGGCCCTAATTGCCTTTGGATCCGTATGGCAGGCGGCATTCCCGTTCCTACAGACAATCTCCGTTCTATGGTGATGTTTAAAAAGGCCGTTGAGGAGACCCTTGAAAGAGGCGACTGGGTACACTTCTACCCCGAAGGCTCTATGTGGTTCTACTATCCGGATATCCGGCCCTTGAAGAAGGCTGCCTTCAAGTATGCGGTGGAATATGATCGCCCGGTGTTGCCCTTTGTCTATACATTCCGTCCCAGAAAGGGTTTGTGGAAACTGCTCGGCAAGAGTCCTCTGGTGGACTTGCATGTAGGCGATCCTATTTTCTATGATAAGAGCCTGCCCAAGCAGGAAGCCATCAAGAAACTGCATGAGGAGACCTACCATATTATGCAGGTTATGGCCGGCATCAATCCCGGCGATCCCACCTACAACACCGATCTGAATCTGGAAAATTATAAAAAGACCATGTAAACGCATAGTACAAATACCGAAGGAGATACCTCCTTCGGTATTTGTATAGGATTGCGAAAACAGACGAAAGTTGATAGAATAGGCCATAAAGAGAGGAAGTGCAGAATATGCATCGGATAAAGCAGAGCCGTTTGGATAGTTTTCTTGTAGTTATGGGGGTTTATTTCCTTGCTGCGTTTGTAGGCGTAGCTACATACCGCGCTTTGGAGGTTTCCTGGTGGGCATCCCTTTTGATTGCAGATATGGCGGCAACGGTGGCAACCTTTATTTTCAGCCTGATTTTTAAAAATGCATCGATCTATGACCCCTACTGGAGTGTGCAGCCCCCGGTGATTCTGCTGGCGTTTGCCGCTGCCGGAAAGATAAGCCCCCTGAGTATTTGCCTGCTTGTGGTGGTGGGCTTCTGGGCAGTGCGGCTGACCGCAAACTGGGCCTATACCTTCCCGGATTTGAACCATCAGGACTGGCGCTACACCATGCTCAAAGAAAAAACGGGAATGTTCTATCCTATTATCAACTTTATAGGCATCCATATGGTTCCCACTTTGGTGGTGTATGGCTGCGTGCTGCCCGGAGTGTACGCCATTCGTCAGGGCATGCCTTTGCACCTGGGGAGTATTCTCTGCCTTTGCGTTTCCCTGGGCGCGGCAATTATGCAGGGAATTGCGGATATAGAAATGCACAGATTCCGGAAGAACCGGGACGGCGCATTTATCCGCCGGGGTCTGTGGAAGTATTCCCGCCACCCCAATTATTTGGGAGAAATCCTGATGTGGTGGGGCGTTGCGCTGTCGGTGGTATGTGCAGCTCCCGATGCCTGGTATTTGATTGCAGGCGCAGTTGCCAATACGATTTTGTTCCTGGCGGTCAGCATCCCAATGGCAGATGGCAGACAATCCCGGAAGGAAGGCTTTGAACGCTACAAATCACAGACGAGAATGTTACTGCCCATTAAGAAGTAAGAAGGAAAATCCCTTTTTTTCTTGACGATTACGGGAAAAAGTGCTACGATATTAGGGAAAAGAGATTGCCTACGATTTGGAGGTGCTTTTTATGCGGCATAGCCGTATACGGGAGTTTGAAGATCTATATGAAAGATATGCAAACGCCGAAACAAGAGATGAAAAACTGATCAAGCACAGATTGGATGCCATCCGCTCTTTATATGCCGACTGCGCACCGGAAGAAAGAGCCTTTGCAGATGAAATCACCAAGGAGTTCTGCCGGCTGCTTGCCCTGGTGCAGGAGCAAAACGCCAGAGAATGGGATGAGGCTTTGGGAAGAGAGTATGAGGAGGTGTCCCTTTCCGACTTTACGTCGGCTTTGTCTGGAAATACCGGGTGGAGTGCTTTCGTACCGGCCCAAAGAGAGCCAATTCAGCCAAATCCAGTGGAATTTCAGGATGCACAACAGCTTTTGGATGCCTTTGGCGATTATCTCAGCGAAAGAACCTATGGAAACGGGAAGCGGGTTAGCCCTTTGACGATCAATGACTATAAGGCCCGCATCAGTACGTTTGCAAAGCGGTATTTAGTGGAAATCCCGGATGTAAACGCCATGTGGGAAGAAGAGGAGGCTTGCCTGACTGCCCAGTGCTGGGATCCGGTGCTGATCTGCAAGTCCATGAAGGTGCTGTTTGTTTACCGGCATTTGGAGCAGATACTGAAAAGATTTGACACGAAGGATGAAAAAGGCGCACACATAAAGCAGAAGGAAAATATGCGGGCGGCATTGCGTAAGTTATTTGAGTTTAAGCTGAGCAGAGAAGACAAGTAAATAAAAAAACAACAAAATCCCCAGTTGGCAAGAAGCCTGCTGGGGATTTTTACTATAATATGCAGAAAAATCCCTAAATAAATTAGGGAATTATTGTGCAAAACATAGAAAACGGGAAAATTCCCTCAAATCTCCCTTTACAAAACGGGAAATCTCCACTATATTATAGATACAAGCTCGTGGGAGTGAGCGTATTGTGGGTTATAACGACCCGGATGTAACTTGATAACTTCATAATACCGAAATCAAACCCAGCGCACCATTTAGGCTCTGCAGAGTCAGTGTCTGCTGCCTTTACAAGTAAGAAACCGAATGATATAGTATTTATAGTATAGAAAGGGAGATTGCCTATGCTCATTAGAGAATATGCCGATTACTTGAGAAACCGCCAGTACAGTAAATATTCCGTTAGCGTTTATTCCGGCCGCCTGCAACGATTTTTGAACCAGGGGTATTCCGAGGCAGACCTGAAGGGCGCCGTTGACCAGCTGATCAGAGATCATTCCAAGGGTGGTGTGCACTACGATCCCAAGGATCACGGCAACACCGTTGCAGCTCTGAAGCGCCTGAAGGAGATGCTTTTGGAGGGGTACCTGAAAGACCTTGTGATTGCCTATGAGCGTGGGTATGCTTCCTTTGCGCCGATGGAACAGCATATGGTTGCCTATGCGATGCAGAATGGGCAGATCACCGTAACGTATAACACGGGCAAAAAGGAAACGAAGGCCATTTCCCTGGTTGACTATATGCAGCTTGCTGAGATCCTGCAGCGGTACGAAGATTGCCTGTCGGACTCTGATACTGAGATTAAAGCATTCCACGGCCCGCTGGAAACCTATCGGTACACCATCGGAAAACACAGTGGTCATCATTGCGCAGGCTTATTTGACAAGAAGCGGGGGGAGGCAAAGCAGATTGCCGCCGCCAGCGAGTATGCCGCATGGATGGAAAAATACATTAACTAATATATAGTATAGAAAGAGGTGCCAGTATGTATCTTTCTAAGTCGAAATATTGCCGGTTGTGGCAGTGCCCCCGGATGCTCTGGTTGGATAAGAACCGGCCGGAACTGGCGGCAAAGGATGCCGCCGCGGAATACCGCATGGAAGAAGGCAACCGGGTTGGAGACCTGGCTATGGGACTCTTTGGAGACTTCGTGGAAACCACAACCCTGAAAGAGAACGGCGAACAGGATATTGCCGCCATGCTGGAAAAGACCCAACAGTGTCTTGCTGATGGCGTGGAAAACATCTGCGAAGCGGCCTTTAGCTATGGCGGTCTTTACTGTGCCGTGGATATTCTGCGGAAGGAAAAGGGTGGCTATGCCATTTACGAAGTGAAAAGTTCCACCGGCCCGAAAGAGGTTTATGGGGTGGATATTGCCTACCAGAAGTATGTGCTGGAGCGCTGTGGGATCCACGTTACCGGAACCTACCTCGTACATATCAACAACCAATATATCCGCGGAGAAGACCTGGACATTCAGAGCCTTTTCAAAATTGTAGATATGACAGATTGGGTGGCGCTGGAAACGCCCCACCTGGAGAATCGACTGGCTGCGGCGGAGAAAATGCTGGCATCCTCCCATGAGCCGGTGTGTGAACTGGGGCTGCACTGTGCCGAACCCTATGAATGTGCCTACTGGGAACATTGCAGCAAGCATCTTCCCAAGCCTTCTGTCATTGACCTTCGGGTGAAGCGGGGAGCAGGTTTGAAGCTCTATAGCCCGGATGTGGTGACCTTTGAGGATGCGCTGGCAAAACGGAAGCTGAACGAAAAGCAAAAGCGGCAAATCCGCCACACTCTGACGGAGTGCGAGGGTGAGATCGACAAAGAGGGAATCCGAGACTTCCTGAATACCCTTTCTTATCCCATCTATTTTTTGGACTTTGAGAGCATTATGCCGGTCATTCCGCCCTATCCCGGCACCAAACCCTATCAGCAGATCGTCTTCCAGTACTCTTTGCATTATATGGAAACACCCGATGGGGAGCTGAAGCATAAGGAATTTTTAGCGCAGCCCGGCGTTGATCCCAACCGTGATGTTGCAGAAAGTCTGTGCAGAGATATCCCAATGCACGCCTGCGTAACAGTCTACAACAAGACTTTTGAATGTGCCCGCCTCAAAGAGCTGGCCGCCCTGTTCCCGGATTTGGCGCCCCATTTGCTGAATATCGTCAGCAACATCGCGGACTTTGAAGATCCCTTTGCCAAGGGGTACTACTATAACCGGGCCATGGGCCCTTCTTCCTCCATCAAACTGGTGCTGCCCGCATTGTTCCCCGATGATCCCAGCCTGAACTATCATAACCTGGAGGGGGTACACAACGGCACCGAGGCACAGAATATTTTCCCGAAGATGCAGTATATGTCTGCCGAAGAAGCAGAGGTTACCCGAAAGAATCTGCTTGCCTACTGCAAACTGGACACTTACGCTATGGTAAAGATTTGGGAAAAGCTGCAGGAAGCAGCCAAATAATATCGCGAAAAATTTAACCGGAATAACATAGGAAAAGGAATTGTCAGAAAAGGAGTGTTGAATATGTCTTTTTATGGAAAGTGGGAAACCTACAAGGTGGTCTATTATCTGCCCAGTGGACAGTGGAGCGGCGGAAACATTAAGGGTGTAGCCTTTGTGGAGGCCGGCGATAAGGCCCACGCTCACCAGGTGTTCAGAGAGCAGTACCGTGGACAATATTCCACCATCGACAGTGTTGAGAAACTGATGCCCGGTAAATAAGTAAATACAAAAAAAGAGCCGCAACCGATTTTTTGTCGGTTGCGGCTCTTATGTACCAAAAATGTCCTACCATACCATTTATACTGAGGGTACATTTCATAAAAAAGGAGAAAAACAACATGAAAACAGTCCGGTATTATACCCCCGAACAAATGGTGCAGGTGCAGGAATTTATTGAGAAGTCTTTGGTCGCTATCACCTCCAATGAGGTGTCGGAAAATACGGATTATTTGCTCTATGGCGCTATGCCCGGCAGCAAAAAAGCGGGTGCCACTTTGGAAAAGGGCGTAAATATGCGCAGCGAAAGAACCCTTGCAGAAATGTGGCAACAGAATCGGTAGGAAGTAACTTAGAACATACAGATAAAAGAAAAGGATAAAGGAGAACGGATTATGAACATGAATGCATTTGACGCGATCATCGGCTATGAGGACATCAAGCTGGAGCTGTTCCGGATTTTGGATCAGCTGGTAGACCCGGAAAAATATGGGGCCTTTGGTGTGACCCAGCCCCACGGCCTGCTTTTGCATGGCGCTCCCGGCGTAGGCAAAAGCACCATTGCCCAGAGCCTGCTGGAGGCTTCCGGCAGAAACGTCTACATTTGCAGGAAGGATAAACCCAATGGGGATTTCGTGAAAGAGATCTGCCGGGTTTTTGAAGAAGCCCAGGAAAATGCGCCTTCTATGATCCTTTTGGATGATCTGGATAAGTTTTCCAAAGAGGATGAACGCCATCGGGATGCAGAAGAATTTGTTACGGTACAATCCTGCATCGATATGGTGAAGGATAAGCAGGTGTTTGTGGTTGCTACCGCCAACAGCATTCGGAAATTGCCGGATTCTCTGATCAGAGCAGGCAGATTTGATCACATCCTGACGATTCGATGCCCCAAGGGAGAGGATGCAGAGCGTATTATTGCCCATTACCTTGCCAAAAAGCCCTTTGTGGGGAATGTGAACGTGCGGCGGATTGCTCATATTCTGGAGGGGCGTTCCTGCGCAGAACTGGAGTCTGTTGTGAATCAGGCCGGTATGTATTCGGCCTTTGCCGGCAAGGAGCAGGTGGATATGGCAGATATGCTGAAGGCTATTCTCCGTGTGATTTTCGAGGCACCGGAGAAAAGCAAGGCAGATGAGAGCTGCTTGCCTTTGGTGGCCTGCCACGAAGCGGGACACACCCTGATTTCCGAACTTCTGGAACCGGATAGTGTGGACCTGGTGACGGTGCTGAACCACGATTCTCAAGCGGCGGGCATTACCTCTTTGCATATGCGTGCAGACTATTTCCATTCCAAGCAGAGAATGGAAAATCGGGTGATGTGCCTGCTGGCAGGCAAGGCCGCAACGGAAATTTGCTACGGCACGGTGGATCCCGGCACCATTTCCGATTTGCGTCGTGCCTTTGATATTGTTCATCGCTTCGTGGACGACTACTGCTCTTACGGCTTTGATAAGTATGTGTATACCCAGGATGTGTCCGATGATATGAAGGCCAAACGGGACGCCCAGGTAGCCATGGAAATGGACCGCTATTATGCCAGAACGAGGCAGATGCTAATTGAAAACCGCGTAAAACTGGAAGCGATCACTGCCCGCCTTCTGGAGGAGAAGACTTTGCTGGGTGAACAGGTGCAGGAAATTCTGAAAAGCGCCTGAATGGGGGTGTAGGTATGGGATACTTTTCGGGCCTGGCGATTGAACTTGCCGTTGACCGACCGGACCGCAGTTATGTGACGCCGGAACGGCAGCTGCTGTGGAGGCTGGAAGACCTGGAAAAGCGGCTGGAAGAACTGCAGGCGCAAGGTGCCCCGTATTCCAACGCAGCGCATTACATGGAAGTTGACCTTCGGTATGGGCTGCCGGCGTCCTTTAAAAGCGTATGGGATGTGGAAGAAGCGATCCGGCTGGCAAAAGAGAATCTGCAAACGAAATACGGAATTTTCCGGGAAGAAGATGTGGAGGAGGACGAGATTGCCGGAAAACAACTGACATTCTCCATCTTTTGTCCCGCAATTTCCCAATCCTTTGCGGCGTAACGGTAAAACAAGGGTGATGGTCCTATTTTTGGGACATCACCCTTGTTATACTAAATATGTAAACAGTGACTGCAATCGCAGCTACCCCACACTTATATTTCTTGGAGGTAATACAATGAAAAATTCCCGTTATGATGTTTCTGTAGCTGAGTACATTTCTTCCCTGCTTGCCAAAACGGCGGATGGCAAGCTGACCGTAACCCGCTATCCTGACAATGGGGAAGAGCCTTACGATGTGACCTTTTCTATGGACTGGGATGCTGAGAAAGCCCGGGAAGTGGCCCTGCAATTTGAAACTCTGCGAGCCCACCTGGAGCGTCTGGGTTTGATGCATCAGGCGCTGGAGGATGAGGAGAAAGCAAAAAAACTGCTGACCCAGGAGGAATTTGCTGTTTGGCAGACCTATGTTGCGCCCTTTGAGGGCTTTGAAGCTGATCCGGAAGAGATCTTTGATTTGCAAATGAAAGAAGAATTTGAGGAACTGACGCAGGAGGAAGAACAACTGCTGGATCGCTATTATGACTGGTATGAACAGCAGTGCCTGCAGCGCCTGCCCTGCAACCGCAGATCTTCCGTATATCTTGTGAACCGGGCAAAGCGTTATGAAAGACTGATCAGCCTGCATGCGCCGAAGTTGGTTGTGGATAATGAGGCTTACTGCCTTGCTTTGGAAATGGTGCTGTACTACTGCGTAGCTGCACAATGAGAAAGGGTAAACATAAGCCCCGAGGTTATTTCAAACCTCGGGGCTTATGCTTTGCAGTTGTTTTTTGTTCTCCGCGGGCACGGAGGACAATTTTCATTACCGTGGTTTTCGGGAAGCGTGAGTCCACGCTTAGCTGTTTGCCGCCTTTACGGCTTGTGACAGCTTTTTGCTATAAATGATATCAGAGATGATGGACCCCAATGGTACATCTTTAAAATCATGATGTTCCATTTCGGTCCGGGGAGATGTGCTATGATGGAACTATCAGAAAGGAGGGAACCAGAAGATGAAACCAAGCATTTTGCAGGAACTGACCCGGGAGGAGCGACGGCTCTATTGCTTTCGTGGCCCGGGTGCCTACCCGGTGCTTTTGCAGCAATACCTGAAAAGACCGGAGGCTTTTGCAGAAACCACCAAAATCGGAACGATCAGCCTGAGCCAGACAAAAACCTTTCGCCATTGTCTTTGCCGGTTTGTCCAAAGTTTCCAGCCGGAAAAACTATTACCGGGAAAGGATTTGTGGCTATACCTGGAGAAGAACGGTCGCTTTACGGTCAGACGTCGGCAGGACGGGGCAAGGATGCCCCAGCTAAGCGAAACGGAGCAAGCCATATTTCAGTATCTTTGCTTCCTGGAGCTACGCCGTTTTTGGAATGTGGTGCGGCAAAAGTGCCGATATCCGGAGCGGAGGTTCTCGGTGGTTATTTTAGACTTTTCGCAAAGGCTGGATGAAAGTGTGGATTTCAACGCCCTGCTTTTGAAAGCGAAAGAGATTGCCAACCGTGTTGTGGTGATCAAGGTCTAATGGAAACCCGGTGCACGCAGGAAGGCGGCACCGGGGCTTTTTATTTTCTTGTTATTTTGATTTTAGCGTCCGCTTCGAGATCTTTGAAGGCTTCAAAAATCTTTTTCGGAACATTGGAACCGGCTCCGGTAGCCTTTTCCAAGTCCTCGTAAAAGGCTAACTGGTGGGATAGGCGGCGGCGCAGGGTGCGATTGGTGTGATCGGGGGCGATGAGCCAGACCGTATCCAGATTTTCCCAGGTGAAATGCATAGCAGCAGCGGGGTCGGTGCGGACAGACACTTCCAGCAAATCTTCTACGCTTTCCTGCTTTTTTCCTTCCTGATCGATATGGGTTTGGATGCGCTGTATAGGCTGAATACGCAGATTCGGGCCAAAGTAAGCCTTTAAGTCCTTAAGCATGAAAGGATAGCACTGAAAGGTGCAGAGCTCCGGATCGCGCTGGATGCCGAACAGAAGGGGATGCTCCTGCAATAGACGATTATAATCGATGCCGTTGACCCAGATGCTGCGGAGATCTTCAGCAGGCTCATAAAGAATCTCCACATTGGCCACCTGGTGAAGGGGATAGGAACCCAAATTTCCATTCCGCAGATAGAGCAGATAATAGTCCTGCCCTTTTACGATGGTTTGCACTGGGGTCATAGGCGCAGTAAAATAAGGGCTTTTTGTCGGCTCACCAAGTTTATTGGTTCTGACTGGGGTAAAAGCGATCTTTTTCTTCGTTTCTATTGCTTCTTCGATGATCTCCAGATTGTATAGAAGCGTTTGATTGGGGGTCTTTCCCCGATCATTGATAAATTTATAATGGGCTATCTTATTTTTAAAGTGGCAACTGGAAAGCTTAGTTATCCGCTCGATGATCTCTTTGGTCTCCATATCGCTGATAAAGGTATTTCCGGATAAACTGTCTATGATCAGTCGCATTTCATAGTCACTTAAGAGTCGGTCTGTCAGATAGAAACCGGCACAGGGTTTCTTTTCCGCATTGTTGGTTTTTACGGTCACCCGGCGGATATCCACATCGTCCAGCTCATTCAGATGCTCGATGTGGCGGAAAAATGCCTTCCGTTCCAGGGTGATGCTGTACTGCTCGTCCAGAATTTTTTCAATGTCCTCTCTGGTAAGGGGATGCTGCTCGTCGCTGTACTGCTCTAAAATGCGCAAAATCAATAAGGGTGTCAGGGTTTTAGACTGTGCATTGGCCATAGAACGGCCCTCCTTGTTGATAGGTAGAAAATAGAGGAAAGGGCATTTTGGGGGTGGGCTCATAGCATAGCAGATGCATGAAAAATTCTCAACTATTTTTATGTGACTTTTGCAACGCGCAAAAGGAAGTCAAAACAGACAGAAAAAACGGCTGTTTTGGCTCCAAAATCGAGATTTTACTTTGCAAAGAATCTGGCAGTATGCTATACTGGACGAAAGGACTTGCTTTCTGAGAGGAATGGGATCATGAAAAATTTGAACTATAAGCGGACAAAGCTTGCTTGCTATACCGCCTATTTTACGATGGCATCGGTGTTTTGCATGCCGCCCCTTCTGTTTGTGACCTTTCATACCCTTTATGATATTTCCTACACCCTTCTCGGCACATTGGTGCTGACCAATTTCTGCACCCAGCTGGGGGTGGATCTGCTTCTTACTTTTTTCGCAAAGAAAATACAGATAAAAAATATCGTAAGGATCATGCCCCTGATCACCTCTTTTGGACTTTTGGTCTATGCTGCCGTTCCCAGCTTTTTCCCCCAATATGCTTATGCAGGCCTGCTGGTTGGCACGGTGATCTTCTCGGTGGCATCCGGCCTTAGCGAAGTACTTTTAAGTCCCACCATTGCGGCCATTCCCTCCGATAACCCCCAAAGGGATATGAGCCTTTTACACTCGCTGTATGCTTTCGGCGTCTTTGCGGTGGTGTGCATCAGCACCTTGTTTTTAAAACTGTTCGGCACAGAAAATTGGATGTACCTTACGGTGTTCCTGGCTGTTTTGCCCATTGGCGCGTCGGTGCTGTTTTTCTGCTCTCCTATGCCCCAGATGGGAGAAACACCGGCGGCAAGCAGGGGAGAAGGCACGAAAAAGCGGACAGTGGGTCTGGCTCTGTGCGTGGCATGCATCTTTTTGGGAAGCTGCGCAGAGAATACCATGTCTAACTGGGCATCCGGCTACATAGAGAAGGCGCTTCATCTGGATAAAACCTTGGGAGATATTTTGGGTGTTGCAATGTTTGCCGTTCTTTTGGGCCTGGCAAGAATCTTCAATGCCAAGTTCGGAAAGAACATTCAAAAGACCTTGCTGGTGGGAATGATCGGTGCTGCGGTGTGCTATATCCTGGCAGGCGTTTCCACCAACGGAACGGTGGCATTCCTGGCTTGCGTACTGACGGGACTGTTTACCGCTATGCTTTGGCCCGGCACTTTGATCCTGATGGAAGAGAAGCTCCCCGGTGCAGGCGTGACGGCCTTTGCCCTTATGGCTGCCGGTGGCGATCTGGGCGCTTCCGTAGCCCCTCAGCTGATGGGAGTTGTGATCGACCGGGTAACGGTCAGTTCCTGGGCGGTGGAACTGGGGGCGACCCTGCAGCTTTCTGCAGAGCAGATAGGTTTGAAGACCGGCATGCTGATCAGCAGTATTTTTCCCATTTTGGGAATCGGCTTGCTGCTTTTCATCATCCGCTTTTTCCGCAAACATAAAATCGCATAAGCAAAACGGGGCACAGTGTGTGCCCCGTTTTGTTATTGATATGGAAAAGAAAAATTTGAGGATGACAGTTTCGCAATTCATTTGTATAATATATAGAAGCATATATGAGGAGGTGTTTGTTTTATGCAATTTAACCTACCTAAGATCGGGAAACCTGCCCTTTCCTTTCCGCACTTTCCTACAACGTTTCAGGCATTTATTTTCAGAGCATATGAATATGTGCCGGCAAACAGAATTGCCCAAGTGTTAGGTACTACAGAAGAAAATGTTCGCAGCGCGGCAGCGCAAATGGGTTTGCCGGACTATGACCCGGGGGAGCTGTGGCTTACAAAGGGCTATATTACCATCATTCGCAGACTGTGGCATATTTTGCCTTATGAGCAACTGTTAGAGTTGTTACAAATGGATGCGCAAACGCTGGCTGTCACATTGCGGGAAGATGACTTTTTGGATGTCAAGCTGGAAGATAAGCCCCGCTGCGAAATGGTGGTGTGGAGAGAACTAACCGAGGAGGAAAAAGAACAGACACAGAAAATCCGGGAGGTTATGACTTCGGTAGACATTTCCGGAGCGAAGCCCTTTGATTTTTGCTATGATGTGCCGCAAATTACCGCAGAAGGAAGAACGGTCTTTGATACGCGGATGATCTACGCGTTTTCCGGTCTGTACCAGCACGCTTTTGATGTGGACAGCCGGATTTACTGCCCGGATTCTCTGCTGGAGGCTTATAGCAAGCTGGGCATTAACGGAATCTGGACCCAGGGCATTTTGTTCCAGCTGACGGAATTCCCCTTCGCGCCTGCAATTTCTGAAGGGTGGCAGCAGCGCATTGCCCGGATGAAGGACTTTGCAGATCGGCTGGAAAAATACGGAATAAAGTTGTATCTGTATTTGAATGAACCCAGGTCTATGCCGGAAAGTTTCTTTGAGCAGTATCCTCACTTGAAAGGCCACGTGCTTTCAGAGGATAAGGTATGTCTGTGTATCTCCACACCCCAGGTGCAGGAGTACCTGACAGGCGCTATCGAAGCGCTTTGCAGAGCGGTCCCTAATATCGGCGGCTTTTTTACAATTACCAGATCGGAAAACCTGACAAACTGCTATTCCCAGTCGGATCTTCATAGCACAAAAATGATATGCAACTGCCCCCGGTGCAGTCAAAGGCCGCCGGAGGATGTGATTTGTGACACCATTGCTTGTTTCCGCAAGGGCGCGGACAGGGCAGATCCGGCAATCAAGGTGATGGCCTGGAGCTGGCGCTGGGATGACAGCAATTTGGACATCATCGCAAAATTACCGGAACGGGTCATTTTGCTATCCCAAAGCGAATTGGATGTACCCTTTGACATTGGCGGTGCAAAAGGCAGGGTTTTGGATTATTCCATGAGTGTTATTGGTCCGGGTGAACGGGCATTGACTGAATGGAAAGCAGCAGCGGCAAGGGGGATTGAAACCGGCGCAAAGGTGCAGGTGAATACCACCTGGGAAGCATCCACTGTGCCTGCCATCCCCGTATATGAGGCGATCGAAAAGCACATTCAAGGCGTGAAGCAGGCAGGTGTTTCCCATCTGCTGCTGAGTTGGACTTTGGGAGGCTACCCCTCCAGAAGTGTGGCCCATGCTGCAAAATATTTCTACGAGCATAGCCAACTGGAAGAAGATCCTGCTATTTCGGAAGCAGGACGGGTGTTCTCAGAAGCTTTCCGTGAATTTCCCTTCCATGTCGATACTTTGTATTTTGGCCCCCAGAATGCCGGACCTTCCTCCATGCTGTTTTTGGAAAAGACCCAGTATCCGGCATCAATGACTTGCTTTGCCTATGACGATTTGGAAAAGTGGCGGGGGATATACCCTGTGGATGTGTTTGAGCGGCAGTTCGCTTTGCTTTGCAGTAAGTGGGAACAAGGGCTGGAGATACTGAAGGATACAGAGCCTTGCGAAACAACTGTGATGGCACAAGCTGCATACTGCCTATTTAAATCCAGTTTAAGCCAGATACGGTTCTACCGTGCCCGGGAGAGAGAAGACAAGCGGACAATGCTTGCTTGCGCGCAAGAAGAAGCCCAAACAGCAAGAAATATGTTGGCGCTTATGAATTTGGATGTCTCTATTGGATTTGAGGCTGCAAATCACTATTATTTTTCCAAGGGACAAATGGCAGAAAAGATTATCAACTGCGAAGATGTCATAAGAAAACTGAACAAATGAAAATAACATCCACCGGAACGCAATATCCCGGTGGATGTTATTTTCATTTGGTCAACCAAGCGAAGTCAAAACGAGGTTTTGACTATTTATATTTTTCCATATGGGCTTTGATGGCCTCGAAAGATGTATCACTGATGGCATGCTCTATTTTGCAGGCATCCTCTGCGGCAGTTTCTTTGTCCACCCCAAGGCGGATCAAAAGGCCGGTGATCAGGGTGTGCCGTTCATAAATCTTTTTGGCAACAGCCAAGCCTTGTTCCGTCAGGGTGATGTGGCTTTCTTCGTCAATCTCAATATAGCCGTCTTTTTTGAGAAGACCCATTGCCCGGCTCACACTGGGCTTGGAGTAGCCCATATATTTTCCCACATCAATGGCGTGGACAGGCTGCCCCTTTTGCTGCAGCACATAAATGCTTTCCAGGTACATTTCCCCGGATTCCTGAATAGCCAAGCGTTCATCCCCTTTTCAAAAGACTATTTTTATTTTAGCATATGGGGAAGAAAAAAGCAACTATGTACCCTGCCGCCGGATAGCCGTCGGCAGTGGGGCAATTACTGCATGCCCTGCTCGTAGGCTTCGATCATCTTCTTGACCATCTGGCCGCCCACGCTGCCGGCTTCACGGGAAGTCAGGTGGCCGTTATAACCATTGGTCAGGTTAACGCCAACTTCGGAAGCAGCCTGCATCTTGAAGCGATCCATAGCTTCACGAGCCTGGGGAACATTGATCTGGTTGTTGTTCTTCATAATCTTTTTTCTCCTTTTTCCTGCCCCGGCACAGACCGGGGCAAGATCCTCGGCCTATGTTCGAAGCATTTATTGGCGGTTTTTCCGCCGCATCCATAGTTTTGCCCGACCTTCCAAAATTATAATTTGTACTTTTTGGAAAAAGAAAGCCGCAGTCCTTAAAGAACTGCGGCTTTAAAAAAGCAATAGGGATCAATCTTTTTTGAAGGGGGTGTACAGAATCACAGCGACAAAGGGCAGTGCGCCACATACGAGGTTGATGAAATAAATGTAGTCAATGTATTCAATATAAGAGATAAAGGAGATGAAGCTGAAAGCCAGGGACACAATGGCGGCGATCATCTTCAGCACCCGCATAGCAGGCTTGGCAACAAGGTAGCTCACACCAATGAGTGTCGTTGCTGCTATAGTGAACAGAGAGACGACGATATCCAAGGCGGAATAGAAATAATAGCCACTGTACATGAGTAAGAAGAGGAATGTGATACCGGCGTATACCAGGAAACCGACGCCAAACAAGACATTCTTCTCTTTACGGCAGGTAATCAGACCTACCACCAGCAACACATAGGGCGTGAAGCTCAGGAAGTTTTCCAGGAAGGAGTAGCCGGAGAATAAACTAATAAAAGCGTACATTGCGGCAATGCCCATCAGAATCAAAGGCACCAGGGGGAATTTATAGGGTGCGGCAGGTGCGGCTACGGGAGCAACGGGTTTGCGGTAATTGTCATAGGAAGGCTCGTTATAGTAGTTAACGGGTGCTTCATTATAATAATTGACAGGGGCTTCGTTGTAGGAATTCGCGGGAGCGGGCGCATAGCCATTGTCAGCAGGTGCTTCGTAGTAGTTCACTGCAGGTGCAACGGGCGCTGCATAGGCTTCAGGAGCGGGCACCACTTCCTGCTTTGCGCCGCAAGAGGGGCAGAAAGCATTTCCGGGGGTCAGCTCCTGGCCACAGTTGGTGCAGAATACCTTGGCAGGTGCAGCCATTTCCTGTAAGAAGGTAATGGGCAATTCCTGACCCAGCAGGGATGTGTCCTGGCAAGCGAAACCCAAATCTTCAATGCGCATATAGGCAACGCCCACTTCCTGATGCTTGCTGCCCTTTTGGGCGGCATTCATTGCAGCCATAGCAGGGTTGATGCCGAAGCCCTTACCCTTTTCAGCGGCTGCATCTGCAGCGGTGGAAGACATGGTTGCGCGGCAACACTCACATTGATAATAGGTACGGCTGCCTGCCAGGGAAAACTCCATGCGGGAGTCCAGCAGCCAATGGGGATGGTCACTTTTGCAGAAGGGACACACCGGCAATTTGTTGTCGATGAATTCCTGGGGGATGTGCATGACGTAACCGTCGTAGCGCTTAAATTTGCCCATAAATAAGCCTCCTTATAGGTATAAACACCAATTGGCGTTTATGCTATTATATCACAAATCAGTCGATTTGCAAGGAAAACAGTTGCTTTTGTATGGATGGCTTCCTCCGCAGGGTTTTTTATATGCCGAAGATATTTGCAGAATTTTGATAGAAGATTTTTCGTATATCTTCTTTGGTAAGGCCCAGGGTGTTGCAGGCGTTTTTGCAGGAAAGGATCTCCTCGTAAATAAAGAAGGTGATCTTGCTTGCTTCTGGGTAGGGGATCTGACGCATATGGGGATCGGAAGAAACGTCCCCCAGGCTGCCTGCAGGGATCTCGTTGATGTAGAAGCCGTTTTCCACGGTGCGGCGGGCCTTCATCCGAAAAATAGGGAAGTCTGTTCCGTAGATAAACCTGTCCGGACCGTAAAGCTCCAGCACCCTTTCCATCACGAACTGATTGGTGTTGGCGGTGAAATCCCAAATGGTTTTTTGCGAGTTTTTCAGATACGCCAAGGCATCTCCCAGATCCTCGTTGGAGTAGGCTCTGCCCAAGTGGGCTACGATCAGCTTGATGTTAGGGTAATGCTCCTCGATCTCCAGCAACTGCATATAGTTTACCGGGTCCGCAAGGCGGCGGGGCCGGGCAATATGGATCTGCACCACCCAGCCATGCTTATCTGCCAGAGCCAAATGCTCTTTAGGCAGAAAGTCATAGATCCGGATCTCGTTGCTGGGAATATAGGAGGGAGCAAACTGCAAATACACCTTCAGGCCCTTAAAGCAGGGATTAGCCAACACTGCTTTTTCTACACTTTCCGCGCTTTGACTGGGGTGGGAGATATACAGGGCAGGAAAGCTGTATTTTTCTGCGCTTTGGGCCACATAGGCATTGTTTTTGCGCAGGTCGATGGTGACCATGGGCTGGCCGTAAAGAACGGAAATCACTTTATTCTGAGGAAACAGAAGCCGGTTGGTTTCGTTCAGATCCTCTACGGAATTGTCCTTTGCCACCATGTTGGGCCAGGCGCAGGAACGGTTGGCATTGTCTTCGCAAAAGTGATTCTGCTGGTCCAGCCAGATGTGGGTGTGGCAATCAATAAAGGTGGTCGGGAGAAAGTCAAGCAGCTGCTCCTCATAAAACTGCCGGTCATAGGGCAGTACATTCAAAAGTGCCATGGCTTATTCTCCAATGATCATAACCTGTACTGTGCGGGTTCTGCCACGGGTCTGATCCCAGTCAATAAAGTGAATGCGGCCGAATTCGCCCAGATCCATCTCTCCGTCTACCGCAACGATGGTCACATTTCTGCCAATAACAGAGGAACGCAGGTGGGCGTCGGTATTGTGGCAACCGAAGTTGTCCTCTCCGTGTTCCTCGGCAAAGGTCAAGGCCTTAGGCCCGGGGTGAAGATACTGCCCTTCATAGCGGCAGGTAGGCATCCAGTTTTCAAAAGCGTTGACCAAGTCCTGCTGCAGGGTCTCAAGGCCGGTCATGGACATATCAAAGGCGCATTCCTGGGTGATGACGGAGCAGGTGGTGTGGTGAGAGTAGACCACTACAATGCCGTTTTGCAGCTTGGATTGGGCAAAGACCCCCGTGACTTTTTCTGTAATATCGTGGAAGGAAACGGCTCTGTGCCGGGATTCCAGCTTAAAAGAAGCTTTGTAAACCATATGTACCTCCTTTACTGGGCCTGCTTTTGCAGGTCGTCAGCAGCCCGCCGTGTGGCGGCGATCATTTCGTCGATCATAGCGATAGGGTCTTTAGCATTCATAATGCCGGATGCCGCACCGGCGGCCTCACTGCCGGCCATAATGAAGTCGTACACCTGCTGGCCATTGGTAATGCCGGCGGCTTGCTCCACCATTATATCGGGGTATATCTCTTTGATGACCCGAATGGAATCCTTCACATAGGCCATAGGACTGATGCCGTTGCCGCCGCCAATGATCTCAGAGGGCTCGGGATTGATGATATCCGGGTGAAGCTGGGCGATGGCCTTGGCTTCTGCCAGAGTGTCTGCACAGGCAAATACCAGCATATCCAGCTCTCTTGCCCGGTCAATGGTTGCCTTCATTTGGGGCAGGCTCATAGGTTTTTCGCAGTGGTTGATCACTACGCCCTGGGCACCGGCGGCCTTCAGGCCCTCCGGCAGAATATCTGCCATACCCCGGCCGGGACGGAGGGTATCCATATAGGGAGCCAGCACGATCAGGTGCTTGGTATGCTCTCTGACCCGACGGATCTCCACGGGAGAGCAAATAAACAGCACATCGATATCGTATTTTTCTGCAGCTTTGTCCGCAGCAATGGCATATTCCAAAAGAGTATCGCCATATACATAGTTTTTGGTACCTACTTCAAAGTAGGGTATCCGAATGGTAGGTTTCATCGTTCATACCTCTCGATCAATTCTTTGTATTGGGACAGCAAAGCCGTATAGCGGTTTGCTGCTTCTGTGTCCGGGAAAATGGTGGTTTCTTCTACGCAAAGGGCCTTGTGGCCTTCCTCCGGGGTGTGATACACACCTGTACCCACACCCGCCAAAATAGCCGCACCTACGCAGGCCAAATCCGGCATTTGTGGAATGCGCACCGGCAAGCCGGTAATATCACAGAGCAGTTTGCTCCACACCGGACTTTTGGATGCGCCGCCTGCAAGAAGCAGACCTTCTTGAGGGCGGACAGGAAACCGCTCCAGCATCGCTGCGATCTGGAAGACAACGCCCTCCATTACTGCCCTTGCCATATGAAAACGGTTGTGAGAAAGGTCCAAGCCAACAAATTGGGCCCGGTTTTGCCTGCCTCCAAAGGGAAGGAAGAAAAGACCCTCTTCTGCAGCTTTGCACCGAGCAACCTCCCGGTTCAGTGTTTCATAGTCCACAGGAGCTTCCGGCGTGCCAAGAATATGTTTACGAAGCCAGTCCAGGCAAACACCGCCGTGGGACAGGGAGCAAAGACTGCCCCACAGGCCGGAGATGGCGCTCCGGGATTGGGAAAGTCCGGAAAAATTCGGTTTTTCTTCCATGGCTGTTACCACCCAGGCAGTGCCGGAGCCAATGAGAATATCTCCCGGATGGGTTGCCCCAGCGCCTAAAGCCACCGCGTATTGATCGTGGGCTCCGGAAACCAGCAGGGTTTTTGGAGTCAGCCCAAGGGAAACGGCGGCTTCCTCTGTCAGATTGCCGATTACAGTACCGGAGGGAGCAAGGGTAGGCAGACGTCCCTCATCTGTGCCGATGAAGTCCAAAATTGCCATGTCATAGCACCCTTGCCGGATATCTGTCAGTTGATTGATGCCTGCATTTGAATGGTCCACCACTGCCTTGCCGGTCATTTTTAGACTGAGAAAATCAGGCACGGTTAAAAACAGGTCAGTTTTATGAAGAAGATCCGGCTGATTGTCCCTAATATGACGGATCTGCATTGCCGGCATGCCGGAAAACAATGACCAGCCGGTTTTTTTATACATGGTTTCCGGGCCAAATTGAGAAGCAAAAGCGGCTGCTTCTTTTTCGCATCGGGAATCGTTCCAAACAAGGGCGGGGCAGAGAGGCGCACCGTCTTTGTCCACACAGACAAGGGTACCCCCTTGGGTGGAAAGAGAAAGGGCAATGACCTGCTCCTTGCAGCCGTTGCTCACCTCCCGAACCGTCTGACAAACGGCCTCCCACCAATCCCCGGCAGCCTGCTCCACCTGACCGGGATGGGGCGTGGAGAGGGAATATCCCCGGTATGCAGATTTCAGGCACGCCCCTTTTTCCGAGAAAAGCATGGCCTTCGTGCCGGTGGTGCCAACATCAATGCCAATCAAATATCCCATACAGTCTCTCCCCGGAAGATTACTTTTTGCACGCATACAGTATCGTCAATGAGAATGAGGTTTGCCAGCTTGCCGGGAGCGATGCTGCCGATTTTATTCTCCAGACCCAGCAGCTTTGCCGGATTCAAACTGGCACAGCGGATGGCATGGCACAGACCGTAGCCGGTGTGCGCCATCAGGTTGCGGCAGGCGTTGTCCAGGGTCAGGTGGCTGCCTGCCAGATGGCCTTCGCAGTCATAGTTCAGATCGGGACCGTAGAGCACACCGTCTGCCTCGTTGTTTGTATAATTTCCCGATGAGGGCATGGAGTCGGTGATCAAAATGATCCGCTCGATGCCTTTTGTGCGGACCACCATTTTAATAAGATCTCCGGGCAGGTGGATGCCCTCCTGATCGCAGATCAGCTCTGCGTACATATCCGGGTCATAAAGCGTAAACTCGTCACAGCCGGCCCCGATGGTCACCTGATTGGGACCGGGAGCTTTCCCGGAATCTCCGTGGTGAGTCTGAAGCTTCAGGCCGTATTTTTTGATCTTCCGGCAATCTGCGGCGGTGGCGTGGGAATGGCCCAAGGAGATAATGGCCTCCGGGCTTTCTGCCTTCAGAGCTTGCAAAAAGTTTTCGATCCCGGGGCGCGCAGGGCAAACGGACCACACCTTTGCCATATCCTTTACCCCTTGGATCAGGGGTATATACTCCCGGGGATCAGGCGCACCGTCCCAGAGGATATGCTTCTGGTCGCTGCCTTCTCCGTTCATATAAGGACCTTCCATATAAAGGCCGGCAATGATCCGGCCTGCGCCCTCTTGGGAGGCTTGGCGGATCTTCCGGGCACCCTGTAGCATTTGCTTCAGGGAAAGGGTGCAGTAAAGAGTGGGAAGGACAGTGGTTTGCCCGTGACGGAGGAAATGCTCTGCACAGCCCATAGGATCTTCCGTAAAGAGGGCGGTCTGAGAGCCGTGATTATGGATATCTACAAAGCCGGGGGAGGTGTAAAGTCCTTGGGCATCCAGGATTTCTGCATCCGCCGGAATGAGGATTTCCTGCCGCTTGCCTGCGGCAACAATATATCCGCTTTCGTAGAGAAGAACACCGTCAAAGACAATGCTGTCCTCCAAAATCAGTTTTGTATTGATGATCGCTTTCATCACAGATCACCTAAGGCCCGTCCGTACTCCCAGCTGCCGAAGGGCTTGGCAATGGCTTCGGACACATAGCAAGTGCCCTTGCCTAAACGCAGAATGGAAGCAGGGCATTCCATAGAAATAGGACCGTACAGCTCCAAACGGGAGACCATTCTCTGCCAGGAAGTGCCATCGGCATTGACGAAGTTGTGCAGTTCTACCCGCTCCTTGGCGTGCATCACGTCCCGGGGACCGATGGTGGCGCTGCGAGGCGGTACTGCCCAAACGTCACCGGAGCCGCCCATGGGGGCAAACAGAGAGTTTTCACAGACAGTCAGGGGAATTTGAGTGGCAACCCGGGAGCCAAGCTGCAGAAATTCTTCCAGAGAGTCGGCGGCAAATTCCTCGCAGCGGGGGTCGATAAAGGCGGTGTGTCCGGGCCAGCCGGTGGCAGTATAGATCACATCTACGCCGCCGCCGGTGATCTGGTCGATCATATCAGAGTAGACGTTGTCGCCTTTGTTGTCGTTGTTCAGGGTGTGCCAGTGGTCAACGGGAGGACGGAGGTCTTCCCGGATGCGGCCGTAAAAGTGGTTCATAAAGGAGTAGCCAAGACCGGCACCGTAGGTCAGGGGGGCCACATTACCGTTTTCGTCAGCCCATTCATCCATGGCAAAGGCATGGACATTTCGGGCGCTGATGTTGAATTTATTCAGCATCTCAGCCACCGCAGAGTAAGCACCGGGCCACTGGTTGGGGCAGATCATGGAAAAAGGTTTGTTTTCCAGGTCGCTTTTCAAAATCCGGTAGAACATATCCTGCACCATACACAAGGTGGGATCGATTACGACCTTTACACTATAGCCGTTTTCGTTGGTGTACTCCATATCCTCCCGTTTGATGTTGCGTACCCGCTCCAGTTCCTCCAAAGGCAGCTCGCTGTGGGGAAGCCAGGGGGCAGGCTTAAATCTGAATTCCTCGTAAAGACCCATATCTATTCTCCTAATTGTATTGAAATAAAGTGGTAGGCATGCTTGACAAATTGCCCAACCTACTTTACAGTATAAAATATAAAAATAATAACTCAATGCGATTTTAGACGGAGGAATTATGATTTTAGACGGACTTTTTGAAAACTATCCGGTGGAATATCCTTTTCTGATCACACGGTTTCGTTTTTTGTATGAACACGTTTGGGAGGGACCCTATCTGTTTTTGGGAGAGCGCCACAATTTTTGGGAGTTCACCTGCGTTTTGGAGGGGGAAGTGGAATCGGTACAGGATGGAAAGATCTATCTTCTAAAGCCCGGCAGCTTTATCGGCTGTGCCCCAATGGTCTTCCACAGCTGCCGCAGCCCTGGCAGAAACAGCAGGCTTCTGAACTTTTCCTTTGAACATACTGGTGCGTTGCCGGAAAAATTTAGCCAGGGCATTTTTTATCTGACCCCGGCAGAAACAGAAGAATTGGTGGATATTTTTAATCAGCTGCGGACGGCCTACACAGGAGAAATACAGGATAGGGAGCTGGGGGCAGAAGGGGCTTATGCCCTGGGGGCTTTTCTGCTGCGAATGCATAAAAACCACAACTCCCACCAGCGGATCAAAAACTCCCGCAGTGGCGTGATGTACCGCAAGCTGGTGGAGAGTATGCGTGCAGCGGTCTATGAAAATTTGACTCTGGGGCAGATCGCCCAGAGAAACAGCATCAGCGTGACCACCGTGAAGGAACTGTTTGCCAAGTATGCAGGCGTCAATCCCAAACGGTACTACAGTGATATGCGGGGCAATGAAGCATTGCGCCTTTTGGAGGAGGGCGTGGAGATCAGCCAGATCACAGAACGAATGAATTATTCTTCTCCTAATTACTTCTCTTACAGCTTTAAAAAGCAGTTTGGTATGCCTCCCGGACAATATCGTAAACAGGACTGGGATAACAGAAACAGGTAAAAAAGCCTATAAAATGGCCGGAAAATTCAGGAAAACACGGGAGTTTACAAAAAAATACTTGATTTTTTGACGAATTGCGGGTATGATGTAAACTCGGGAAATTTGAGAAAGGAGTTGTTATCGGTTTGAAAAAGACTGCAATCCGCCTTTTGGCTTTTCTGCTCGTGCTGGTAACAGCTCTGGGCTTTATTCCTCAAAACGCCAACGCGGCCTATGAAAACACCCATAAAAATACGGGCAACTACCGGCAGGATATTATTGCGGTGGCTCTGACCCAGGTGGGCTATCTGGCAGGCAGCGGCAACTACAATAAGTACGGCGCTTCCTTTAATAATGCCTACGATTCCTGGTGCGGCTATTTTGTTTCCTGGTGTGCCAACCAGGCCAATGTGCCCACCTCTATTTTGAAGCGGACCGGCTGGGCAAGCCCTACTTCTTTTGGCATTCCTTCCTATTCCGGCAAGAATTACACCCCTCAGCCCGGTGACCTGTACTTCCAGGTCAATTCCAGCGGCGGCATTACCCATGTGGGCCTTGTGGTGGCGGTGGATGCGGCAAGAGGCATAGCCATTACGGTAGAAGGCAATACCTGGGATCACACCAATCGCCCCGGCGTTTACAGAAAAGAACGGAAAATCAAGGATCACATTTTCGGCGTGCCGGATTACGGCGATGGCGGCGCCAATCCCCACACCCATTCCTACGGAAGCGAAAAATACGATTCCTCCCATCCCCATAAAGTGTATAAGGCCTGCACTGTCTGTGGATTTAAGTACTATACCGGCGCAACCAAGACCGTTAGCGGCTGTCAAAGCTGCTGCAGTCACAGTTATGGCTCCTGGAGCAGTAACGGCGCTTACAACCACTTAAGAACTTGCACAAAGTGCGGCTACAAAGATACAAAGAGCCACAGTTGGGGCGGTGATACGGTGATCAAGGAAGCCACCTGTAATGCGGTGGGAACCAAGAAACAGACCTGCTCCGTATGTGGTGCTACCCGCACGGTGGACATTCCCAAGGCACCCAAGCACGTTTTCGGAGAGTGGGAAAACCTGGACGAAAAACTCCACCAACGGACCTGCATCCTTTGTAACGCCAAGGAAACAGAGGAACATAAAGCCATGGAAGAGTGGCTTTCCGATGAAGAATCCCACTGGCATCCCTGCCAGGTCTGTCAGGCACCTATAGAGAAAGAAATCCACACGGAACGGGAATTTTGCAGTGTTCCCTGCCAGATCTGTGAATATGTGAAGCCGGATGGCCACGTTTATGAGGAAACCTATTCCTGGGATGAGAATTTCCACTATCGCAAATGTATGTTCTGCCCGGGTCAAACGGATATCACGCCCCATAAGATCCTTCCCAATATGACCGCGGATCAGCAGGAGCATTACTACCCCTGCGCCGGATGTGACTATCGGAAGGACGCCCAAGCCCACAATCTTTCCGATCCCGCTACAGAAGAACATGCCCAGGTTTGCCTGGACTGCCATTATGAGTATGCTCCCAAGCTGCCCCACATTCACTCCTTCCAGCCCATGCAAGTGGACTGGGAAGCCCACTGGAGCGTTTGCCGTTGCGGCAAGGTTTACCCCCGGGAAGAACATAAGATTTCCCAGGTGACCGGTCTTTGCAAGGTGTGCCTGCAAGTGCCACCGGAGAAGCCTGAGCCCACGACTTTGGAGCTGATCACAAAGAATGCAACCCAGGCCTGGGATTACATCACGGCAGAAGAAAACCGGCTGTATTTGTACATAACCTGCGGTGGCATTGTGCTGGTGCTGGGAGGCCTCACCACAACCATCGTCCTGCTGGCAAGAAGATCCAAGAAGAAAAAGAAAATGAAAGAACCTGTTGCATAATATAACCGCCAATCGTCATTGACGATTGGCGGTTATTTAATGGCAAATGGATATCCTTGTGGAAAGCAAATTGAAATGCGGGTGGGGGCGTAGCCTTCCACTGCAGCTCAGTATAGAAACGCCCCCTTGCAAGATTGCAAGAGGGCGTTTTGGGTTTAACTTTGCATTTGGTGTTTCGTGTATTGCAAGGTGTAAAGCTGATGGTAGCGGCCCTTCAGGTGGAGCAGCTGCTGATGGGTGCCCTGCACGATGATCTTGCCCTTGGAAAGAAGAATGATATTGTCGGCGTGCTGAATGGTGGAAAGCCGGTGGGCAACCACCAGCATGGTGCCGATGTTCTTCATTTTTTCCAGGGAGTCCTGAATCAGCACTTCTGTTTCGGTGTCGATGTTGGCGGTGGCCTCGTCCAAAATCATAACGCTGGGCTTATGGACGATGGTACGGGCAAAACTGAGGAGCTGCCGCTGACCGGCGGAGAAGTTATTGCCTCGCTCCCGAACAGGCTCATCCAGGCCCTTTTCCAGGCGGTCGATGAAATGGGCTGCATTCACATAGCGGCAGGCGGCCATTACTTCCTCATCGGAAACATCCTCTTTTTGCAGAAGAATGTTACTGCGGATGGTGCCGGAGAAAAGGAACACGTCCTGAAGCATCTGGCCGAAGTGACGGCGCAGGGAGGAAATTTTGATATTCCTGATATCAATGCCGTCGATCAGGGTCTGGCCCTTTTGAATATCATAGTTGCGGCAGATCAGGGAAAGAATGGTGGTCTTGCCGGAACCGGTGGAGCCTACAAAGGCCACAGTCTGCCGGGCTTCCACCTTGAAGGAAACGCCCTTCAGCACCCATTCATCGGGCTTGTAGGAGAACCAAACATCCTTAAATTCAATGTTGCCTTCCAGGTGGTCCAGCTCGATGGCACCCGGCTCGTCCACGATCTCCGGAGTCATATCCATAATGGAGAAGATCTTTTCGGCAGAAGCGAAGGCAGACTGCAGGGTGTCGAACTGTTCAGAAAGAGTTTGAATGGGGTCAAAGAAGCGGCGGGCAAACATATAGAAGGTGACAACGGTGGCGCTGTCAATGATTTGCCCAAAGAATTCCGTTTGCTGAATATGGCCCTTGCCGCCCAGGTACAGCAGGCACAACACACAGCTGATGTGGAGCATATTGACCATGGGACGGAATACACCAAAGACCACCAGCCGCTGCTGCTTGGCTTTCTTTACCTTGTTGCTCTTTTCCAGGAAGTCCTCCATTTTCTGCTCTTCCCGGTTGAAGATCTGGGTGATCTTGATGCCGGAAAGGTTTTCCGACAGGAAGGTGTTCATATCTGTGCGGCTGTCTGTTACGGCCCGGTGTGCTTTCCGGGAGAACTTTTGGAAAACAAAGGTGAACAGCACCACGAAGGGCACAAAGCACAGGATCACCAGGGTCAGGGCGTAGTTGATGAACATCATCACCACTACCACACCCACGATGACCATGGCGTTCTTCACCAGGGTGACCAGCACATTGGTGAACATCATGGAAATGGCGTTGGTATCATTGGTAACACGGGTCACCAGTTTGCCAACAGGGATGTTGTTCAGCTGCTCGTGGGAAAGGCTCTCAATGTGGGAGAACACATCTTCCCGGAGGGCGGAGAGCAGCTTCTGACCGATTTTTTGCAGAAGCATGGTCTGGATATACATACCCACCAAAGAGACGATCAGGATGGAAGCGTAAACGCCCACTCGGATGTAAAGAGCGTCCAGGGGGAAGTCTTTCTGCATGACCAGCTTCTCAATATCACCTACCAGCACCGGAGCCACCAGGTCGTAGGCGATGGAAATCAGCATAACCACGAAAACCGCAATGAATTGCAGTTTGTAGGGTTTTGCATAATGCAGAAGCCGGCGGACAATCTGGCTGTCGGGGGTGGAGCGCTCCCAGTCGGTCTCTTCCTTTTTTCGCTTCATCAGGAAATAGGCAGCGAGGAAAATGGCGGAAGCCACGCCAATAATGGCGCCTACGATCAAAATAGGTAAGTACTCACGCATTGTCTTCGCCCCCTTCCTCTTCCAGCCGCTGCAGGTCTACCATCTTTTGGTAAGCAGGGCAGGTGGCGTAAAGGTCTTCGTGCTTGCCGCAAGCAATCAAGCGGCCGTCATCAATAAAGAGAATCTTATCCATTTTTTCAATGGTGGAGATTCGGTGGGCGATCAAAATGGTGGTTTTGCCTGCCCGGGTAGCCCGGAGATTTGCAAGAATGGTCCGCTCGGTCTTGGTATCTACCGCGGAAACGGAGTCGTCCAAAATCAGGATGGGTGCATCCTTCAAAAGGGCGCGGGCAATGGAAATTCTCTGCTTCTGGCCACCGGAAACGGTAACGCCCCGTTCACCCAGTATGGTTTCATATCCTTGGGAGAATTCCCGGATGTTGCCATCTACATCCGCCATAGTGGCGGCTTCCACGATGCTGGACTGCTTTTTCTGATCCAAAGCAAAGCCAATGTTATTGGCAATGGTATCAGAGAAAAGGAAATTATCCTGGGGAACATAGGCACAGCCAGCCCGGACAGAGCGGATAGTTACATCGTTTACATCCACACCGTCCACAAATACTGTGCCGTCAGGCACATTGTATGTACGCAGGATCAGGTCTACCAGGGTGGTCTTGCCGGAGCCGGTTTTGCCCACAAGACCCACATTTTCACCGGCATTGATGGTGAAACTTACATCTTCCAGGGCATCGATCTCTCCGTCGGGATAGCGGAAGGTCAGATTCCGGAATTCGATAGAACCCTGCACATTCTCCAGGTCCTTGACACCGGCTTTATCCACCACATCCTGTTTGGCATCCAGCAGCTCGCTGACACGCTTCAAAGAAGCTCTGCCCCGGCTGGTCATATCGATCAGATCGGAGATGGCCATAATGGGCCAGATGATGGCGTTAAAGTAACCGATGAAGGCCATCAGTTCACCGGCGGTGAAGGCCTCGGCCCATACAAGATAGCCACCATAACCCAGCACCACGCAAATGACGCTTTCCACAAAGAGCATAACGCTGATGCGGAACAGCACAGAGCTGCGGGTGAAGTCAATGTTGGCCTGTTCGTTTTCTTTGCTCAGCTTTTTAAAGGACCAAAGTTCCTTGCCTTCTTTTACAAAGGCCTTGATAACTGCGATGCCGGAAAAGCTCTCCTGGGCAAAGTCAGAAAGATTGGAAAAAGCCTCCTGGCGTTTTTCCCACTTCTTGGACATATAGTTGCCAACGAGAATACTGGAGCAAAGCAGCAGCACCATGGGGATCATGGCAAAGCAGGTTAGCCGGTAGTCCATATTCCACATTCTGTAAATGGCAAGTCCGCCTAAGAAGCCTGCATCGCAGCACTCCATAATGCCCCAGCCGTAGCATTCCTGGATGGTGTCCAGGTCGTTGGTGTAAAGGCTCATCAGGTTGCCTACCTTGTTGACCTGGTAGTACTGCCGGCTCAGATCCTTGCAGTGGCTGAACATCCGGTTGCGCAGGTCGGACTCCATGCGAATGGCAGAACCCATAAAGCAGACACGCCACAGGAAGCGGCCCGCCACCATGCACAGAATGATCACCACAAGGGGCATACAGATCTTGTCCAAAAGAAAGTCCATATCAAAGGCAACAGGGACGTCGTTGATCTTTAAACTGCCGTTCATACCGTCGATGACATATTGATACAGTTCGGGGATGATCAGCTGGACATAGTCAACCGCGATCAGGGCGATCAGACCCAGCAAAAAAGCCGGCGCAAACCGCAAATAATACCGGTTGATATGCTTACCGAATATCATGACTTTCTCTCCTTTCCAAAAATTCACATACTCCCGCCATTATAGCACAGGAAATATACATAATGCAACCGGAAAGTGCAAAATAGGCAATAATTTCTTCTTGTGCAAAAAGGGGAATCATGGTATATTTAAGGGGAGAAATTTTGGGAGGCACCTATGGGAAAGACAGGCAATGCAGATACATTACAACTGAAGATCTTGCTGATCGTTCTGTCCGTGGTAATCACCGGCTTTGCCCTTTTGCTGGGCCTGATTTTTTGGCGGGCAGAGCCTATGCCGGTACAGGCCACAGAGCCTCCTGCCACCTTTGCCCCTCCGGCGCCCAATCCCTATGCCCCGGAGGATTTTGCGGAAGTGGATGGCTTCCTTGCCTGCGTGACCGGCCCATATTCCATGGGCGTGGATGTTTCCGAGTACCGGGGAGCCATCAACTGGGAAAAAGTGAAAAATGCGGGGATGGAATTTGCCATTATCCGGGTCGGCGGCAGAGGCTGGGGGACAGGCAAACTGTATCCCGACGGAAAGGCGGAAGAGTACTACCAGGGCGCCAAGAAAGCGGGCCTGCAGGTGGGCGTGTATTTCTTCTCTCAGGCAACCTCTGTGGAGGAAGCACTGGAGGAGGCCCAATACACCCTTTCTCTGATCCAGGGCTGGGAACTGGATCTTCCGGTGGTGTTTGACTGGGAGTATGTCAGCGCCGATGCCCGCACTGCCAATGTGAAAGCCAGGACGCTGACGGATTGCTCTTTGGCTTTTTGCAAGGCCATTGAGGAGGCAGGCTACCAGGCTATGATCTACTTTAACGCCAGTCAGGGACGGGACCTATTGTACCTGGAAGAATTGACGGATTATCCTTTCTGGCTGGCGATGTATGATGCGCCTATGAATTACCCCTATGAAGTGGAATACTGGCAGTATACCAAAAAGGGAAGTGTGCCGGGCATCTACGGGGAAACGGATGTTAACATATTCCTGCCGAAACGGCCATTGGTATAAAAAAGCCTTGTGAATTTTCACAAGGCTTTTTCTTATTTATCTGCGTGTAAGAATTCGGCAATTTCCAGAACCTGAGCGGGAGTCAGGGGCGTGCGTTCCTTGCGAAGAAATTTCAGCAGCAGCTCCGGACCTTTTTCACCCCAAAATACCGGGGTTTCTTCGAATTTCTCTTGGAATCGGAGCTGGGTTTCCGGATCGGGGAAGAAGACGGCGCTGTCCAGGTGGACAGAAACGCCCTTTTCTTTCAAAAATTGCTTTAGCCGATACAGATGGGTTCCCACCTGCTTGACGGGACTATAGAACTTTTTGGTCCTTTCCACACCGCTGTGGCTGACTTTGGTTTGCAGCCAGTACTTGGCTTTGGGATCTGCATCAATGGTTCCCGCCAGATGCTTACATTCTATGATGCAAACACCCGTAGGGCCGATCACAACGAAGTCCAGCTCTGCGGATTTGCCTTTGTGGGTGATTTTTTTATCGGTTACAACCCAATGCTCGCTGTCCAGTTCCTTTAAGATGTTCAGGGCGGCTTTTTCTCCCCGAATGCCGGCCGCCAGGATGGACATTTGGCTGTATCGGCTTTTGGCGATAGCCAATAAGCCAAGGCCTGCTGCGGGGCAAAGGATTAAGAACCAAAGGTTGGGCTCCTGCAGAAGAAAGATGAACAGCAGCCAAAGGGCAAAGGTGAGAATGCTCAGGCTCAGCATCCACCAGAACAGTTTCTTTTGGGTTTTGTAGTCTTTCGTCAGATGGTCTTCTTTGGAGATGATATATGCCATAGAATTCCCTCCTGTTTTCCGGCGCATTATTTCCAGGTGCAAATCTGTAGATTTGTGCTTTTGTATGTAGGGATATGTTGCGATTTTATTAGATGTTCAGCAAAAACAGTGCTGCGATGATGCCTGCCAGGGCAAACCATTGGAATTTTTGCAGCCGCTCCCGGAAGAAGAGCACACCGGCCAAGGTGGCGATCAGCATGGTGGCAATGCTGAAGCAGGGGAAAACCACCACGCCCGGCAGGCTTTCCAAAGAAAGCAGCAGAAATTTGGAAGAGAAGAAATTGGGAATGCCGATGGCTGCACCAAACAGAATCTCCCGGATGCCGGGGCGCTCTTTCTTATAGATCACCAAGGCAATGCATAGCACCAGAGCCACAGCAAAGGTATAAAACAGAAACTGGTCCGACAGCACTTCCGGCCCCCAAGCCTTGAAGACCTTGGACATGGCATCGGAGCCGCCGCACATCACAAGCATGGCAAGCAGTTGCCAGCGGAAACGGCTTTTTGTGCTTTTTTGCTTCAAATTAAGTACTACGATGGCCAGGATTGCAATGCAAAAACCCAGGATCTGGGCCCAGGTGGGAATTTCGTGGAAAACCAAAACCGAGAGGATGATAGGCACCAGCAGACCCAGCTTCATAAAGATAGAACTGAGCACAATGCCGTTATTGGCGGTATTCCACTGGAAAAGCACAAAGCCACCAAGATAAAATATGCCACTGACGATGCCTAACCCAATGGTAAAGGAAAAGCCGGAAACATCCGGGCGCAGCAGGTCAAAGCCTGCATAGGCCGCACCCAACAAAGCACAGACCAGATAATTGAAGCTGAGCATACTCAGCTTTGCAGACACTTTGTTGGCGCTGATACGCATCAGCAGAGATATGGCAGAACTGCTCAAAACGGCAAGACATAAAAAGACCATTGGGAATCCTCCTGCTCCATTGTCCTACTATCATACCACAACAGCACAAAATTGCAACAATAAGCGGGCGGCAAATAGCCGCCCGGGGTTATTCTGCGCCATTTGCAAGGGATGCTACCAGTGCATACATTTCTTTTTCACTGCGGACATTGTGGGCTTTGTTCAAAATGTCCTGTTTTTGGGAATCGTTGAGATGTGCATAGCGGTTCATGGCGGCGGTGTTAGCCGACAGCGCCAAACCAAAGCCAATAGGGATATTGTAAAAATCCATTGTAAAAACCTCCGTTTTTTAAATTGATAATGGACAATGTACAATGGACAATTGTGATATTGCCTGCGGCGATGATTTTAATTCGTCGCGAAGCGACACCGTAATTGTCCATTGTCAATTTTCAATTATCCATTCTTACGCCGCTGCGTCTAACATATTCTCAATAAATATTCCGTAGCCCATTGTGGGGTCATTGACCAAAACATGGGTCACCGCGCCGATGAGTTTGCCGTTTTGGATAATGGGGGAGCCGCTCATTCCTTGAACGATGCCTCCGGTGGCTTCCAAAAGGGCAGGGTCGGTGATCTTTATAAGCATATTCCGGCCGTTTTGCTGCTTGCTGCCATACACTTTTACGATCTCCACCTGGTATTCTTTCACCAGACAACCCGAAACGGTGCAGCGAATGATAGCTGCTCCCGGCTTTACATCTTTAGGTGTTCCCACTTCCAGGGCCAGGCTCTTTTCAAAGCCGTTGAGGGTTCCAAAGACCCCGTAGGGGGTATTCTTGGTGATTTGCCCCTTTTCATTTCGGTCGGTGACACAGCCCATCAGTTGCCCCGGTGTGCCGGTTTTTCCTTTCCGCACAGAAAGAACGCAGCCGTCGTATACCGTGCCACCGGTAATTTCCGCAAGGCCGCCACCGGGTCGGCTGACACCGTGACCCAAAGCGCCGAAGGAACTGTCCTGAGGATCATAATAGGTGAGGGTGCCTACGCCGGTAATACCCTCTTTCAGATATACGCCCAGCCGAGGCCCATCGGGGGTGATCTGCGGCAGAAGGCAGACCGTCAGCTCCCGGTCGTTCCTCCGCACAGTGAGGGCAATTTCTCCGTCTGCCCGATTTAATGCGTCGGTGATGTGGGAGATCTCTTGTATGTCTTTGCCGTTGATTTTTAGAATCTGATCGCCAACACAAAGGCCCGCATCTTTAGCCGCCTGTCCGTAGCGGCTGTCAAAGCCTGCGATCACAAAATTTCCATCCTCTACAGTAATACCTAAAAGCTGCCCACCGGGGACCAGATAACTCTCTGCCAGCACCCCAAAGGGCAGGCAAAAAAGCAGTAATAAAGTCAGTATGCCAATCGTCCATTTTTTCATGTTTGCCCCATCCTTTCTTCGCCCTTTTAATATTGCCAGGCAATCTGCTCTGTAACCCTTGTAAATGGCGTGAAAAATGGAAAAGTCTGCCAAGAATAAAGAAATTAAAGCAACACATACTGAAATTGACTATTTACCTATTGACAAGGTGGGTAAATAATGGTAATGTATGGATACAAAACGAAAACAAAGAGGTTTACCCAATGCAAGTATATGTAGATAACGCTGCAACAACCAAATTAAGCAAGCATTCGCTGGATGCAATGCTTCCCTATTTTACCGATATTTATGGCAATCCCTCCAGCCTGCATACGCCGGGCCAGGAGGCAAAAGAAGCCCTTGAGCAGGCACGGCAAACCGTTGCAAGCTGTATCGGCGCTGAGGCCAGAGAAATCACCTTTACTTCCGGCGGCACAGAGGCAGACAATCAGGCCATTTTGTCCGCAGCCTATTATGGCGCACAGAAGGGCAAAAAACACATCATTTCCACCGCTTTTGAGCATCACGCAGTACTGCACACCCTGAAGCGCCTTCAGAAAGAGGGCTTTGAAGTGACCCTGCTGGATGTGAAGGATGGTCATAACATTACCGCCCGCCAGGTGGCAGATGCCATTCGCCCGGATACCTGCCTGGTCACCTGTATGTACGCCAACAACGAAATCGGCTCTGTGCTGCCCATCCGGGAAATCGGCGCCGTTTGCAAAGAAGCTGGCGTGGTGTTCCATACGGATGCGGTTCAGGCGGTTGGTCACCTGAAAATCGATGTGAAAGAACAAAACATTGATATGCTTTCTTTGTCTGCCCATAAGTTCCACGGCCCCCGGGGCGCAGGTGCGCTGTATGTCCGTCGGGGATTGCCCCTGCGCAACCTGATCGAAGGTGGCGCCCAGGAGCGGAACAAGCGGGCCGGCACAGAAAATCTGCCTGCCATCTGCGGTATGGCAGCGGCGTTGCAGGATGCCTGTGACCATCTGGAAGAGAACACCGAAAAGGTTCTTGCTATGCGGAAAAAGCTGGTGGAGGGTCTTTCCAAGATCCCCCATTGTGCCATCAATGGCGACCAGGAACACACTTTGCCCGGTGTGGTCAGCTTCTGCTTTGAGGGCATCGAAGGCGAGAGCCTGCTGCTCTACCTGGATGCTATGGGCGTGTATGCTTCTTCCGGCTCTGCCTGCACCTCCGGCTCTTTGGATCCCAGCCATGTGCTGCTGGCCATCGGCCGGGTGCACGATGTGGCCCACGGCTCGTTGCGACTTTCTCTGTGCCATGAAAACACCATGGAGGAAATGGAGCATATTTTGAAAACTGTTCCCCAGGTGGTGGAGCTGCTGCGGAATATGAGCCCCGTGTGGCGGGATCTGCAAACAGGAAAACGAGAGTTTATCCTATAATGGACAATGGACAATTGATAATGGACAATGAATAGGAGAGAAAAAATATGGCTCTGTACAGCGAAGTTGTTATGGATCACTTTATGCACCCCCGGAATGTGGGTGTGATCGAAAATGCCGACGGCGTAGGCCAGGTGGGCAACGCCAAGTGCGGCGACATTATGAAGATCTACCTGAAAATTGAAAACGATGTGATCGTAGATGTGAAGTTTGAAACCTTTGGCTGCGGCTCTGCCATCGCCTCTTCTTCTATGGCTACCGAAATGATCAAAGGAAAGTCCATTTCTGAGGCGATGAATCTGACCAACAAGGCCGTTGCAGAAGCGCTGGAAGGCTTGCCCGCCCACAAGCTGCATTGTTCTGTTCTGGCTGAGGAAGCCATCAAGTCCGCCTTGAAGGACTACTACGACCGCAACGGCATTGCTTACGACAAGAACCTTTTCCCTGACTGCGAAAATTGCGGTCACTGCCATTAAGCTATGATCGTATCGACCAAGGGCAGATATGCTCTGCGGGTGATGGTGGGTCTTGCTATGAGTGAGCAGGAGCGCTATATTCCCCTGAAGGAAATTGCGGAAACTGAGGGCATCTCTCAAAAGTATTTGGAAGCCATTATGACGGTGCTTTCCAAAGCCGGATTCGTGGATGCCGTTCACGGAAAAGGCGGCGGCTATCGGCTGAACCGGCCCGCCAAGGACTATACCGTAGGGGCAATTTTGAAGCTGACAGAAGGTTCTTTGGCGGCAGTCAGCTGCACAGCCCAGGGGCCTGCTGCTTGCGGCCGGGCTTCCTGCTGCCAGACCAAGCCTATGTGGGATCGGCTGGACAGCATGATCGACGGCTTCTTTGAAAGCATCACCCTCCAGGATCTTCTGAATGAAAACAACTAAAAAGGCGGTTGCATTTGCAACCGCTTTTTTTATTCCTTTACTGTCTGATAAGCCAGGGCGTAGGTGGTTTCCACCTTGGGGCCCTTCCACCAATAAAGCAGACAAGCTACCAGGAAGGAAACAAACTGCAAGAATACAACAAACCGCTCCTCTGCTGGTTGGCCGCCCAGCATAGAAGGCGCCAGAACAGCCAGCAAAAGGGCGTCTACGGCGAGGGTGGGCAGATAGTACCACCAGTAACTCAGATCCAGCTTGATAAAGCCGCCTAAATTGCGGATCACAGCCAGGAAACTTTTCCACATGGCCCGAATGGGACTCATTTCCGGATCATCCATCAGATAGTAGGGCGCCAGCCGCAGCACATAGCTAAGGAAAAGACTGAGCAGCGCTGCCAGGATACCTATAATCAACATAGGAACCCACAGGCAGGAAAGGATATCTGCCCAGGGAAGGGTTTCCAGGAATGCGGAGTCCTGCAGCAGGTTGGGGTTTTGTTCCAACTGTGCGACAAAAGGCGCTAAAATGGCATCCAGCTCCGGGGTTTCGGCAAAGGGAACCATCAGGAAGATGCCCACATAGACCATGATGGCGGAAGCTGCAGCATAGGTCAGGGTGGTCAGCAAATAAAGGCCGATGCCTCGAAAAGGCCGGGAGAAGCCTGCCAGCAGACCTTTCGAACCTACATTTTCCCCTTGGGCAAAGCCCAAAGCCACAGACACAAGACCTAAGCTCCAAATGGGAAGGGCAAAGGTGAGTACCAAATTCACAATAGAGGAAACAGACTCTAAAAAGGCGGTGGTTTCCAGGCTGTCCAGACCGCCCTGCTGGTCAATTTGCGCATTGAGGAACATGGAAAGCAGGGAAGAAAGCAAGGAAAGCCCAAAGGCAACGGCTGCGTACAGCAATAGGGTTTTTCGGGGGCTGCAGTTGAGGCTGTCCAGCTTTCTTGCAGCCTCTTGCTTTAAAAGTTTGGGGGAAATTCTCATAAAAGTTCCTTTCTGCCTATACATACAGCATATTTTATGATAGGATAAGGGTAAATATAAATTACCGGAGGGATAACAATGGAATTGGGAGAAAAAATCCGGGCTGTCCGGTTGGAGGCAGGCTTGTCCCAGCGGCAGCTTTGCGGGGATACCATTACCCGGAATATGCTTTCGCAAATTGAAAACGGTGCTGCCCGGCCCTCTATGGATACCTTGCAGGTTTTGGCCGCTCGCTTACATAAAACAGTGGGCTTTTTCCTGGAAGAGGGGGCGTCCTGCAACGAAGAACTGATGCAGAAATTGCGCCTGGCGGAAGCCGGACAGGTGGAAGATCTGCTGAAGGATTATATTTCTCCAGACCCGGTGTTTGACCGGGAGCGATACTTTTTGGAGAGCAGAGCCTACCTGGAACTTGCCCAAAAGGCTTTGGCAGATGGCAAAAACGGCTACGCCCAGGCTCTGCTGGAAAAGGCAGAGAAAGCAGGGGAGAAGACCCCTTACTTCAGTAAGATGCCCTTATTGCTTCTTTCCTATGAGGCAGACCCTTCCAGGGCGGAAAGCCTTTGCAAGCAGCTGCCGGATAACAGCGGCCTGATGCAGCTGCGGGCAGAAGGAGCATTGCAGGAAGGCAAATGGGACTTAGCCCTTTCCTATCTGAAATTGATTCCCACCCTGACAAACCGGGGGCATTTTCTGCGTGGAGAAGCCTGGTTTGGCTTAGGGGAATATGAAAAGGCGGCTCAGAGCTATTTGGAATCGCAAATGCCGGTCTATGACAGACTGGAGCTTTGCTACAAGGAATTGGGCGACTTCCAAAAGGCCTATGAATATGCCTGCTTAAGGCGCTGACACTATGGTAGCATAAAGCACCTTAAAAGGCAAACCTCCTTTTTGGTGTTTGCATCATTATATATCAGAGGGGCAAAAAGTCAATCTTGCGGAAAAATGCATTTTTCATAGCAAAAAGTGAATATTGTCCTATTTTAAGACTATGATTATGCAAGACAAGCAGGAATAAAGTGTGTATAATGATATTGTCCGTATTATGGATGACTATGTGCGACAGCCATGCGCTGTGTCTGCAAATGGGGAATGGCTATGAAAAAGGTTATGTTTGGGCAGATTGGAAAATTGAAGCCGGATATGGTGGAAACCTACCGAACGCTTCACGCCAATGCCTGGCCGGAAGTGCTGCAGACCATTAAAAGCTGCAACCTTCAAAACTATTCTATCTTCCTGCAGGGCAATACGGTCTTTGCTTACTTTGAGTATGTGGGGCAGGACTATGAAGCCGATATGGAGAAAATGGCTCAAGACCCCATCACTCGGGAATGGTGGACCCACACCCACCCCTGCTTTGACCGGTATGCCATGGGGTCAGACAGCGAATTTTATCAGGATATGGCACAAATCTTTCACTACGAGTAAGGAGAAGAGTACAATGGGCTACGGCAAAAAAGTTTGGATCTTCCCGGATGCAGAGCTGCCTCCCGTAGGCGTGAATCTGATCCCCGGCCACGAATCCATCATCATCACCAATACCTGCGACGAAGACGCAAAGATCAAGATCACTCTGTTCTATCCCGATAAGGAGCCGATCAGCTTCTGCACTGAAGTAGCTGCCCGTCGTGTTCGCTGCCTGCGCACCAACGAGGAAAAGGATTTCGGCGAATTTACCGCAGAGTTTGAACAGCAGTATGCCATTATGCTGGAGAGCAGCGTTCCCGTTGTTGCCCAGTACGGCAGAGCAGAACCCAGAACGGTGTCCTTCTACACCACCCCCGGCTATTGCGAATAATTTAAAAATTTACATATAAGGAGAAATCATTATGGCAAGAATTTGTATCCCTGATTACGAGTATAAAGAAAGAGTGCAGCGCTGTGCTGCGATCCTGCGTCGGGAAAAGCTGGACGTTTTGATCGTAAACGGCAACGAAGCTGACTACGCAAACCCCCGTTACTTCTCCGGCTTCTGGCCTCTGTTTGAGCGCGCCGGTGTTGCCATCGCTGCCAACGGCGATGCTGCCCTGATGGTAGGCCCTGAGTCTGCTGTTTTCGGCGCTGACCGCAACAAGCTGGACAAGACCTTCGTGCTGACTGCTTACCGCGAAGGCGCTGACCCTGCATATCCCGAACTGAAGCCCGACACCTTCCACGATGTGTTCAAGGCTATCGGTGTTTCCGGTGAGCATCTGCGCATCGGTATCGCTTCCTTCCTGGATACCTCCGTCACCATCTACAACGCCATCCGGGATGCATTCCCCAAGGCTGAGCTGATCGATGCCGGCAAGGTTATGGTGGAACTGCGTAAGATCAAGTCTGAAAACGAACTGGCCTGTCTGCGGGAAGGCTACCGGATCGCTGATCTGGCTACCCAGCAGGTTATGAAGGAAATCCGCCCCGGTATGACCGAACTGCAGATGGTTGGTGTTGCACAGCGGGTCGTTTATGAAAACGGCGCTGAGTACGAAGGCCTGCCCATGTACGTGTTCTCCGAGGCTTCCACCCGTCACGCCATCTCCCGTTCTTCCTACCGGGAATTCCAGAAGGGCGACATCGTGCAGCTGAACCTCTCCGCCAAGATCGACGGCTACTCCGCTGCCATCGGCTACCCCATCTGCCTGGGCAAGCTGGAAGGTCAGCGCCGTGACATCGTGCAGTTCTGCCGTGAAGCTCACGCCTGGACTGAAAAGCAGGTCAAAGCCGGCGTAGAAGCCTGCGACATCGCAAAGCGCTTCTATCAGCTGTTCGTTGACAACGGCTATGAGAAGAACTATGTGTACGGTCCTCTCCACGGCACCGGCATCATCGAAGTAGAAGCTCCCTGGTGCGAAACCAGCTCCGATTACATCCTGCAGCCCAATATGTGCTACCAGGTAGATACCTACATTTCCGGCGACACCTTCGGCGTCCGCTGGGAGAAGGGTATTGCTGTTAAGGAAGGCGGCTACGAGCTGCTCAGCCCCGAAATTCCCGAAATCTGCCCCGAAATCCATTTCTAATTCTACCCAAAATCCCTGCGGAGTTTCCTTCGCAGGGATTTCATAAAAGGAAGTGTCATTATGCAACTTATCAATATGTTCCACGACCAAATTGAGGATGCAGTGGCCAGAAAAGTGCCCTTCGTCATCCCCATCGGCACGATCGAATATCACGCCTGCCACGCCTCCTGCGGTACCGACACTATGGTAATCACCGGCTGCCTGCGGGAGCTGGAAAAGGAAAAAGAAATCGTGGTTTGTCCTCCCATCTGGTACGGTGTGGCTTCCTATGCCGTTTGCGGCCCCAAGCCGGACCATGTCCATGTGGATGAGGATGCCTATGTCAATTATCTGTACTGCATTCTCAAGTCCATGATCTACGGCGGTGTGAAGAATATTTACCTGGTTCCTCACCACCAGACCGAAGGCGCAGGCCTGATGCCCATGACCATTGCCTGCCACAAGGCCGCCAAGAAGGTGACCATGGAATATATGGAAGATAAATTGGGTCAAGGCTGGTGGGGCAGCGACGCCTATGCCAGCTACTATGAGAATATGGGAACCGGTGACGATCCCTTCTCCTATATCAAGATCATTCCCCTCATTGGTGCAGAAGCCCAGATCAAGTGCGGCGGCTTTGACCACGCAGGCAAGTGGGAAACCAGCCTGATGATGGGCACTTGGCCGGAAAATGTGGATTTGACCCGCTGCAGCCAAAACAAGGAATGGTTCGCCCAGAGCGCGGTGGAAGCTTCCTGCGAGACCGGCGCCCATATGGTGGCCTGCACCCTGGAATGGCTCCGGGATGCAATTGTATAGGGTAGAGCGATAAATCCGAACCCGCCTTAAAGCGGCTTATTTTGGCGCTTTTCGCCCTATTGTGCCTCGCAAGGCACAAAGCATTCCTTCGCCCCAATAGAACGAAAATCATCCAAAATCTTCTCGCTTTAAGGTCGAAGATTTTACAAAGAGAGGGTTTTTGTTCTGGGGGGCACAAAACGCAGCAAATACTTTGTGTATTTGCGAGTATTTTAACGAAGATAGAGCAATAAACCATCCTTTGTAAAACGAGTTTGGATTTATCGCTCTACCCTAAGGAGAACACTATGAAGAAGATTAAAGTCCAAATGCTGACCAAGGAAGCTTTTGCTCCCTATGGCAATGTGATCGAAGCTGCCGGTGAATACGGCGGCGAAACCGGTATGTACAACTGGTACGAAAAGCAGGCCCAGGTGGATGGCGCTGAAACGGTTTCCATCAATCTGCTGACCGCTATCCAAAGAGAGTACGTGTTTGGCAAGTTCGAGGCCCACGCCCGGACTACCGAAACCGTTCTGCCCCTGACCGGTGGCCTGATCGTTGCCGGCATCCCTGCCGGCCCTGTTACCCCTGACCGGGTGGAGGCCTTCTATGTGCCCGTAGGTAAGGGCATCAGCTGGGCTCCCGGTGCTTGGCACTATGCCCCCTTCCCCATGGGCGGCGATGCTACCTGTGCTGTTATTTTCCGTCACGGCACCGGCGCAGACGATGCTGTGTTCGATAGTCTGCCGGAGGAAATGGGCTTTGAGCTGTGAGATGACCGAATTGGAAAAATGCCAGGCGGGATTATGCTATGACACCACCTTCCCGGGCAGGGAAGAAGCACATTTGGTCTGCGCGGATCTGTGCTATGAGTACAATCATACCCGCCCTTCCGATATGGCCGGACGGGAAAAGATCCTGCGGAAACTGTTTGGGAAGTTAGGTAAGAACCCCTATGTGGAGCCAAACCTCTTTTGCGGTTTCGGCTTCAATATCGAAGCGGGGGATAATTTCTTTGCCAATAATAACTGCGTGTTCGTAGACCCGGGAAAGATCACCTTTGGCAATAATGTGTTTATTGCTCCCAACTGCGGCTTTTACACCGCCCACCACCCCATTGATAAGGAAATGCGCAATGCCCTTTTGGAGTATGCAAAGCCTATCACCGTGGGAAATGATGTGTGGATCGGTGGCAACACCGTGGTGCTGCCCGGTGTGACCATCGGCTCCGATGTGGTGATCGGTGCAGGCAGCGTGGTCACAAAGGACATTCCAGACCATTCGGTGGCCTACGGCAATCCCTGCCGTGTTATCCGTCCTATCACGGAAGAAGACAGAAAATACCATAAAGAATAAGAAGAGGATGCGCCCTTAGGCGCATCCTCTTTTTTATGTACTTGCTTTTTGAGCCTTGCCTAGTTTGGCATACTGGTTGGGGGTAATGCCCTTGTACTTTTTGAAGCAGCGGACAAAGTAGCTGCTGTCGTTATAGCCGCAGGCGTAGGCTACATCTGTAACAGAGAGCTTGTTTTCCTCCAAAAGGAAGCAGGCCCGCTCCACCCGGTAGTAATTTAAGTAATCGATGGGGGTTCTTTGCAGGATGTTCCGGAAGTACCGGCAGAAGTACTTGGCAGACAGACCGGAAACGTGGGCCAACTGCTCCAGGGTGATGGGGCGCTGATAGTTCTGCTCGATGAACTCCAGGGACATTTTGATCTGCCGTACCCGCTGGAAGGCGGCGGCATCGCTGGAGGTGGTTTCCCGATAGTTTTGCTGGATAACGGTGCCGTAGAAGTCATAAAGACCTGCCAGAGCCAAAAGCTCCCAGCCGGGCTTCTTGGTCCGGGCGGCAACAAACATCCGGCTGGCGCACTTCAAAATCCCCGGCTGCAGACCGGTAAAGACGGGCTGGATCAGGGTGTGGCTGTTTTCTACATCCTTCAGGTAATTGTGGACAATGTTATTGTGCAGCAGAATGCTGGTGTTGAACACCAGGCATTCATAAATACAATCCTGGGGAATGCCACCATGGAGAGCGCCCTCGGTGATGTAGCAAAGGTCTCCCTCGTTCAGGGAATATTCTCTGCCGTTCAGGGACAGCTGAAAACGGCCTTTCTGCACATAGAAAAGTTCTGTTTCCCCGTGCCAGTGGTGGGGCATATTATAGCGGGGATGGGCTTCATCCACCAGGTAGTATTCTAAAGGAAACTCCTCGGTGCCGTGGCGGCGGCGCTCCTCAAAACTCTTTTCCTGCATATCCTTTTTCCTCAAAAAGTGAATTTTGTCATATCCTGAAAAAGTATACCATACAATCATAGACGTTTGCAAGAAAAAGGTGCTAAAATTGGCGGGTAAAATTGTACAAAAGTTACCTGTTATACTGTACAATATAGACAAAGGGTAAAATTGTACTAAATACGAAAACCTCCGGCTTGAAAGCCGGAGGTTTGCTGTATGGTTTATTTTCGGAGATTGTAGACACTGCTCAGGACCCGTTCTTTCTTTAGCCCTTCATATCGGGCATTCATGCTGCGAACGGTATTTCGCAGGATACGGCTCCACTGGGCGGCAGTTCGGTCTGCATCTGCGATGCCCACGATATAGGGACATTCTGCGATCCGCTGCTTGCCAAAGCGGTAGGCAAACAGCCGGTCAGCGCCAAAGGCAAGGGCGTGGGGTGCTAAGGTGTGGAAGTATTCAGGATCGGCCTTTCTGGCAATGGAGAAGGCGGTCTTTTCCGGAAGGAGGAAAGAAAGGAGCAGTCCCAAGGATTGGGAAAGCGCTTCCGTTCCATCGGCAGAGCGGCGGCCGCCGTAGGCGGCAAAGATGCCGGCAATTACCTGTAAAAGGGCGGTGCGAATACCCAAAGCAAGGCTGTCAATAAAGAAGAAGGGCAGAATCCAAAGGGCGGAAGTTACCAGGAATCGGAAAAATGCACCGGGCTTCCAAAGGAAAATGCCCAGGGCGCTATCCTGCAGGATTTTACCCAGGATCAGGCTCAGCAGGCAGAAAAGGATTGCAAATGCGATCTGCCATCCGCCGGTGCTGCCCAGGGCAAAGCCTAAGTTCCAGGCGGTCAGCAAATTCACGCTTAAAATAAGCAGACGGAAAATCAGCGGATTGCCGTTGCGCTTATGGGAAAGAACCTTGGGAACGGACATCTGCTTTTCCACCTTGCTGCACAGCGCGGCATAGGCCAAACTGCCCGTATCCACGAAGTCTCGCTTGCGGAACAGAAGGGAGAAAATATGCTGTTCGTACTCGGAGCGCTCGTTGCCCATATCCATTTGACGGTGGATAAAGATCTTACCGCCGACCTTTCTTTCCAAAAGCACATAGCCCATTTGGGCCCAGGAGAGAACCATCAGGGAAAGATCCGGCCCGCCAAGAGTCAGAACAGAGCGCATATGACCGGCAGTGTAGCCATGGGGCGTATGGGCGCAACGGCGGACTTTGGGAAGACCGGGCCGCATAAACAGCACCCAGTAAACAAGGGCTGCAACCACAATCCATTGGGTAACGGTACTGGGAATTTCAGCGTTGTCATAGCGGCTGTCTGTTCGATGGGTGAACAGATCGGCATCCAGCTGCAGGGACATATGCAGGGTTTCATAGTCGTTGAGCAGGGTAGTGGTACGGCCACTGACGGTGTTGCCCACAACATTCCAATGCATACTGCTTTCAATATTACTTTGGAAGTAGCCGCTGGTGAAGGTGGGTTGATTGTTCACAGTGCCGGGGAAAGAAACGGTGAAGTCAAAGCTGCTGATGGGCAGCTGGAAACCGTTCAGCAGGGGCAGGGACAGCTTGCCATCGTTATCTACTACCTGGTTGACCCGGTAGCTTAAAGTGAAGGTGGCGGTGGTGTCCTCCGGGCCTAAAACGCTGCTCAGATTCACATATTGCACCGTATCGGAATAGTATGTGCCTACGCCAAAGCCGTTTAGCTGCACATCGGAGGCATTGGCCGGAATGGGGAAGCGCATGGTGGTGTCCATCTTCTCCATGGAAAGGGTGATGGTCATGGACACCTGGCAGCTGCCGTCTTCCATTACAGAAGCATAGAAGCCGGAATGATCGATCTGGTCGGCAGAAACGCCTGTGGTCAGGGAAAAGACAAGCACAAGGGCAAGCAAAAAGAAAACGGCCTTTCGCATATCCGGCCTCCTTTCTGTATATTTTTTGTATTTTATCATAAATTCAAGGGAAAAGCAACACCAAAGCCGCCCTTTTCCCATAGAATAATAGGAGGTGAAATGATGGAAAACACTTGGAACATACAACCGGTAACTGCCCAAAATACGGCGCGGCAAATCGAAAGCTTGCTCCGCACCTATCCCTTTATGCGCAGTGAGCAGCTGGCAACCACCGCCTTTGGGCGGCCGATTTCTACATTGGTGGTGGGCAACGGCCCGAGAAAAGTGATTTTCAGCGCCGCTTTCCACGGCAATGAATGGATTACAACCCCTATTTTGCTGACCTTTGCGGAGCAACTGGGTGAGGCCATCGTATCCGGCGGAGAAATTGCCGGAAAGAATGCCCGGGAGCTGAAAGAGAAAGTCACCATTTATATGGTGCCTTTGGTGAACCCGGACGGGGTGGACCTGGTGACGGGCGCCATTGACCGGGATTCTCCGGAGTATGCCCTGGCCACAGCACTTAGCGAAAACTACCCCAACATACCCTTTCCCAAAGGATGGAAGGCCAACCTTTTGGGGGTGGACCTGAATTTGCAGTTCCCTGCAGGCTGGCTGCAGGCCAGAGAAATTAAATTTATGCAGGGCTTTAATCGTCCCGGTCCCCGGGATTATGTGGGCAGGGCCCCCTTGGATCAGGTGGAGAGCCGGGCCATGTACGGCTACACCCAGGCGGTGGACCCGGCGTTGGTGGTGGCCCTTCATTCCCAGGGAGAAGAGATCTACTGGCAGTTTGAAGATTACTTTGTGCCGGGGGCAAAGGAATTGGGAGAAAGACTGGCTCAGGTCAGCGGTTATGCTTTAGCGGATACCCCCTATGATTCTTCTTTTGCGGGCTACAAGGATTGGTTCATCAAAGAATACCGGCGTCCCGGATATACGGTGGAAGTGGGAAAAGGGGAAAATCCTCTGCCGGTGGAGCAATTTCCGGAAATCTATCGGGCGGTTCTACCCCTTTTGGTGGAGGCTGCTTTGGGGTAAAATTTCCGGTTGACAAACGGAAAAAGAAACTGTAAAATAAAGTTGTGCTTAGAAATAAACAAAAGTTTACGGAAGGTGAGACTATGACCCAGAGAGAACAACAGATACTGGCTCTTTTGGAAGAGAATCCTATGATCTCTCAGCAGGAGCTGGCGGAAAAACTGGGAATTACCCGTTCTTCTGCAGCGGTTCATATTTCCAATCTGCAAAAGAAGGGCCATATTGCCGGCAAAGGCTATGTTCTGCGGAAGAAAGCCTATGCGGTGGTGGTAGGCGGCGTGAATGTGGATATTGGCGGCCGTTCTTTTGACCGCCTGGTGGCAGAAGATTCCAACCCCGGCTCTGTCCAGGTCAGCCTGGGCGGCGTAGGCCGGAACATTGCCCACAATATGCGCTTGCTGGGTGTGGATGTGCGGATGCTTACCGCCATTGGAGAGGATCTCCATGGCCAGGAGGTTGCCGCTTCCTGCGCAAGCCTGGGTATTGACCTGAATCACGCCCTGCGCCTGAGTGATGCTCCCACTTCCACCTATTTATATATTGCAGATGACCAGGGAGAGATGGCGCTGGCTGTTTCCGATATGCGGATCTGCGATCGGATCACGCCGGCATATCTGCATTCCAAGCTGACCCTTTTGGAAAATGCCCGGGTGGTGGTGGCGGATGCCAACATTCCCGCAGAAAGCCTGGCGTTTTTGGCAGAGAATTGCACCGCTCCCATTTTCTGTGATCCCGTATCCACCAAGAAGGCGGAAAAGCTTTTGCCCATTCTTTCCAAAATCCACACCCTGAAGCCAAACAAACTGGAAGCTGCCCTTTTGGCAGGCGGCCCGGTGGAGACCAAGGCCCAGGTGGAGCAGGCGGCAGAGATCTTGCTGGAAAAGGGCGTAAAGCGGGTGTTCATCTCCTGCGGTGCTGAGGGCATTTATGCCGCAGAAGAGGGCAAAAAACTTTGGCAGCCAATCCTGCCCGGAAAAATGGTGAACACCACCGGCTGCGGAGATAGCAGTATGGCTGCGATCGTGTGGTCATATTTGGAGGGTGCTGATCTGGAAGAAGCGGCTCTTGCAGCGGTAGCGGCCGGTGCTGTCACCATGGAATCCGCCCAGACCATCAATCCGGAATTGTGTGCCGAAACCCTGAAATTAAGAATGAAATAAAAATGTACTATAAGGAGAACTGCATTATGAACCTCAACAAGTTTTTAGACATCAAGCCTGAAGTGGCTGAAGCACTGGCTGCCGGTAAGCCTGTGGTGGCACTGGAGTCCACCATCATTTCCCACGGTATGCCCTATCCCCAGAATGTACAGACTGCTTTGGAAGTGGAGCGCATTGTCCGGGAGCATGGCGCTGTTCCTGCTACCATCGCCGTCATCGGTGGCCGCCTGAAGGCAGGTCTGACTGCAGAAGAAATCGAATACTTCGGCAAGAAGGGTCTGAACATTGCAAAGGCTTCCCGTCGTGACCTGGCTGTACTGTGCGCCCGTGGAGAAGACGGCGCTACCACCGTTACCACCACCATGATCATCGCCCATATGGCAGGTATTCGCGTGTTCGCCACCGGTGGTACCGGCGGCGTACCCCGTGGTGCAGAAACCACTATGGATATTTCTGCTGACCTGGAAGAACTGGGCCAGACTCCTGTGATGGTGGTCTGCGCCGGTGCCAAGTCCATTCTGGACCTGGGCCTGACCCTGGAATACCTGGAAACCAAGGGCGTGCCTGTTGTTGGTTATCAAACCAAGGAACTGCCTGCCTTCTATACCCGTACTTCCGGCTTTAATGTGGACTACCGGATGGATTCCCCTGCAGAACTGGCAAAGGCCTTCAAGACCCAGAACGACCTGGGCTTCTCGGCCGGTATGCTGGTAACCAACCCCATTCCTGAGCAGTACGCAATGCCTCTGGAAGTGATCACCGCCGCCATCGACAAGGCCATTGCCGAGAGCGTGGAAAAGGGCATCAAGGGCAAGGAAACCACGCCCTTCCTGCTGGCAAGAGTGTCTGAACTGACCGGTGGCGATTCCCTGGCCTCCAACATTCAGCTGGTGTTTAATAACGCCCGCCTGGCCGCCAAGACCGCTGTAGAATACGCTGCTTTGTAATAAAAAGGAAATACGACGACCAAAGGAAACTTTGGTCGGCGATTTTGCTTAGAAAAAGCAAAATAATGCTTGACAAACCACTAACAGATGGCTATAATAAGCGTGTTCTGTTTGAGCTGCCGGTATAGCTCAGTTGGTAGAGCAACTGATTTGTAATCAGTAGGTCGGGGGTTCGAGTCCGTCTACCGGCTCCAACCAGACATACGGCTTCACACAGAGGCAATTGAATATGGGGGAGTTCCCGAGTGGCCAAAGGGGACAGACTGTAAATCTGCTGCGTATCGCTTCGATGGTTCGAATCCGTCCTCCCCCACCAAGAAAAAGACGATTGCAAAAGCAATCGTCTTTTTCAGTTATATTCGCCTTACGGCGAGTGATATTGCTACGCAGTGATATTCGGCTAAAGCCGAGTGATATTGGGCTTCGCCCAGTTTTATGGCGAATATAATATCACTGAAACCGCAGGTTTCAATATCACTTTCACAAAGTGAAAATATCAATCCGACGAAGTCGGAATATCACTTAAATCTCCGTCAAGATGGATTCGAACGACCAAAGTCGAATATTCGGGCAGATTTAGTGATTTATTATCGCTGAATCTGCCTTCGTATTTTTATATTCAACAATAGTGTGACATTTTGTGTGAGACTATTGCTTAATACAAAGCGTTGTGATATGATTAAATATGTATAAATTTTAAAAAAGCGAATTTCTATGAGGTGGTAAAAATGAAAAGTAAAACTTTTAGAGGGGAAGTTTGGAATAATATTGATCCAAAGGTTTTGGAAGAAATTATAAGAATTAACACCGAAGATGTTGACGGCAAGGTCGGGAATGACAGCTATACAAAGCAGGCTACCGAATATTTACAATCCTTCTTTGAAAAAGAAATCGCTGTATTATATACAATTAACGGTACCGCAGCAAATGTCATTGCGTTAAAGGCACTCTTGGATAGATTCGGAGCAGTAATATGCGCCGAGCAAGCGCATATCAACACCTACGAATGCGGTGCGCTGGAATATAATTTGGGTAACAAAATTTTATCCGCACCATCGTTTGACGCAAAGCTTACGCCCGAAATGATTGACGATGTTCTTGCAAAGCACGAAAGCCATCAATATATTCCGCAAGTGATTTCCATTACCCAGCCCACCGAGATGGGCACGGTTTATACCATTGATGAGATAAAAACGCTGGCGACATATGCCCACAGTAAAAATATGAAGCTTTTTATGGACGGGGCAAGACTTGGCGCGGCGCTTGCTTCGCTCAACGTTTCGCTTCGGGAGATGATAGAGCAAACAGGTGTTGATGCCTTTACGGTTGGCGGAACCAAGGCGGGAGCGATGTTTGGTGAAGCGGTTGTTTTTACAAACAAAAACGACCTTATGGCAGGCGAATACATATTAAAACAATCTCTGCAGCATTTTGATAAATCAAAATTTTTAGGTTCGCAAATGCTTGCTCTTTTTAAGGGTGACCGCTGGATAAACAACTTTGCCCATGCCAACAAGATGGCGAAGCTGCTTGAAACTGAATTGATGAAAAAAGGAATTGAAATAGTTTTTCCTGTAGAAAGCAACGTGCTGTTTTGCGTTCTTGATGAAGAAATGTTATCAAAAATGTGTGGGGTGTACGATCTTAAGTATTGGTATAAAGATAAAAAAATAGTACGGATAGCAACCACCTTCTCAACAACCGAGAATGATGTTATGCAGTTGGTTTCTTCAATCACTCACCACCATTGACTTTCTGCTTAATGTCTGTTATGGCATCTAAACAGTTCGTAACAGCCACAAAGAAGACCAATCCGAATGGATTGGTCTTCTTTGTGGTTATGGGTATTTGGAGGACGGATTCGAAAGGCGGCTCTTGGCAAGTGTCCGTGAGCAACCTTGCCAATTTAAGAAAATTGTGGTAGCATAGATGTGAGGTGGAAATGCCCTATGACACATGTATATCATAAAGAAGAACTGATCCGGCAGCTGGAGCAGCTGCATACCCCCAAGGGTGCAATCGTTTTGATGCATTCTTCCCTGCGTTCCATCGGCAAGGTGGCCGGTGGCGCAGAAGGCCTGCTGGACATATTGATCGACCATTTTACCCGGGATGGAGGCCTTTTCTGTGTGCCTACCCACACCTGGCATAACTTAGGAAAAGACATTACCTTGGATATGGATAGTGACGAAAGCTGCCTGAGCGCCTTTGCCGGGGTTGCTATCCGGGATGGACGGGGCATTCGTTCTGAAAATCCCTGCCATTCTATGGTGGTGTTCGGCGACCGGGAAAAGGCAGAAGCCTTTGTTCAGGGAGAACTGTTTGTTTCTACTCCTACTGCGCCGGAAAGCTGCTACGGCAAGCTGATTGAAATGGGCGGCTTTGTCCTTTTGGTGGGTGTGGGGCAGAACAAAAATACCTGCCTGCACACAGTGGACGAAATGCTGCAAATCCCCAACAGAATGGATGAAAAAACCGTTCCCGTGGCAGTAAAAAAAGATGGGCAGATCATAAAAAGAGAACTGCATCTGTTTTATACAGATTATATTGAGGATATTTCCCTCCGTTTTTGGAAGTATGAAACGGCTTTCCGTTATCATAAATGCATCACCGACGGCTTTTTGGGCAATGCCCCGGTGCAGCTTTGCGACGGAAAGAAAATGAAGGAAACCATAGCGCGCATTTATCAAAACTGTGGTGGGGAGGACCCCTTGAAAGACGAGGAGGCCATTCCGCCCAAGTGGTACACCATGTACTGAGGAGGACAGATATGCAATATCGGAAAGATAAATACGGCAACGAGATTTCTGTGTTGGGCTTCGGGTGTATGCGCTTTCGCCGCAAAGCGGGCATGATCGATATGGAGCAGACAGAAAAGCAACTGGTGCGGGCCATTGAAATGGGCGTCAATTATTTTGATACGGCCTATATTTATCCCGGAAGTGAGGCTGCGGTTGGCGAGATCTTAGCCAAGAACGGCCTCCGGGACAAGGTGTATATTGCCACCAAGCTGCCCCATTATCTCATCAAATCCCGGCAAGCCATGGAAAAGAAGTTTGCAGAGGAATTGAAGCGCCTGCAGACCGACCATATCGATTATTACTTAATGCACATGCTCACCGATGTGCAGACCTGGGAAAAACTGAAAGCCATCGGAATCCTGGAGTTTTTGGAAGAGAAAAAGCAGTCCGGTGCTATCCGGCAGGTGGGCTTTTCCTATCACGGCAATGCGGATATGTTCTGCAAGCTGGTAGATGCCTATGACTGGGATTTTTGTCAGATCCAGTATAACTATATGGACGAAAACACCCAGGCAGGCAGAAAGGGCCTGCGCTATGCCCATGAAAAGGGACTGCCGGTGATCATTATGGAGCCCCTTCGGGGCGGCAGATTGGTCAATAATCTGCCAAAAGAAGCGGTGGCGGCCTTTGCAGAGCATCCGGCAGGCTATTCCCCTGCAGGCTGGGCCTTCCGCTGGCTTTGGGATCAAAAGGAAGTGACCTGCATTCTTTCCGGCATGAACTCTATGGAAATGCTGGAAGAAAATATTGCATCTGCTGATTCTGCTCGGGTGGGGGATTTTGGAGAAGCAGAGCAGGAACTGCTCCAAAAGGTCATAAAGGCCATCAATGCCAAAATGAAGGTGGGCTGCACCGGCTGCGGCTACTGTATGCCCTGCCCCAAGGGGGTGGATATTCCCGGTATGTTTGCGGCCTACAACCGCCGCTATTCCGAGGGAAAATTTGCAGGACTCAAAGAACACTTTATGTGCTCTGCGGTTCGGAAGGATTCCACCGCCGCCTATAAGTGCATTGGCTGCGGCAAATGTGAAAGCCATTGCCCCCAGGGAATTCCCATCCGTCAAAAGCTGAAAGAGGCAGGGAAGGAACTGGAAGGCCCCATTTATCGCATCGCCCGCAAGGCGGTAAAGGTATTTAAGCTATACGGCTAAATAAAAAGCACCGGATTTTAACGAAATCCGGTGCTTTTTGTTATGGGGCAGTTGTTTTAGCCGGGCGGGCTTTTTTTAGTTTATACAGTTCTTCTGTTGCCATACGGGTCTTGGCGACGGAAACGCCCTCTTTGGGGAAGCAGTAGTAAAGCGCATCGTGGTTACCGATGCAGATCACATCGCCTAATTCGTACCAATGATAGTCGGCATACAGACCGTAGCAGGCGAGGGGGGACTGGCTATATTCCAGTTTTCCGTCGCAGCCGGTGAGCTTAAAGCCGTTTTCGTCATGGATCAGCTTGCCAGTGCCTACCTTGTAGATGGCCTTGTAGTCCACCATCATAGCAATATCCACATCGGTTTCCAGCTTGTAAGAGCCGTCCTGCAAAGAGGCACGGACTTGCTCTCTTTCCCACTTGTACCAATCGGGAATGTGGGTGAATTTGCCTTCTGCGTTCAGGCATTTCAGGTAGCCTGTTTCTGTCAGTTCATACTCCACACCGCAGTTCTGGCAGGTGAGGGTGATGCCTTTGCCCACTGTCTTACCTTCTGTGCCGCAGTGGGGGCAACGGAACAAAATCCGGTTCAGGCCGTCCGCCCGGAAAGGTTCATCAATGATCACATTATTTTCCTGCTGCCAGGCGAAGTTATCAAAGGTGAATGCCTTGTCCAAAAGGGCATCCAACTGGGCAACGGTCATGGCTTTCACTTCCTCGGCGGTGGCAAGGCAGGTTACATCCGCCCGGAGTTTTACTTTCCGCTTTTGCAGGCCGTTATACAGAGGATCCATGGAAAAAGCACCCTGGGTGGTAACTGTCACCACCGGCACACCCAGCTTTTTCAGCAGAATGCCCATTTTCCGGGGCAGGGCAGTGGCAGTGCCGTCAAAGGAGTAACTGGCCTCCGGATACATCAGCACGCTGGTCTTTTTCTTTTTCAGCAGATATTCCATATCCCGGATCAGGCTTACATCACTGACGAATTTCTGGGTGGGAATACAGCCAAGCAACCACATGAGCCAGGGTTTACCCACAAAGCCGTCGGAGGTACAGACGATGCCATACCGCTTGGGAAAGAAAATATGGGAAGCAATCTTCAAATCAATGAAACTGGAGTGGTTCATTAAAATCAGGCAAGGCTCTTTTTTGCCGATTTTTTCCATGCCGTGGGTCTTATAGGAGAATCTGGCAGGCCACAAGTCCAAAAAGGCCAAAAAGCGAATCACAATTTGCAAAAGAAACAGTGGCCGTAGAGGGTTTCTCCGCTTGGGACGCTTGGTGGCAATGACTTCTTCATAGGAACGGTTTTTGACTTTTATCTTCATAAAGGGTCCCCAATTCTATAATCTCTTCCCGGTTATTGTACGATACCGGGGATATTCTTGCAAGGAAATTATTGTTCCTTCCGGTACTGGGAAGGACTTTTTCCAAATCTGTGCTTGAAAGCGTTGGAAAAATAATAGAGGTTTGCATAGCCAACGGCGAAGGCAACCGCCTCCACGGAAAGCGGCTTTTCTTTCAAAAGCACCTTAGCCCGATCCAATCGCAGCTCTGTCAGATAGGACATAACGGTGTGGCCTGTTTCTGCCTTAAAGATCCGACGGATGGAGGCAGGGGAGTAGGAAAACTGCTTGCTCAGCTGCTCCAGGGTGATTTCTTTTTCCAAGTTTTCCTGCAGGTAGGCTTTGATCTGTCCGGTGATGTTTCGGCGGTGTTTGATCTGGGTGTAGGCTTCCACACGCTTGCTGCGCTGGGTGGCGGGACTTTCCGCCAAAGAAAGCACCAAAAGTTCCAAAGCATTTTTGACACTTTGCTCCTGGCTGGCGGTGGCGGCAGGATTCCGTTCCATAGCACCGTCCCTGGCAATTTCCAGGGGGCTTTTAGGCAGTAGTAGCTGGCCTGCATAGGTGATCACATCATTCAGGTACTGCTTTTGTCGGGGGCTAATGGGCAGAATTTTGCCCTTAAAATATTCCATAGCGGGCCAATCTGTGTCGAAACAGCAGATGATAATGGAGGCAGAGCCACCATAGGGTCGTAAATGGTGAAATTCCATAGGTTGATGGCACACCATTTCGCCGCTTTTTAAAATATAGGCTGCGTCGTTTGCCCGCACCCGGATACTGCCCTGCTCCACATACACAAATTCCCAGCCGGTGTGAGCCTCGCCGGGATAGTCAAAATCCGCATCCAGGCGATAGTAAAAGGCGCTGGTCAGGTGGTGGATATGCAGGCTGGAACAAAGGGCGGTGCCAAGTTGTGTGCCCATAGTGCCTCCAAAAAACAATCAAAGATTTGTTTTGCCAACTCTATGAGCATATTTTATAAATTTTTGCAACCTTTGTCAATGTTCAAATGTTGGGAATTTCGGTAAAATGGAAATAGAAACCCTTAAAATCCATCAAAGAAAGGATAGGTATAGGTAATATGAATGTTTTAGCAATCGGCTGTCACCCTGATGATGTGGAAATTGCTTGCGCCGGCACCTTGGCAAAATGTGTCAAGCGTGGCGACCGGGTAGTGGTATGCCATGCATCTTCCGGTGACCTGGGTCACGTAATTATCCCTCCGGATGAGCTGCGTGTGATCCGGGCAAACGAAGCCAAAAAGGCAGGCGCGCTTGCCGGCATTGAGGTCGTTTACGGTGGCTTCGATGATCTGATGATTTTTGACAACGGCAAACTGGCCCGGGACAAGCTGGTGGATGTGATCCGCTACGCCAACCCCGATGTGATCATCACGCACAACCCCGATGACTATATGCCCGACCATACAGCGGTCAGCCGCCTGGTGTTTGATGCAGCTTTCACTGCCACTCTGCCCAACTACACCGATTATGAGCATGTTTACTCCGACCCCAACGGTGCGCCTGCAAAGCTTGTGCCCATCTACTATATGGACACCCTGGCCGGCGTGAACTTTGTTCCTACCGAGTATGTGGATATCTCTGAAGAAATCGACCTGAAGCTGGAGATGCTGGAATGCCACGAAAGCCAACTGGTTTGGATGCGTGACCACGACGGCATCGACTTTGCGGACATGGTAAAGACCTGCTCCCGCTACCGTGGCTATCAGTGCGGCGCCGCCTATGCAGAAGGCTTCCGTCAATGCCAGGTTTATTTAAAGGGTACAACCAAGCGGCTGCTGCCGTAATTTTATATAAGGAGAAACGATTATGAACTTTAATTCTACTGTGAAGGGCTCTGCCCTGGAAGGCTTCTATCCCGCAGGTTGGGATTTTGACAAGATCGATGCTTGCATCGGTGAACCCGAAACCATTACCGACCGTCAGCCCCACTGGAACCCCGGTTTCACCCCTGTAAAGTGCGACAGCCTGGGCGAATTCGAAACCTACATGGGTCACGAAATTGCTCTGCAGATCAAGCTGGCTGCCGAGAAGGGCGAAAAGATCGCTTTCATCCTGCCCGTAGGTCCCATGGGCATGTACAAGTGGGTTGTCTACTTCCTGAAGGAGTGGAAGGTTTCCTGCAAGCACGTTTACACCTTCAATATGGACGAGTGGGCTGACGCTGAGGGCAACACCCTGGCCAGCGACAACCCCGGTGCATTCCAGTACGCCATGGAGCAGGCGCTGTTCAACCCCCTGGGCGAACTGACTGTTCCCAAGGAGCAGAGAAACTTTGCTACCAAGGAAAACCTGCCCACCTACGCAGGCAAGATCGCTGCACTGAAGGCAGAAGGCGCAAAGTTGGTGCTGGTTTACGGCATCGGCAGAATGTGCCACATCGCTTTCTGGGAGCCCACCTTCGCTGCTGACTATGAAAATGCTGCTGACTGGGAAGCTGCTACCCACCGGATCGCTGCCAAGATCCACCCCCTGACCGTGGAGCAGAACGCCCTGACCAGCTTCAAGAGCCGTACCACTCTGGTGCCTTGCCGCGCCAACACCATCGGCCCCGGCTTGTTCCTGCAGGCTGACTACGCCATCGGCGGCGCCGACGGCACTCTGGGCAGAGGTATGCAGTGGCAGGGTATGTCCCTGTGGATGACTCTGCGCTATGGCAAGTGCCCCTGGATCACTTCTTCCTACATTCCCACCCTGGCAGGCAGACTGTTCTTCCTGAAGGAACTGGCCGGTCCCCTGGTGGCAGAGTGCAACTAATATGGAGAACGTGAAAAAGGGTATCGCCGTTGCAGGCTCTGTGCTGGTGGATAAAATTTACACCATCGGTGCCTATCCGGAAAGCGGCCAACTGACCCAAATTCATTCCATCCAAAAGGCCGTTGGGGGCTGTGTCCCCAACGTGGCCCTGGACCTGAAAAAACTGTCCCCGGACCTGGATGTTTTTGCTGTGGGTACAGTAGGTCAGGATGAAGATGGCGCATTTGTCACCCAAGTCCTGAAAGAGGGCAATGTAGACACTGCCTGCCTGACGGCTCTGCCGGAAAGCACCAGCTTTACCGATGTGATGAGCGTCCAGGGCGGCCAGCGTACCTTCTTTACTTATGCCGGTGCCAGCGGTCAGTTTGGCGCTGAGCATGTGCCTTTTGAGAAGATTGATCCCAAGATTCTCCACCTGGGTTACTTCCTGCTTTTGCAGAGAGTGGACCAGGGAGAAGGCATCAAGATCCTGAAGGAAGCAAAGGCACGTGGCATTGCCACCTCCATCGACCTTGTCAGCGAAAATTCCGACCGGTATCCGGTGGTGCGGCCCTGCCTTGCCTACACCGATTACCTGATCGTCAACGAATTTGAAGCAGGCAAGCTGGCGGATCTGGAGCCTACCGCTGAAAACTTGAGCGCCATTACCCAGAAGTTAATGGATATGGGCGTGCGGAAAATGGTGGTTATCCATATGCCGGAGTTGGCAGTTTGCCGCAGTGAAAAGGGCTACTTCACCCTTGGTTCCCACATTCTGCCGGAAGGCTTTATTCAGGGCACGACCGGTGCCGGTGATGCCTTCTGTGCCGGTGCGCTTTTGGGTATTTATAACGGTTGGAGCGAGGAAGAAATCCTGGAATTTGCCTCCTGCAGTGCTGTGATGGCTCTGCGTCGGCCTGATGCCACTTCCGGATTGGAAGATGCAGAAAAGACCCGGGCATTTTGCAAGGATTTTGCTCGCAGATAGGAGATATAATGAAAGCAGTAATGTATGGCGGCGGCAATATCGGCCGCGGCTTTATCGGCGCGTTGTTTTCTGCATCCGGCTACAATGTGACCTTTGTGGACGTTGCTAAGCCGGTGGTGGAGAGCCTGAACGAAAAGGGCAGCTATCCCGTCCGGATTCTGAAGGGCGCTTCCTACGAGGATGTGGAAGTAAAGAATGTATGCGCAGTGGATGGCAATGATCAGGCAGCAGTGGCAAAGGCCATTGCAGAAGCGGATATTATGGCCACTGCTGTTGGCGTAAACATTTTGAAGTTTATTATTTCCAACCTGGTGGCAGGCATCCGCCTGCGTAAGGCGCAGAATGGCGGCAAACTGAACATTCTCATTTGCGAAAATCTGATGGATGCCAACAAGGTGCTGGAAAAGATGCTCAAGGAGCATTTGAACGAAGAAGAGCAGGCCTGGTTTGATGAGAACATCGGCCTGGTGGAAGCCTCCATCGGCCGTATGGTGCCGGTGCAGACCGAAGAAATGAAAGACGGCAACCCCATGCGGGTCTGCGTGGAAAGCTATGGCTTCCTGCCCGTGGACAAGGATGCCTTCAAGGGCGAAATTCCTGCCATCCGCAGCATGGTGCCTTTCTCTCCCTTCGATTTCTACCTGAAGCGGAAGCTCTACATTCACAATATGGGTCACGCCACCTGCGCCTACCTGGGCGATCTGCTGGGTCTGCCCTATATTTATCAGTCTATTGATGTGCCCCAGGTTCGTGTGATCGTAGAAAATGCTATGCTGGAAAGCGCTTTGGCTCTTTCCAAGAAGTATGGCGTGGAACTTTCTGACATTCGCGCGCACATTGAGGATTTGCTGTTCCGGTTCACCAATGAGGCTTTGAAGGACACCTGCCAGCGGGTTGGCGGCGATCCTACCCGGAAGCTGAGCCCGGAAGACCGTCTGATCGGTGCTTCCAAGCTGGCTGTGCAGCAGGGCGTTTGCCCCTGCTTTATGGCAGTTGGCGCAGGCGCAGCAGTCTATCGCTATATCAAAGAGAGCGAGGATGCTACCCAGACCGTGGAAAGAGCCAAGCAGGTGCTGGAGACCGTTTCCGGCCTGAATGGTGAGGACGAAAACGCTGTGCGGATTCTTCATTTCTATGAAATGATCGCCGGTGGCGCAGACCTTTCTGCCCTGGTGCGGGAAGCTGACCGCATGAAGGCTGCCGTAAGAACCAACGTTATTTAAGAAACACACATAAAATAGAACGCCCAAGCATCGAAAGGTGCTTGGGCGTTTGCTTTAGGACTATTTATTTGCAGCTTTCCGAAAGATTCCGGTGCTTTTCCAGCAGCTCTACGGTCAGCTTTTCAGCAAAGGTCTTATTGTTGGAGGAGGGATTCTCTGCCGTTTCCCCTTGGTAAAGGGGAACGGGATAATTGGCCATCAGATCGGTCCGTCCGTTTTCAATGAGGCACTGGGCGATTTCCATGGCCAGGGGCTTGGTGGTTTCCCCTTTGTCCACTACAGCCAGGGATTCTGTCAGGGTGAAGTTGCCTTCGGTGGGGTCTACAAAGTCAATGGGCAAGCCGCTGGCCTTATCTGCCACGGCCTGATGCCGAAGACCAAAGCCAATGGCCACTTCTCCTACCCGAACCTTTTTAATGGGGCCGGAGCCGGACTGCTCCAGGTGGGCGCCGGCGTTTGCATAAATGGAGGTCAAAATGTTCTTGGCACCTTCTTCGCCATAGGAACTGATCAGCGCTTGAATCATCAGCCAGGCGGTGGAGGAGCCCTGGATATCCACGATAGAAACATGGCCGGCATATTTGGGATCTGCCAGGTCGGCGATGGATGCAGGGGCATCCAGGCCTGCGGCCTTCAGTTCCTCCGTATTCAGCAGCAATGCGCCCTGAATGGCCAGGATGGGGGCATAGAAACTGGGGCAGGCTTCCATAGTGGCCACATCAAAGCTCAGATCCAGGAACATGGTATTTTGTGTCTGGGCGCTTTCGATGTAATAAGAACTCATAGTCACCACATCGGCTTCAATGGCAGCGCCTTCAACCAGCAACTTGCCGCCCAATTCGGAAGTGCCGAAGCTTTGAATGATGTATTGGCCGGCATAGCCGTTGGCATCCAGGGTCTTCTTCATGGTAGCCACGGCTTCTTTATCTGCATTGGAGTAGATGATGACGGCATCTTCAGAAGTGCCGCCACAGCCGGAAAAGCCGATGCACAAAGAGAACAGCAGGCAAATGCACAAAACTGCAGACAGAAGAATTTTAATCCGTTTCATAGGGAAGAACTCCTTTTTGTTAGGCACCTTGCGGTGACAAGCTTGATGATCCCACGCATAACCAGGTTGGTCAGCAGGATCAGAACAGAAAGAACAAAGATTTCGTTAAAGCTTGCAAAGTGTTGCAGCTCTTTGATTTTGGCGGTGATGACCATGGTTCTGGTGCTTACCAGGAAAATGACAGCGCTGACTGTCACCATGGCGTTGGTGAAGAAATAGCGGAAGGCTTCCAGCAAAGAGGGAACGGCGTTGGGGGTGATGATCCGCAGAACGGTTTTCAGCCAACTGTCGCCCATGAGCTTTGCTGTTGTTTCCCAGGAGGCATTCATTTTTTCCAGGCTGCTCTTGATCAGCAGATAGGGGGTGCCGAAGAAGTGAACGATGTTACAAATCACCAAAATGGCAAGCCCATTGTGCAGGGAGGTTCCCTTGAAGGCCATCAGGTAGGCAACACCCAGCACCATACCCGGAATCGCGTTGGCGACCAGTGCAATGGAATCCGGCAGTTTGCCGTACTTTTTGCAGGGATTCTGCCGGGCAGATACCAGGGCGCAGATGTAAGATAGCAGCGTGCCAAAAAGGGCAGAGAGCAGGGCAATGAGCAGGGAATTGAAGAAGATATCCATCAGATCATTGTCTGTTAAAATGGCGGCCACGTGGTCAAAGGAGAAGGTCATCCGGTAGGGCCATTGCTCCACCAGAGGAACAATGAAGATCACCACGAAGATGCTCACAATGCACAGAGCCAGCAGGCCGGATAAACCGCCGAAAAGAGAATCCCGGAACCGGTCATTCTTGAGCTTTTCCTGAGAAAGGGTGTTGTAGCGCACATTATAGCGTTCCAGCACGGTGACGATCAAAATGCCCATCACGGCGGGAAGAAGCATAATCATGGATACGGCAGAACCTTCCTGGAAGTCTGGCAGGCTGCCCAGCATGGCATTGTACAGCCGAATGGAGAGCAGATCCATATTTCCTGCCAGGGCAGAGGGGATGCCGTAATCGGTAAAGCAGAGGGTGAAGCTTTGGATAAATGCAATGGCCAGGGTGCTTGCCAGGGGACGCAGCACCGTGCCGAAAAAGCGGCGGAGTTTGCTGTCGCCCATCAGGAAGGAAACGGTCATATACCGCTTATCCACAAACTGCATGGTGTTACTGATGAGCATAAACGCGGTGGGCAGGCAATACAGCACATAGCCGATCAAAAGGCCCTTTGTGCCGTAAATATCCAGGAGCTGTGTGCCAAACAGCTGGGTCAGCAGGCCCTGCTTGCCGAAGGTGTAAATAATGGCAAAGCCGTATGTAATGGTGGGCAGCAGCATGGGCAGCATCATCACAGAGGAGATGAGCTTTTTCACAGCCTTGGGCAGATTGGTGTAGTTCACGGCATAGGCGGGGAGAAAGGCCAATGCCACAGCAATCAAAGCGCTGGCGGTGGACAGCAGAACGCTGTTTAAAAAGGCGCTACCCAAATCATTGGCAAAGAGGTCAGAATAGTTGGAAAAAGTCAGGCCTGCATCGCCGCCTAAGGATTTGACCAGGATGGCGATCATGGGGAGCAGGAGGAAAAGACCAAAGTACACAATGGTCAGGATGAGAATCACCCTTTGAGGCGCAGCGTTTACTTTTCGCATAGGGCGCCTCCTGCGGGAGCCGGATTCTCTTCCGAACTGAACAATCCCAAAATGTTATTCCGTTTGATCAGCAGCTGGTTCAAAATGAAATCCTCTACGAAGGCATCCTGGGGGTGATGGATGATTTCATAGGGGGTGGAGAACTGGGAGATCTTTCCCTCGTTCAGCACCATCACTCTGTCGGAAAGGCTCAGGGCTTCTTCCGGGTCGTGGGTGACGATAATGGTGGTCAGGTGCAGGTCCCGGGCGATCTGCCGGATCATTTCCTTAATGGATTCCTTGATCACGCCGTCCAGGGCGCTCAAAGGCTCATCCAGCAGCAAAATCTTGGGCTTCATCACCAGGGTGCGGGCCAGAGCCACACGCTGCTTTTGACCGCCGGAAAGCTGATCGATATGCTTGTGGAGATGCTCCTGCAGGCCCAGCCGCCGGATCAGTTCTTCCACTTCTTCCGGGGTGGAGATTCCCGGCTTATTCCGCAGACCGTAAACGATGTTCTTATAGGCCGTCAGGTTGGGGAACAGGGCATAATCCTGAAATACGATATTAAAGCCACGCTTTTCCATGGGGGTGCGGGTAATATCTGCGCCGTCAAACAGAATCTGACCGCCGTCAGGACTGAGGATACCCAAAATCAGGTTCAGCAGGGTGGTCTTACCGCTGCCGGAAGCGCCTAAAATGGAGATAATCTCTCCGTCTTCAACAGAAAAGTCAATATGTTCCAGAACGGCGGTGCCGTCGAAGGATTTGGCGATATTTTTTAATTCAAGCATGGGATCGCTTCCTCTCTGACTTTGCGATTGGTGTTCAAAAAGCAACAATGAGCAAATAGATATTGAACATTTTTGCTCATTATATCATTGCAAGATTCATTTGTCAACAGTGACGGAGCGAAAAATGAACACAAACTTGAATTTTTCACAAGGGATCAAACCGGGACTTTCCCCATAAAAATCGCGGTGCTTTTTGTCTATGCTTCATTGCTTTTGCAGAAAAAAGGTGGTATACTGAAAAAAAGAACTCCGGGGAGGGACAGATATGATCGTTCTGAAGTGTAAAATGTGCGGCAGCAACCTGCATATGGAAGAGGGTGCCAGCACAACAGAATGTGAATATTGCGGCTGTGTGCAGACTGTGCCGAAAATGGATGATGAGAAGAAACTCATTCAATTTGAACGGGCGGAACATCTGCGCAAGCAGTGCGAATTTGATAAAGCCGCCGGTATTTATGAATCCATCGTAGCGGATTTTCGCCACGAGGCGGAGGCCTACTGGGGCCTGGTGCTTTGCAAGTACGGCATTGAATATGTGGATGACCCCGCCACCGGCAAGAAGATCCCCACCTGCCACCGCTCCAGCTTTGAAAGCATTTTAGAGGACAGTGATTTTGAACAGGCTTTGGAAAATGCCGATGGTGCCGCCCGTCGGGTCTACCGGGAAGAGGCAAAGCAGTTTGAACGGATACGAAAGGGCATTTTGGAAGTGTCCTCCACAGAGCAGCCCTATGATATTTTTATCTGCTACAAGGAAACTGACGAAAAGGGCGACCGTACGTTAGACAGCGTTTTGGCCCAGGATCTTTACAGCGAACTGACGGCTAAGGGCTATAGGGTGTTCTTCTCCCGGATCACCCTCCGGGGCAAACTGGGCGAAGCATACGAGCCATATATCTTTGCGGCGCTGCACTCTGCCAAGGTGATGCTGGCAGTGGGTACTTGCTATGAGCATTACAATGCAGTTTGGGTCAAGAACGAGTGGAGCCGTTACCTGAAGCTCTGCCGGGAAGATAAGTCCAAGCATTTGATCCCTTGCTATAAGGGGATCGACCCGGAGGATGTCCCCAGAGAGTTCAATCACCTGCAAGGGGCAGATTTGGGCAAAATGGGTGCAGTGCAGGATATCCTTTTCAATATGGAAAAGTATGTCCCCTTGCTAAAAGCGACTGCGATTATGCGCGAGCAGATATCTGAGGAAAGAGAGGATAGAATCGCGCCCTTGCTGAAGCGCGTTTCTATGTTCTTAGAGGATGAGGAATGGGATAGAGCAGACGCATTTTGTGAGCAGATATTGAATATTGATCCGGAAAATGCCCAGGCATATTTAGGCAAACTGCTGGCAGAGTGCAAAGTAAAAAAGCAGGAAGACCTGCAGACCTGCCCGAAATCCTTTGAAGAAAGCAACAACTATCAAAAGGCCCTTCGATTTGCAGATGAAGCATTGAAAAAAACTTTGACCGGTATTTGTTTGGAGCATACATACAAAGCGATCAAAGCGAGAATTGACGAGGCCTCCACAGAGGCTGCGTTTAAAGAGCTGGTGGAAATGCTTTCTGCTATTTCTGGATATAAGGACGCAGATGCATTGCTTGCTGCTTGCGAGAAACAGCTCAACAGCATTCGGGCTGCAGCCCGGAAGAAGGCTAAAAGCATCAAGATAACGGTTGCCGTTTTACTGGCGGCGGCCTGCTTATCGATGGGAGTATACTTCCTTATTACAGGATGGTTCGTTCCGAATGGGCAATATAACGACGCTCTGGATCTGATGAATGCCGGAAAATACGAGGAAGCCATTGCTTCCTTTGAGGCATTGGATGCATTCAGAGACAGCGAGCAGAAAATCCAGGAATGCTACACCGGCATTTTGGATGACCAATACGATAGCGCTGTTGCGCTTATGAACGCCGGAAAATACAAGGAAGCGATCGATTCTTTTAAAGCACTTGGAAAGCACAGAGACAGCAAAGAGAAAAAAGGCCAGTGCGAGGATGCACTTTATAAAAGCAGATATGATGCTGCTGTGCAACTGGAGGCCAGTGGAAAAAAAGCAGAGGCTGCTATGGCTTTTTATGGCATTGCGGATTACCGCGATGCCGGAACAAAATCGAGGACCCTTTGGGACAGCATCGCAGATCGCCATACGATCAGCGCCAGTGGCGTTGTAGCGCTAAAAGCAAACGGCAGTGTGATGACCGCGGAAAACAGCCCTGCTACACAGCAGGCTGTGGATTCCTGGCAAAACATAATAGCAATCAGTGCATCATGGGGCCAAATTGTTGGATTGAGGGCAGATGGCACAGTGGTGGGTGCCGGAGAGAAATTTTCAGAGCTGTGTGATGCCAGTCTTTGGAGCGATATTGTTGCGATCAGTGCAGGCTATAGCCACATTGTAGGCTTAAAAGCAGACGGCACGGTGATAGCCACGGGAAACAATTATGATGGACAGTGCGATGTAAGTGCCTGGCGGGATATCGTGGCCATTAGCGCGGGCGAATACCACACGGTGGGCCTAAAGGCAGACGGTACGGTGGTGGCCACGGGATGCAATGATGATGGCCAGTGCGATGTAAGCGCCTGGCGGGATATCGTGGCCATTAGTGCGGGCTATGCTCACACGGTGGGTCTAAAGGCAGACGGTACGGTAGTGGCTGCCGGATGGAACGATATGGGTCAGTGCAATGTAAGCTCCTGGCGTAACATCGTGGCTGTTAGTGCGGGTTCCGGTCACACCATCGGATTAAAAGCGGATGGCGCCGCTGTAGCGGTTGGAGAAAACTTTTTCTACGAGTGCGCTGTGGGAGGCTGGCAGGACATTGTAGCCATCAGCGCAGGCGGTCAATGTTCTATGGGATTGAAGGCAAACGGCACTGTGGTACATAACGGAATGGGCATTGACGTTTGGGAGACTTTGGATAGTTGGGAAAATATCAAAATCCCATAAGCATTATCAAATAGCACCACCCTGGTTGTGATATGGGACCCAAAAGTTAGACGCTTTTGGGTCCCATATTAGTTGGGTGGTGCTTTTTATTTGGCTGTTTGGTGGTTTTTGCGGTACTTGAGGGGTGGTACGGCGTACATTTCTTTGAACCGCCGGGAGAAATAGAATTGGTCGTAAAAACCCAGTTGTTCGCTGATGTCCGAAAGGGGCAGGGTGGTGTTGATCAGCAGAACTTCCGCCCGGTGCATCACCAGAGAGTCAATGTACTTGCCGATGGAAATACCCATCTCCGCCTTAAATTTGCTGCACAGGGTAACCCCGGGAACAGCAACCTGCTCTGTTACATCTTTTACAGACAAAGAGGCGGAAAGCTTTTCTTCAATGAAAGCAAGGGCCTTTTGCACCGGGACGGAAAGCTGCTTGTTTTGAATGGTAATGCCGTCTTCAAACAGCAGCGTAAAGATATCTGCCTGCAAAAGGGTTTTCAGGTAGCCACGGGCAACAAAATTGTCTGTTTCAAAAAGGGACAGAAGCTTTTGGATATAGCCGGGGTCTACTTTCTTGGAAAGGACTTTGTTGATCCCCCGAAGGATATCTGCCCCATAAGAATTGGTCAGGTTCACGTGGAAGTACAGCTGCTGCATATGGTCTTCGCACCAATGGGAGAAGAAGTGGCCGATGGGTAAAAGATACAGATGGTTCTTTTTTAGAGTAAGCCTTCCCTGGGCAGTTTCGATCTCTCCGGCCCCGTCCACGATGTAATAAAGCCGGGTGTAGGGGGGAGAAGCCTCTGTTGCCCGCCAGTCGGTATTGCAGAAGGCGTTTCCGTCGGCGGTGATGGAAAGGGTAAAAGCTTCCGTGGTGGCGCACAGAAGGCTGTTGTGATGAACGGACATATAGAAATCTCCATATTTTAAATGTAATAATACATGGCGTTTCAAGGGGGCATTTGTTACTATAATATTGGAATATACCCATTTTATACGGAGGGATATGGAATGTCAAGTTATAAAAGAAGACCTACCCCGGGAAACACCGAGTGGTTCGTAAAGGACCGGTTCGGTATGTTTATCCATTTTGGCTTGTACGCTGTTCCTGCTCGCCACGAGTGGGTTCAAAGCTACGAAATGATCCACAACGAAGAATACGATAAATATTTCGAGTTCTTCAACCCGGATCTGTTTGATGCCAAACAGTGGGCAAAAAAAGCCAAGGAAGCCGGCATGAAGTACGCGGTGCTGACCACCAAGCATCACGAAGGCTTCTGTATGTTTGACAGCCAATATACAGACTTCAAGATCACCAACACTGCCTTTGGCAGGGACTTGGTGAAAGAATATGTGGAAGCCTTTCGGGCGGAGGGCCTGAAAGTGGGCCTTTACTACTCCCTCATCGACTGGCATCACCCGGAATTCACCATCGACCCCATCCACCCCTTGCGTGATCTTCCCAATGCCCGGGAGGTCAGCGAAAAGCGGGATATGAAGGTCTATGTGGAATATATGCACAACCAGGTAAGAGAACTGCTGACAAACTACGGCAAGATCGACATTCTGTGGTTTGACTTCTCCTACGATGCGTCCTATGATATTTGGCACACGCCCTACACAAAAGACTGGATGCAGCCCAAGACCAAAGAGGTTTGGGAAGCAGAAAAACTGTTTGCCATGGCGCGGGAATTGCAGCCCGGTGTGATCCTCAATGACCGGGCTGGTCTGGAAGGCGACATCTGGACTCCGGAGCAACTCCAGGCGGAAGAATGGGTCAAGCACAAGGAAACCGGAGAATTGGTGACTTGGGAAGCCTGCCAGACCTTCTCCGGCAGCTGGGGCTATCACCGGGATGAGATGACCTGGAAATCCCCCGAACAGTTGATTTCCATGCTGGTCAAGACGGTTTCTTTCGGCGGCAATCTTTTGATGAATGTGGGCCCCACCGCCAGAGGCTATTTTGACAAGCGGGCAGACAATGCGCTGGCTGCCTTTGCCGAATGGATGAAATATAACAGCCGCTCCATTTACGGCTGTACTATGGCAGAGCCGGAATTTACTGCCCCCAACGGCTGCCGCCTGACTCAGAGCGAAGACGGCAAGCGGCTGTACATCCACCTACTGGAATACCCTTATCAGACCCTGTATATGCCCTGCCTGGAAGGTAAGGTGAAATATGCCCAGTTTCTCCATGACGGAAGCGAACTGAAGTACGATCCCCAGGCCGGCTTTGCCTGCAACAAAATGGAAAAGATCTTCCTTCTGCCCACCATCAAGCCGGATGCGATCGTTCCTGTTATTGAAGTATTTTTGAAATAAAATTTTGGAGGTAATGTTATGGCTAAAAACAGACTTGTAGGCGATTATCCCGTAATTGGTATCCGTCCCACCATCGATGGCAGACGGGGTGTTCTGGGGGTTCGGGAATCCCTGGAAGTGCAGACTATGAATATGGCAAAAAGTGCCGCCAAGCTTTTTGAAGAAAATCTGAGATATTCCAATGGCGAGCCCGTAAAGGTGGTCATTGCTGATACGACCATCGGTCGTGTAGGCGAAGCTGCTGCCTGCGCAGATAAGTTCCGCAAGGAAGGCGTAGACATTACCCTGACCGTTACCCCCTGCTGGTGCTACGGCGCAGAGACCATGGATATGGAGAAGGACACCATCAAGGCCGTTTGGGGCTTCAATGGCACCGAGCGTCCCGGTGCAGTGTACCTGGCATCCGTGCTGGCTACCCACGCCCAGAAGGGTCTGCCTGCCTTTGGCATTTACGGCCACGAGGTGCAGGATTGCGACGACACCTCCATTCCCGAAGATGTAAAGGAAAAGCTCCTCCGCTTTGGCCGTGCAGCCGTTGCCTGCGCTACCATGCGTGGCAAGTCCTACCTGCAGATCGGCTCTATCTGTATGGGCATCGGCGGCTCTATTATTGACACCAACTTCATTGAAGACTACCTGGGTATGCGGGTGGAATCCGTTGACGAGGTGGAGATCATCCGTCGAATGACCGAGGGCGTTTACAATGAAGAAGAATACCAGAAGGCTCTGAAGTGGACCAAGGAAAACTGCATCGAAGGTTTCGATAAGAACCCCGAAAACCTGCAGAAGACCCGTGAGCAGAAGGATGCAGACTGGGAATTCGTCGTCAAGATGGCTGTCATTATCAAGGATCTGATGAACGGCAACCCCGACCTTCCCAAGGGCTGTGAAGAAGAAATGGTAGGCCACAATGCCATCGCTGCCGGCTTCCAGGGTCAAAGACAGTGGACCGACTTCTATCCCAACTGTGACTTCCCTGAATCCATTCTGAACACTTCTTTTGACTGGAACGGTGCAAGAGAGCCCTACATCCTGGCAACGGAAAACGACGTTCTCAATGGCTTGGGTATGCTCTTTGGCAAACTGCTGACCAACCGGGCCCAGATGTTTGCTGACGTCCGTACTTACTGGAGCGGTGATGCTATTAAGCGTGTCACCGGCTATGATGTGGAGGGCAAGGCCAAGGAAGCAGACGGTGTGATCCACCTGATCAACTCCGGTGCTTGCTGCCTGGATGCCAATGGTGCTGTGAAGGATGAAAACGGCAATGCTGTGATGAAGCCCTGGTATGAAATGACCGAGGCCGACCAGAAGGCCGTTACTGACAATTCTACTTGGAACTATGCGGACCTGGGCTACTTCCGCGGCGGCGGCTACTCCTCCCGGTTTGAAACCAAGGCGGAAATGCCTGCTACCATGATCCGTCTGAACCTGGTAAAGGGTCTTGGCCCCGTTCTGCAGATCGCAGAAGGCTGGACCGTTGATCTGCCCGCAGAAGTTTCCGATACTCTGTGGAAGAGGACTGACTACACCTGGCCCTGCACTTGGTTTGCTCCCAGAGTGACCGGGGAAGGCAACTTCAAGTCTGCCTATGATGTGATGAATTGCTGGGGTGCCAACCACGGCGCGATCTCCTACGGCCACATCGGCGCTGACCTGATCACCCTTTGCTCTATGCTCCGCATTCCTGTATCTATGCACAACGTTCCGGAAGATAAGATCTTCCGTCCTGCGGCATGGAATGCCTTCGGTATGGACAAGGAAGGCCAGGATTACCGTGCCTGCGCTGCCTACGGCCCCCAATTTAAAAAATAAGAAAAGGCAAACGCCCAAGCATCCAAAAGATGCTTGGGCGTTTTTTTGTGGAGTCAGGATTCTTCCGGGGATGGGGCGGATAAGAAACGGGTAGGGGACTGGCCGCAGTATTTTTTGAAGGTTTTGCTGAAATGGTACACATCGGAAAAGCCCAACTCCTGGGCAATTTCCGAAACGGTGTACCGCTCGTCGGAAAGAAGAAGCTGCTTTGCCCGTTCGATCCGCATTCTTTGCCGGAAGCGCATAGGCCCTTCGCCACTGTATTCCTGAAACAGCCGTCGGAAGTAACATTCACTGACGCCGCAGGCATCTGCAATGGCGGAGATGGGCAGGTCGCTGTCCCTTTCCAGCATCTGGATACCGGTACGGATACTGGCAAACCGGTCCTTGGTGACCCGCCGCTTTTGTTTTTGACAAATC
>JAZRUE010000064.1:0-3051 GCA_045652345.1 Faecousia sp. | reverse complement strand
TGGACAGATGAATCCGGAAAGATCGTAAAGACTACGGACAAATTCCAGGAAGGCAAGCGTTACACCGTGTCCATTTGGCTAAGCGCCAAATCCGGGTATCAGTTCCAAACAGACGCATCGGGCAATCCCAAGTTGGGCGCTGCCATCAATGGCGATCTGCCGCCTTATATCAACAAGGCTTATGAGCAAGACCCCAAGCAGGTGATTGAACTTAGTTACACATTTGGCCCCACCCAGAACGCACCAGAAGAACTGGAAACAACAGAGGCTCCGAAGTCTACAGAACCGACTAGCACAACACCCGTAACACCTTCTCATACCCACACGCCATCTTCCTGGCGCAGCACCGGTGCTTACCACTATAAGGCTTGTACCAGCTGTGGCGACTTCTTAACTTCGGAAGACCATGTGGGCGGCGCAGCTACCTGTACCGCGGAAGGCACGTGTACTGTTTGCGGCTACGCCTATCTGGAGACTACAGAAAATCACACCCCTGACACAAGCCAGTGGACTGCTTGCGGTAATTTGTATCACGCCCACCTTTGCAAACTTTGCGGTGCTCATTGCGATGCGCAGGATCACACTCCCGGCCCGGAAGCTACGGAAACCACGGCGCAGACCTGCACCGTCTGTGGCTATGTGATTCAACCTGCAAAGAACCACATCCATGAATTGACCCACATGCCTTATGTAGCGGCGACTTGCCTGGCTACCGGCACCATAGAGCATTATGCTTGCTCCGGCTGTAGTGCTCTGTTCGCAGATAAAGAAGGCATGAAGCGACTCCCAGAAGGCACCAATGTGATTATTCCCTATCTGGTTCATGAAACATCAGACGATTGGGGGACGGATGAGGAATTCCATTGGCGTAGTTGCCAGCTATGTCAAACCGTTTTGGATGAAACAAAGATGGTTCACGAAATAAAAAATGGGAAGTGTACCTCCTGCGGCTATGGAATCGAGGCAGATGTAACCGCCCCCACTGAAGAACCTGCTGTGAAAACACCGCAGAAAAAGAATGATTGGTTACCTATTTTGCTGGTGGCTCTGGTCAGCTTTGCTGCCGCCATTACTGTTACAGTAATCATTCTGAAGAAGAAAAAGAAATGAGGCGTTATCTATGAAAAAAGCATTTACGCTTTTACTGGTTATGGCAATGCTGGTGGCAGCTCTGCTTCCCATGTCTGTCCAGGCCGCTACTGAGCTTAAGAATCTGACCATCACCATGGAGCTTCCGGATCCCGGAAAAGCCCCCACCACCACCGCCACCTGCGGCACCGGCTATACCATCCACGGCATTGATTGGAAGGATAGAAGTACAAACAAATTTCTGGAACCCGGCGAGAAAATCCAGGGTGGCCACAGCTACTATGTTTATCTTTGGGTAGAGGCAAAGGACGGCTACCGGTTCGCCAGTATTGACGACAAAACCCCCAATGTGAATGTGACTGTCAACGGCGCTGCCTGCACCGCTACCAAAGCCTTTGAGTACATTGCACCGGCAATGGTGTATGTGGCATATCCCATCACCATTCCTTCAAGCTGGATCCGCAGCGTGGATCTAACCATTCCCGAGCCCGTATACGGCAACAAGCCCACCTATCCCATAATAGAAACAGGCTATTATAAATACACCACCATGATCGATCTGCCGGACGTGATCAACGGAATCCATTGGACGGACATGACCACCGAGCAGTATATGGATCCCGACAACACGTTCCGCTATGGTGTGCCGTACCAATTCGCCATTTCCCTCCAGCCCAAAACCGGGTATGCCTTTGCGCCCTATGCGGAGGCCAGAGTCAACGGAAAGGCAGCATCCTGCAGCCTGGAATACGGGACAGTTTTGATCGTGGAATTCACCTTCCCGGCGCTGGAGGACAACCATGCCCATGTATATATGGATTGGTCATGGAACAGCGGTCAGCATTACAAAAACTGCACCGGCTGTGACGAGATCTTCTTTGCAGAGGCCCACAAGGGCGGTGTAGCCACTTGTGAGAAAGACGGCGTTTGCTCCGTCTGCGGCTATGCCTACATAAAAGCCAGTGAAGAGTACCACGTCCCCGATACCTCCAAATGGGTGGCCAGAGGAGATATGTACCACTACCACCCCTGTAAACTCTGCGGTGCCCATTGTGACACGGAAGATCACCGCTGGAGCCCTACTTATTTGTATCAGGACGCTACCGGACATGCTTGGATCTGTGCAGATTGCAAGGCTACCAGCGCAATTGAGAAACACAATCCCGGCCCGGCAGCAACAAATACCACCCCTCAAACCTGTAAAGATTGCGGTTATATCATTGCACCTGCCAAAAATCATACCCACGAACTGACGAAAGTTCCACAGACTCCGGCCACTTGTCTGGAAGAGGGAAATATTGAATATTATGCCTGCAGCGGTTGTAACAATCGTTTCACTGATGCTGAAGCAAAAAACCAGATACCCAATACCATGAGTGTGGCCGTTGGCGCACTGGGACACACGCCTTCCGATGTATGGGGCATAGATGATGACTACCATTGGCGCGTATGCACTACTTGTAATCAAGTTCTGGACGAAACGAAAATGCAGCATGATGTGACAAATGGCAAATGCACCACCTGCAATTATGTGATCGGCGACCGTGAAACCAATCCAGAAACGACACCTGCAGAAACCACGCCTGAACCCGGTCATAATGCGGAGCAGAGTAACAACACCTGGATCAAAATTCTGTTGGTGGCATTGGTTTGCTTTGCTGCTGCCATTACTGCAACGGTAATCATTCTGAAAAAGAAAAAAGGAGAATAACGATGAAAAAAGTGATCTCTTTATTGCTGATAGTGCTATTGTGCGGTATGTTGGCAGTGCCTGCGTTGGCTGCGCCGGAAGGACCGGTCAACACCATGCAACCCCAAAGCCACTACTATTCGAAATATAGTGTTGCAATCTATACCGTGAAGGCCACCGGCACAAATCTAACTGCCACCTGGTACATTGAGTATCAGGGCAAGACCTACAACGCATCCCAGATTGGCGGATCGATGCAGCCTTGGGAGGCC
>JAZRUE010000063.1:0-20149 GCA_045652345.1 Faecousia sp. | reverse complement strand
TGCGGCGGCGAGGCAAAGGTTCCCTTCGAGCCCAAGTCCGACCGTCCCGTATACTGCAGCGAGTGCTTCGCTCAGATGCGCGCAGAAGGCTAATAAACCCAAGAAAAAAAGAGGATGCACGATGTGCATCCTCTTTTTTTCTTGGGTTAATGGATAATGGACAATTGTAGTGTTGGCTTCGCCGACGATCAAAAATATGCTTTATGCTCTGTTTCGTCTGTTTTCCATATGCCCCGACTTTATAATAGGCGGCTTGGGGTCCATTATTTCTTCCGACAGTGGCTTTTCTTCTTTTTCCTTGCGCATACACATCCCTCCGGGAATAGTATGCGTCATTTGCTTACGATTATCATTTTCCATTGTCCTTCGCTTTTTATATGCCGACACCATACTTTCTGCGGAAAGCCGATGGAGAAATGCCGTTAAGCGCTTTGAATGTACGGCTGAAATTGCTGTTATCCAAAAAGCCGCAAAGTTCCACAATCTCCCCAACAGGCTTGTCCGTATAGGCAAGCAGTTGCTTTGCCTGCGCCATACGGCATGCCTGCAAATACTCCATAACCGAAACACCTGTCACTGCCCGAAACCGGTGGGATAGGGAGAAAACACTAATGCTATATTCCCGGGCAAGGGCAGCCAGCGTATAGGGTTTGCTACAGTACTTTTCAAACTGGCTCTTGATTTTGGTTACTACACTGTCTCGGAAACCTTCAAATTGCACCGGAGCGCACCGACACAAAAGGATTAGCAGTTGTTTGACAAGAAGTTGCTCCATTTCCTCTGCCAGCGTTCTCTGATTTTCCCGCTCACGAAGAATCCCTTTACAGATGCCGATCAAATCGTCCATATACCGGCAAACATTGATAATATTACAAAAACCGGCCGGCCGGTCCGTCAAAAGAGAATAGGCTTGTCCGTTCTGATTTGCAATATTGGGGGCAATGTGCAAAACATAGCGTTGATATGCTTCTGACAGAATACGGACAGAATGGTTTTCCTGACGGCTGAAGATAATCGCATCTCCTTCGGATGCATACAAAGATATGCCATTTACGCAAATTTCAACCTGCCCCTCCAAAACCAATACAATTTGGTGGCAGTTATGAAAATGTTGCATTTTCGTGTCTGTTTCCATGGAAAAGTAGATTTCCCTTACGATTCTCTCCATGCTATCACCTCCTAATTTATTGTAATACATTTTTTGAAATTTGCAAGATTTACATAGTATTAAGCTGTATCAGCATAGCATCTACTGCAAAAATGCTTTATGATAAAATAAAAAAGAAGGGCAGTTTTTGTAGATGGAAACAGTTAAGCGGTATGGTCTTTTTGTGGTATCCTTGTTTTTTATAGGATTGGGTATTGCGCTGACAAAGCATGCAGGTTTGGGAATCTCCCCCATCTCTTCTGTTGCAAATGTAATGAGTCTGAAATATACATCTGTCTCCTTTGGCACATGGGTATTTTTTTCCAACTGCACTTTTTTACTGGGGCAGATCCTTCTCCAGCGCCGTCACTTTAAGCCAATCTCGCTGTTGCAGCTGCCACTTTCCGTTCTATTTGGATATTTCACCGACCTTGGAATGTGGCTGGCGCAATTGCTTCCAAATGAGGCGTATGGGGTGAGACTGCTTCTTGTATTGGGCGGCAGCACAGTGCTGGCCTTTGGCTTTGCGCTAAGTGTAATTGCCGATGTAATTTTGAATGCGGCTGAGGCCTTTGTCAAAGCCCTTAGCGAAACCGTGAAGAAGGACTTCAGCACCACAAAGGTGGTGTTTGATGTTTGCTGGGTGGCGTTTTCTGCTGGGTTGTCTCTTTTGCTCTTTAATGGCACACTGATTGGAATCCGGGAAGGAACCCTTATCTCTGCCTTTCTGGTGAGCTTTATCGTTAAATTATTCCGCAGAGGGATAGAAAAGCCTCTGACAAAACTACTTAGGAAATAAGGAGTATATCCTATGTTTAGACGATGGTTGAAAGAGAACCATATTGCCGACATAGCCTTTGAAAAGCCTCTGTTCCCGAAGGCTTCAGAGCGGGACTTCTGGGAGCAGGCGATTCCGCCGGCGTACATTCAAACCGCAGAGGCGTATCTTGGCTATACCTGGCCGCTGATCCGGGCGACGCAATACCGAGCGTTTGAAGCAGAGGGAGACCGACTTGCTCAGGAAACGCCCCATTTTGCCCGCCGCCATGGATTGATCTGCCTATTTTTGGGAGAACTTGCCGAGTATGAGGGCCGCTTTTTGCCGGACATCTGCGATGGCATTCTTGCCATTTGCGAAGAATCCTACTGGGGCGTTTCCGCACACAGGGATTTTCATGTGCCCCGCAAGAGCATCCCCGATGTCGCCGAGCCTTATATCGACCTGTTTGCTGCGGAAACAGCCGAACTTTTAGCGGTGGTGCATAGCATCCTTGGAAAGGAACTGGAAGCCTTTTGCTACGGCATCTCCGCCCGGATCACCTATGAACTGGAGCGGCGGATCGTCACCCCTTATCTGACCCACAGAAATTACTTCTGGATGGGAAATGACGGGAGCAAAGTCAATAACTGGAATCCTTGGATTTTGTCTAATGTACTGACTGTTTTTTTGCTGACCCCTATGGATCGTCCTCGTTTTGCATGCGGTCTAAAATATATGCTACAGGAAATTGCCCACTATTATGCTTCCATGCCAGAGGACGGAGGCTGCGACGAAGGGGCTACATACTGGACAAAGGCCGGCGGAAAACTTCTCGCCTTCTGCGACCAGCTCTATGTTGCCTCCGGCGGTAAAGTGGACTTCTTCAAAGACGAAAAACTCCATCGTATCGGTCACTATGCGGTAAAAGCCCACATTTCCGGTGTCCGCTTCGTAAGTTTTGCAGACAGCAGTGCCAGACTGACAGATTTCATTCCAGATTACGCTCTGTATGTTTTCGGTGTGCGTACCGCAGATGCCTCTTTCTGCGCCTTAGCTGCAGAACTTAAGCGCAGCCGCGGACCTTTGATCTTTCGTCGGGGCATAGGCATTAAAGATCTGCTGTATTCTCTTGTTTATGCAAAAGCGATCGATTCTTGCGCCCCCGTTCCTCCGGAAAATACCTATGTTTTGCCGGATCTGCAAAATGCCTTTATCCGCCAAGGGGATTGGTACTATGCCGTCAAGGGCGGTCACAACGACGAAAGTCACAACCATAACGATGTGGGCAGCTGCATTGTCTACCACAAAGGAGAGCCTGTTTTGGTAGACCCTGGCTGCGGCATATACACGGGCCGTACCTTCCATCCTGCCCATCGCTACCATATTTGGACGAACCGGTCCGGCTGGCATAACCTGCCTGTGATCAACCGTGCGGAGCAACTACCCGGCAAAGAATACCGGGCAGACCATTTTGCCGTGCAGGGACAAACTGCCACCGTTTCCTACGCAAGAGCATACCCGGAACAAGCAGGCCTTCTGGATGCGGTTCGGCAAATTGAAATTTCGGATAACGGCGTTTGTATCACAGACCGCTTTTCTTTCAAGGCAGAAAGCAACACCGTCGAAGCCCATTTCATCACGCACCTAAAGCCACGGGTTTCCGGGATGCAGGTGATTCTCGGAGAAAAATATTTGCTTTTACCCTCCTGCGCCTGTACGGTACAATGGCAAGATTTCCGGGGTGACAGCAAGTTGCAGTCTGCCTGGCAGACCGATGGGCTCTACCGCATCTGTCTGCATTGTCAAGGTACAGGCAATCTGACCGTCAAGGCACAGATTCAATGTCTGTAACCAGAGGGAGGTTCACAATGAAACATACATTGGGCCTGGTTTCTGTTTCCTTCCGGGGAGAAAGTCCCCGGGATATCCTGCAGGCAATGCAGCAATGTGGTCTTACCTGCATTGAATGGGGCAGTGACATACACTGTCCCCCAGACAGAGCAGCGGAAATTGCCGCTCTCCAAAAGGCTTTCGGCATAGAATGCTGTTCCTACGGCACCTATTTCCGGCTTGGCGTTACCCCTTTGCGGGAACTGCCTGCTTATATCCGGGCTGCCAAGACATTGGGGACGGACATTGTGCGTGTGTGGTGCGGAGATAAAGACAGCGAAGCATACACCGAAGCACAGCGCGACGCCCTTTTTGCCATCTGCAAAGAGGCGGCAGTTATAGCCGAAAAAGAAGGGTGTATTTTATGTATGGAGTGCCACAGCAGCACATACACAAATCAAAAGGACGGGGCGCTGGAACTGATGCTTGCAGTAAATTCCCCCCATTTTCGTATGTACTGGCAACCGGACCAATATAAATCGGCAGAAGAAAACTTGGCCTATGCCAAATTGCTCTCCCCCTATACTGTCCACCTGCACGTTTTCCACTGGAAGGCAGGAGAAAAACGCCTCCTGCGGGAAGGGAAAACAGAATGGAAAACCTACCTTTCCTGTTTTGGCGCAGAAAAGACACTTCTTCTGGAATTTATGCCCGATGGCAAACTGGTCTCGTTGAACACCGAAGCAGCCGCACTGAAGGAGATTGCAAAATGAACTGGATTTATTTGTGCGAAAACGAACAGACCGCAAAAAATGTATACGGCACGGATGCGCCGGTATATTGTAAAAGCAAATCTTTTGCAGGACCCTGACCTCTTCCGGGATGTGGAAGTCATTTTTTCTACCTGGGGGATGCCCCAGTTTACGGAAGCAGAAATAAAAGCTTACTTGCCCCGGCTGAAAGCCGTGTTTTATGCCGCAGGTACAGTGCAAACCTTCGCCCGTCCTTTCCTTGCCTGCGGCGTAAAGGTCTTTTCCGCTTGGGCAGCCAATGCTGTGCCGGTGGCAGAGTATACCGTGGCCCAAATTCTTTTGGCCAACAAAGGTTTCTTTAAGGTAATGCGCTACACAGACATTGCTTCGGCAAGAACCTGCCATGCAGGTTTTCCCGGAAATTACGGCGTAACCGTTGGCATTATCGGCGCAGGTATGATCGGCAAACTGGTAATCAGGCTTCTGAAAAGCCACGACCTGCATGTGCTGGTCTTTGACCCCTTCCTGCCAGAGGAGAAGGCGGCAGAATTGGGTGTCACCAAATGCGACTTGGATACGATTTTCCGGCAATGCCAGGTCGTTTCCAATCACTTGGCAGACAATGCACAGTCCAAGGGGATGCTTGGCTATGCCCAGTTCAGTGCGATGCCACCGTATGCTACCTTCCTGAATACCGGCAGAGGTGCCCAGGTAGTAGAGGATGATCTTATCCGTGTGCTGCGAAGCCGCCTGGATCTGACGGCAATTTTGGATGTAACCGAACCGGAACCTCCGGAAAAAGGCAGCCCCCTCTATAGCCTGCCCAACTGCATCTTGACCCCTCATATTGCAGGAAGTTCCGGCAACGAGATACGAAGGATGGGCCAATATATGAAAGCAGAATACAAAAACTTTGCAGAAAAGAAACCTTGTAACTATGAAGTGACCCTTAGCATGCTGGAGACGATGGCATAAACCGGAAACAGAAAAGCACTATGTGGATCATGAGGCGATAAAAGAATGGTAGGCACGAAAGTGCCTACCATTCTTTTATCACTTCAACGAAATTCGTTCCTATTTTTATGTATCAGGCTTCGATGGATTTTACGAATGCAGGGCGATCGGCACTACCAAAGAAGGCAGAGCCGGCCACCAGCACATTGGCGCCGTTTTCCTTACAGATTTCCCCGGTGGTAAGATCCACGCCACCGTCCACCTCCAGGTAGCAGGAGGGATTCACTTCATCCAGCATAGCACGCAGCTTTTGTACTTTCGGCATCATATCTGCCATAAACTTCTGGCCGCCAAAGCCGGGCTCTACCGTCATCACCAGCACCAAATCCACCATAGACAGGTAAGGTGCTAAGGCTTCTGCGGGGGTCTTGGGCTTTAAGACGATGCCGGGCTTCACGCCCATGGCCCGGATCTGCTCCAAAGCAGCCTTGGTATTTTCAGGGGTATCTGCTTCCACATGAATGGTGAGGATATCCGCGCCGGCCTTGCAGAAATGCTCCACATACCGGATAGGCTTTTCAATCATCAAATGCACATCCAGCACCAAATCAGAAATGCCATTCACTGCCTTCACAGTGGAATACCCAAAGGACAGATTAGGAACAAACAAGCCGTCCATTACATCGATATGAAGCCATTTCGCTCCGGCCTGGGCAGCATTTTCCAAGTCCTTTTGCATATTCATAGGGTCTGCAGCCAAAATGGAGGGAGATAAAATTGCCATATGTTTTCCTCTTTTCTGTTGTTCTGTAAGTCCGCGGTTACGCCTTATACCGAGGCTGGCAGGTCAAATTGATACCCAGCCGTTTGAAAGTCATTTCATCCACAGAGGAAAGAATGACAGAGGAGTGCACTTCGCAGCCACGGAGCTTTCCAAGCTGTGCCATAGCCTTTTCTGCCTTGGGATCGGTGGTGGCGCAGATGGACAGAGCCAAAAGCACCTCATCGGTGTGGAGCCGGGGATTCCGGTTGCCGAAATGCTCTACCTTCAGCCGCTGAATGGGCTCAATGACATAGGGAGCGATCAGATGGACAGCATCCTCCAAGCCTGCCAGCTCCTTCAGGGCGTTCAGCAGCAATGCTGCAGATGCTCCCAAAAGGTCGGAAGTCTTACCGGTAACAATTTTGCCGTCAGGCAGTTCCATGGCTGCCGCAGGCTTGCCGCACTGCTCTGCTCTTTCCAGGGCGGGAGCCACCACCCGGCGCTGGGTTTCTGTCACGCCTGCCTTTTTCATCAGCAGTTCCAGCTTCAGCACCTGGGCATTCTCCGCCTTGCCCTGCTTCTGATCGCAGAGGGCGGTGTAGTACCGGCGGATGATCTCCTGGCAGGAGGCCTGCCGGGTCACTTCGTCGTCTATGATGCAGTTGCCCACCATATTGACCCCCATATCTGTGGGAGACTTATAGGGGCAGTAACCCAAAATCTGCTCAAAAATGGCAACCAGCACGGGGAATGCTTCCACATCCCGGTTGTAGTTGACGGTGGTTTGACCGTAGGCTTCCAGATGGAAGGGGTCGATCATATTCACATCTTTAAGGTCAGCCGTTGCCGCTTCATAGGCCAGGTTTACCGGATGGTTCAGGGGCAGATTCCAAATGGGGAAGGTTTCAAACTTGGCATAGCCTGCCTTTCTTCCCCGCTTGTGTTCGTGATAGAGCTGGCTCAGACAGGTGGCCAGCTTGCCGCTGCCGGGGCCGGGAGCGGTGACTACCACCAATTCCCGGGTCGTCTCAATATACTCATTCTTGCCGTAGCCTTCGTCGCTGACGATGTGGGGAATATTACCGGGGTAGCCTTCAATGGCATAGTGATGGTACACCCGGATGCCCATTCCCTCCAGCCGGGTCTGGAAAGCCTTTGCCAAGCTCTGCTCCGCGTACCGGGTCAGCACCACAGAGCTGACATACAAGCCAAAGCCCCGGAAAATCTCGATGAGCCGGATCACATCCCGGTCGTAGGTAATACCCAGGTCACCCCGGATTTTGTTCTTCTCAATATCGTCGGCATTGATGGCAATGACCACTTCCACCTTCTCCTTGATTTCCAGGAGCATCTTCAGCTTACTGTCCGGCTCAAAACCGGGCAGCACTCTGGAAGCGTGGTAGTCATCATACAGCTTGCCGCCGTATTCCAGGTACAGTTTGCCACCAAACTGGTCAATCCGCTTACGGATATTTTCCGACTGGGTGCGGATATATAATTCGTTATCATACCCAATTTTCATGGTAGGCCTCTTTACTACTTATTTTGCAGGGCAAAGAGCATTGACTGCTCTTTCCAAACGGCACATTGCTTCTTCAACGGTGGCCTTGGGGCAGGCCAAAGCCAGGCGAATGAACTGGCCGGTCTTTTCGCCAAACTTGGTGCCCATATCGGGCCAAATGTTGGCCTTGTGCAGGAGCAGATCTTCCAGCTCTGCGGGAGTCAGGCCCAGGCCGGAGCAGTCCAGCCACAGAAGATAGGTGCCCTGGGGCTCAACGATGCGGATTTGAGGCAAGCGCTCCTTGATAAAATTCTCAATATACAGCGCATTTTCCCAAATATAGGCCTTGCAGGCTTCCAGCCATTCCTCGCCTTCGGTGTAAGCAGCGCGGCAGGCGATCATACCCATATAGTTGCACTCGTTATAGCCAACGATGTCGATGGTCTGGCGGAACTTTGCCCGGAGGGCTTCCCCGGGAATGAAAATGTTGGAGATTTGCAGACCGGCAATATTAAAGCCCTTGCTGGGAGAGGTGCAGACCATCAGGTTCTCCACCATATCGGGGCAAGCCACCGCAAAGGGGGTGTGCTTATAGCCGGGAGAGAAGAAATCGCAGTAGATTTCGTCGCTCATCACCGTTACGCCATACTTCTTGCAGATGGCGCCCAGCTTTTGCAGTTCTTCGGGCGTCCAAACCCGGCAGACCGGGTTGTGCGGACTGCAAAGAATGAACAATTTGATTTTATTTTCCTTGATTTTTTCCTCAAAGTCGGCAAAATCAATAGAATACTTTCCATCTTCGTAGTGCAGCTCGTTTTCCACCAAACAGCGGCCGTTCCGGTTGATCACATTGAAGAACTGGTGATACACCGGGGACTGGATCAGCACCGCGTCACCAGGCTCGGTGACGGTGCGGATAGCGGCAGACAGCGCAGTAACCACGCCGGGAGTCTGAATGATCCAGGAGCGGTCCACCTTCCAGCCGTAGCGCCGGGAGAACCAATTTTCCACCGCTTCGTAGAAGCTGTTGCCGGGCAGGCTGTAGCCGAAAATGCCCCGATCCACCGCCTTGTGCATGGCATCCTTCACGCAATCCGGCACGGAAAAGTCCATATCCGCCACCCACAGAGGAATCATATCCGCAGGGTAGCCGTTTTGGGTGATGGTATCGTATTTTTCGCAATCGGTTTTCCACCGATTGATGGGATTGTCAAAATTGTACTTCATTCCACAGCCTCCAAAGCTTGCCGCAGATCTGCGATCAGATCAGCGGGATCTTCAATGCCCACAGACAGACGGACCAGATCGGGGCCCACCCCTGCGGCAATCAATTCTGCATCGTTCATCTGCCGATGGGTGGCAGAAGCAGGATGCAGGATGCAGGTTTTAGCATCGGCCACGTGGGTGGCGATGGAGCAAAGCTCCAGCTTTGCCATAAAGGTCTCTGCGCCCTTCCGACCGGCCTTCAGGCCGAAGGAAACCACGCCGCAGCAGCCCTTGGGCAGATACTTCTGTCCCAGTTCGTAATACTTGTCACCGGGCAGGCCTGCATAGCGGACCCAGGCCACCTTTTCGTGGTCTTGCAGGAACTGGGCAACGGCCAGGGCATTGGCGCAATGCTTTTCCATCCGCAAAGGCAGGGCCTCCATGCCCATACCCAAAAGCCAGGCATTCATAGGAGCGGGAGAAGAACCGAAGTCCCGCATCAGCTGGGCGGTAGCCTTGGTGATATATGCCCCACCCAGGCCAAACTTCTTGGTGTAGGTCACTCCGTGATAGCTGTCATCGGGCGTGGTCAGGCCGGGGAACTTGTCTGCATACTTGTCCCAGTCGAAGTTGCCGGAATCCACAATGGCACCACCAACGGCAGCAGCGTGACCATCCAGATACTTGGTAGTGGAATGGGTCACAATGTCTGCGCCCCACTTGAAAGGCTGACAGCCCCAGGGCGTGGCAAAGGTATTGTCCACGATCAGGGGAACACCGTGGGCGTGAGCAACCTTGGCAAACTTCTCAATATCCAGCACCGTCAGCGCCGGATTGGCAATGGTCTCGCCAAACATAGCCTTGGTGTTGGGACGGAAGGCAGCGTTCAGTTCTTCTTCAGAACTGTCCGGGTCAACGAAGGTAAATTCGATGCCCATCCGCTTCATGGTCACCGCAAACAGATTATAGGTGCCGCCGTAAATGGAGGTGGAGCAAACCACATGATCTCCGGCGGAAGCAATATTGAAGATAGCAAAGAAAGAGGCGGGCTGTCCGGAGGACAGAAGCATGGCCGCACTGCCCCCTTCCAAAGCGCACAACCGGGCGGCTACTGCATCGGAAGTGGGATTCTGAAGCCGGGTATAGAAGTAACCGGAGGCCTCCAAATCGAAGAGTTTGCCCATATCCTCGCTGGTTGCATAGCGGAAGGTGGTGGACTGAATAATCGGAATATTCCGGGGCTCGCCATTGCCGGGGCGATAGCCCTCGTGGAGACATTTACTATCAAAGTTCATAGCCATTCATCCTTTGTGAGAAAATACTTTTCCAAAATAACAATCTTTTCTTATTATATCCCCTCTACCGATTAAAAGCAACCCCTTTCTACCTTTCAAAAAAGAAAAACGCCCGGAAAATTCCGGGCGTTTCAGGCGATCTATTTTATTGTGCAGGTGTGTCTAATGTCAGCACATAGCTGCCGGAATCCTGATACACAACGATCTTGCCGGGAGCAACAAGATAGCGAAGGCGCAGGTCTGTGCCATCCACGGCAATCAGATCCTCACTGTAAGCGATCCGGGTAGCCACCCCATCTTCGGTCCAGCTGCCGGTTCCATCTGTATAGAAGTCCACCTTCACACTATCCGGTGTCACATTCTCCTTTGCAAGGGCTTCCAGGTCATAAAATACGTCCTCAACCACCATGCTCTGCAGCTTATACAAGCCCGGATTCAGGCAGAGTTCTTCTCCGTACTGCACCTGCAGAATCTCCCAGGTGACAGTTCGGTCATCATACTTTTTGGCCCATTTCTCCGCCGGGATATACACTGTTTCACCGGGCAGAATATGCAAAATGGCTTCGTTACCGCCTAAGTATTTGCCACCATTATAGAAGCTTTGGGTGAATCGCACGACCATCGCCACCTGGGTGGGATTCTTAAAAGGCTGATAGGTCTTGCCGTTGGCGCCTTTTCCTTCCTGCGCATCAAAAAGATGGTCTTCCAGAGCCAGCTGCACATCCAGGTAGGCTTTCATTTTTTCTGCCGTGCCGGAATACATCTCCGCCAGTGCCTTGGTGTTTGCCAGGAGGCCATAGCTTTCCATCAGTTCTTCAATGGCAGCGGCGCGCTGATAGCCACCGGTGTAGAAACCGTGGTTTTCAAAGCCGTTTTCCCCTTCTGTGCAAGCGCCAAACTGCAGCGCCACACCTTCCCGGTATTTGGCAACCAAAGCTTCCAGCGTCTGATCGGCAAAGCCGGGCAGGTTATCCAGGGCTGCCAGGGCTTCCTGCTCTGCTTTCACCAAGTCATAAAGGCACAAACCCTGCTGCTCTCTGGCAGCCAGGCCTGCTTCTATAACGGCATTCACCTGCAAATCTGCGTAGGTTTCCCGGTAAATCTGCAGGAACTGCTGATAGGTGGTCTCCCCCATCATATGAGCAAACCGATCCCGGTCTTCCATATTGTGATTTTCCAGGCTGGCAAGGGCCAACTCCAAAAGGCAAGACTGCACCTTTTGGGCCGCATCTTTATAGTCGCTCAAAGCGTCAAAGACTTCCCCGGCCTCGGCATAGTTGCCTGCTTCCATATCTGCAACGGCGCTTAGATAAAGAGATTCTTTATTCTGCAGGTCTTCGTAATAGGTGGCCGCATCCAGGTAGTCCTCCGCCTTCCGGAAGTGTTCCCGGGCATCATCAAAAGCCCGTTCTTCCAGGTAGGCCACTGCCTTTTCATAGGCATTCTTTTTTGCATAATAAGGATTTACCCAAAAGACACAAAAGGCCACTGCTGCCGCCAAAAGCAAGCCTATGCTTCCCAAGATCCAGGGCCAGGCTTTTTTCTTCTTGGGTGCAACCGGAGCAGGTTCTTCTTCCGTTACTTCTTCTACCTTTTGTTCTTGCGTTTCTTCTGCTGCGGGTTCTTCTTCCACAGATATTTCTTCTGCAGGTGTTTCCTCGACCACATCTTCTGCAGGCGCTTCTTCGACTACTTCTTCTGCAGGCGTTTCTTCACAAGGAAGGCTTTCTTCCTGCAATTCTTCTTCATTTTCAGGACAATACATATCTCATCCTCCTTATAAACTTTCTTCGGCCAGGCGGATATAGTGGATGGTATCCTCTTTCAGGGCTGCCATTTCTTCCTGCGTTAAGGGCCGCACCACCTTAGCGGGACTGCCCAAAATCAAGCTGCCCTCCGGGGCATCCATTTTCCCCGTCACCAAGCTGCCTGCGCCCACCATGCAACGAGGGCCGATCTTTGCCCCGTTCAGCACAATAGAACCCATACCGATGAGGGTCTGCTCCCCCACAGTGCAGCCGTGTAAGATAGCCCGGTGGCCTACGGTACAATAAGCGCCCACCTGGGTCTTTTCGTGTAAAATGCAATGCTCCTGAATATTGGTGCCTTCTCCAACGGTGATCTCCCCGCTGTCGCCACGCAAAACTGCGCCGTACCAAATATTCACGTTTTCGCCCAATTCTACCTTTCCGGTAACCACAGCACCGGGTGCTACATATACCATAAGTAATACCTCCTATTCAGAGCCTCCCTCTGATGAGGGAGGTGGATTCGCCATAGGCGAAGACGGAGAGAGAGAATGTTCATTCTCCCCACCCCTTAGTCCGCTTGTTTTCAGTATACCATTCCTCCCCAAAAAACACAAGAAAAATCCAAAATCCCCCCAAATGCTTGCAATCATTTTTGGTGTGTGGTATAATTTCTTGTCGGAAAAAGGAGGGATCTTATGCCCCATCAAGAATTGATCGCCCAGATTCTGGGAATTGCCGGCATGACCATGAACATTCTGTCTTTTATGCAGAAATCCCAGAAGCGGATCATCGTGATGCAGCTGTTCGGTGGTGCGCTGTTTGCCCTGAACTATCTGCTTTTAGGCTCTGCCACCGGTGCCATGCTGAATGTGGTGGCAGTATTCCGGGCGGTCGTCTATTCCAATAAAGAGAAATTCCACGCCGAGAAAAAGGGCTGGTTCTACGGCTTCTGCGCCAGCTTTGTTCTCATTTACATACTGACCTTTGCCGTCTTTGGCAAAGCCCCCACCCCTGCAAACTTCGCCATCGAACTGCTGCCGGTGGTGTCTATGATGATCGCTACCTATGCCTTCTCCCTGAAAAACGCCGCGCAGGTACGCAAGCTGGGTCTTGTTTACTGCCCTATGTGGCTGGTGTATAACTGCTTCGTATTCTCCATTGGCGGCATTTTGTGTGAAGCCTTCAGTATTTGCTCTATTTTCGTAGGCTACCTGCGCCATGACAGAGCCCGAGTAAAATAAAAAGGAAGTGAAATTATGTCCGGTGTTCGCCGTTTAGGTGGAAAATCCTCCGATGTGGATATGACCCGGGGCAGCATTCTGGGACACCTTCTGAAATTTGCCCTCCCCCTGCTTTTAGGCAATCTGTTCCAACAACTTTATAACACCGTGGACACCTTCGTGGTGGGCAACTATGTCAGCTCCTCTGCCTTTTCCGCTGTGGGTGCGGTGACGCCTATTGTGAATATGCTCATTGGCGCGTTCTCCGGCCTGGCCTCCGGTGCAGGCGTGGTCATCAGCCGCCACTATGGCGCAGGTGATCAGGAAAAAGTTTCCCGGGCTGTTCACACCTCCATTCTGCTGACCGCCCTTTTATCCGTGGCTTTTACTGTGATCGGTCTTGCACTGATGCCGGTAATGCTGGATATTTTGGGGCTGAATGAGAAAGACCGGGCAGAAGCCACCACCTATCTTACCATTTACTTTGCAGGTATTACGGGTCTGCTCTTTTACAATATGGGTGCCGGTATTTTGCGGGCAGTGGGTGATTCCAAGCGCCCCTTCTATTTCCTGGTGGTCTGTGCCCTGCTGAATACAGGACTGGACCTGCTTTTGGTGCTTGTGATTCCCTTGGGCGTGGCAGGTGTGGCTATTGCCACTATTTTCTCCCAACTTGTCAGTGCCGTGCTGGTTGTGATCGTTCTGCTGCGTACCACCAGCTGTGTACGGGTAACTCCCAAAAAGCTGCATCTACATAAGGATATGCTGAAACAGATTCTAAAATTAGGCCTGCCTGCCGCATTGCAGATGGCAGTCACCGCCTTTTCCAATGTGTTCGTGCAATCCTACATCACCCATTTTGATATTGGCCTTACCGATTCCATTTATATGCCCGGCTGGGCGGCCTACATCAAGGTGGATCAGCTTCTGTTCCTGCCGGTGCAGTCCATTTCTTTGGCAGTCACCACCTTTGTGGGACAGAATATGGGTGCCAAGCAGCCCAAGCGGGCCAACAAAGGCGTTACGGTGGCGCTGCTGCTTTCCGTTGGCTGCATCCTCGTGCTGATGGCTCCGGTGCTGATCTTTGCCCCCGGAATTATTGATTTTCTTGTTTCCGATTCGGCGGTTGTGGAAACCGGCACCATGTTCCTGCGGGTCCTGACCCCCTTCTATGTGCTGTTTGCCTTCAACCAGGTGTATTCCTGCGCCCTGCGTGGACGGGGCAATTCCCTGGCACCTATGATCATTATGCTCTCCTCTTTCGTATTGTTCCGGCAAATCTATCTGTTTGCCATGAGCAAGATCTGCTATGAGATCATTCCCATTGCCATGGCCTACCCTGCCGGCTGGCTGCTGTGCAGTTTGCTCACCGGCATTATCTACCACGTCACCACAAGGGAAAAGAAAGAAAAGGCTTGAAAATCCGCCCTTTGGGCGACACTCCATAGTGCAACACCGCCTGAAAATGCCTTAATTCGCGCCATATTTCGTCAAAAATGCTCGCAATCCACAAAGGATTCCTGCGCTTTTTTCCTTATCTGACGCAAATTACCTGCCTTTTCAGGTGCATAGCAGTTTTGAAGTGGTAATTTTTCGGATAAACAAACAACAAAATCCCCGGAATGCTGACGCATTGCGGTAATTTTTTGTGCGGTTTAGGCGGAAAAGGACCGTTCAAAACCGATGCTGCACTATGGAGTGTCGCCCTTGGGCGGGTTTTTCTGAAAAAGTTTCAAAATTCCTATTGACAGCCCAACCCATCTGTGATAAGATACCGGGGTAATAAAGAAGGCCATACATCCGCCTCACCTTAAGCATAAGCGAAAAGGTCAATATTCCAGCTTCCCTATAGGGGAAATTTGAGAGTATGCGGATGCCTGGCATCCGCTTTTTTGTTTAGGGTAGCAAAAGCCCTACCCTTTATTTTGGAGGTGCTTACCATCAGCAAATTAGATCATCAGCTCAACGAGGAAATCCAGGATAAGGAAGTCCGACTGATCGGCGAAGACGGCGCTCAGCTCGGTATTGTTTCTGCCCAGCAGGCCAATGAAATGGCTGAAGAACGTGGCCTTGACCTGGTAAAGATTTCTCCCAATGCAGTCCCCCCCGTCTGTAAGATCATGGACTACTCCAAGTTCTGCTTCGATCAGAAGAAGCGGGAAAAGGAAGCCAAGAAGAACCAGAAGGTTGTGGAGATCAAGGAAATCCGTATGAGCCCCAGCATCGACACCAACGACTTTAACACCAAGGCAAAAAATGCCCAGAAGTTCCTGAAAGAAGGCAACCGTGTTAAAGTGAGCGTCCGCTTCCGTGGCCGTGAAATGGCCCACACCAACATCGGTGAGAAGCTGCTCATGGACTTTGCTGAAGCCTGCGCGGAAGTTTCCACTATGGAGAAAAATCCCAAGTTGGATGGCCGTTTTATGGCGATGTTCTTAGCCCCCAAGAATAGCAAGTAAGTAATTTACGAAAGATACGGAAGGAGATCTAACCATGCCCAAGTTGAAAACCCATAGCGGTGCAAAGAAGAGATTCAACCTGACCAAGTCCGGAAAGGTCAAGAGAGCCCGCGCTTACAAGAGCCATATCCTCACCAAGAAGGACACCAAGCGTACCCGTCGTCTTCGCACCACTGCCTACGCTGATCAGACCAACGTAGCCACCGTGAAGAAGATGATTCCCTACAAATAAGCCCAAGGAGGATATTGAGAAATGGCAAGAGTCAAAGGCGCAATGATGACGCGCAAGAGAAGAAACGCTACCCTGAAGTTGGCCAAGGGCTACTGGGGTTCTAAGTCCAGACACTTTAAGATGGCCAAGCAGGCCGTTATGAAGTCCGGCAACTACGCTTTCGTAGGCCGCAAGCTGAAGAAGCGTGACTATCGCAGACTGTGGATCACCCGTCTGAGCGCTGCTGTCGCTCCCTACGGTCTGAACTACTCCACCTTTATGAACGGCGTGAAGAAGGCCGGTATCGAAATGAACCGTAAGAGCCTTTCTGAAATGGCTATCCAGGACAGCGCTGCTTTCGCAGCTGTTGTTGCTCAGGCTAAGGCTGCTCTGAAGTAAAAAGCGTAAAAACTCCGTCCAAGGGCGGTGTACCATAGTGATGAAGTGGTTTTGAACGGCCCCTTTCTCACTTAGCTGCATAAAAAATCCCCGAAATACGGAAGTATTCCGGGGATTTTGTTGTTTGCTAATCAAGAAAGTTGCCACTTCAAAACTGTATAACACCTAAATAAGGATGGGGGTTTTCGCAAGACAAGGAAAAAGCGCAGGAATCCTTTGTGGATTGCGAGCATTTTTGACGCCGTATTGCGTAAACAAACACCTTTTTAGGCACTTTATCGCTATGGCACACCGCCCACGGCGGAGTTTTTTCATTTTTGCGTTTCACTCCCCCAGTCTTTTTGCTTCGCAAAAATCCAGCCCCCTCATAAATGCGGGGGCCAAGAGCACTTCCATCTTCATTGCAATACACCCCCTTGCCTCCCTCTGATGAGGGAGGTGGCCTGTAAGGCCGGAGGGAGAGAAATTTGAACTTGTCGGCTTGCCGACACCTTCATTATGCATTATCCATTATCAATTATCCATTAAGGAAAGGAGATGCCTATGGAACTAACCCACATAGCCAAGCGGGAAGGCCGCCTTTCTTCCTTTTTGCGGGAAGAAATGGGCATCTCCGCAGGGCTGATGAACCGGCTGAAATGGAAAGACCGGCTCTTTGTAAATGGAATTCCTCAGCATACCGATTACCAGGTTTTACCCGGTGACATCATCACCGTCCCCCTGGATGACCCCCAGGCCCAGTACCCGGCCCAACAAGGAGAACTCTCCATTCTCTATGAGGACGAACACCTTTTGGCGGTAGACAAGCCTGCCGGTATGCTGATCCACCCTTCCCGAAGCCGCCTGACAGACACCCTGGCAAATTTCGTTTTAGGCTACTATGAAAAAACCGGGCAAAACTGTGCCTTCCACCCCATTACCCGGCTGGACCGGGACACTTTCGGCATCGTGCTCCTTGCCAAAAATGCCCACATCCACGCCCTTTGCAATACCCTTCACAGCGAAGGAAAACTGCAAAAGTTCTACCGTGCTTTGGTCTATGGCGGCCCGGAAGAAATGGATGGCATTATCGATGCCCCCATTGCAAGGCTTCCCCTTCCCAGCCTTTTACGGGAAGTCAATCCGGAAGGCAAACCTTCCCAGACCGCTTTCCGGGTGCTCTCCCGGAAAGATGGCTATACAAAATTAGAGCTGCAGGCCATCACCGGCAGAACCCACCAGCTTCGTGTCCACTGCGCCCATATGGGCTACCCCATTCTGGGCGACCCCCAGTATAACACCCCGGAAAGCCTTTCCTTTTCCCAGGGGCTGAGCCTGCAATCCCAACTGCTCTGCGCCTATCGGCTATCCCTCCCCCACCCCATCACCGGAGAGGATATGACCCTTATTTCTAAGCTAGACGCAGTTTTAGCCTAAAAAGGAAAAAATAACGGGATTTTCCGGAAAAATGTTTGCTTTTTCTATTTTTATATGGTATACTATCCAAGCCAAAAATGGATAATCAAAAAAGAAGTAAATAATGACGATAGATTCGTCTCAAATTGAAAGGAGTTTTTCAATGTCTCACAAGTATGTTTACCTGTTCACCGAAGGCAACGGTTCCATGCGTGAACTGCTGGGCGGCAAGGGTGCCAACCTGGCTGAAATGACCAACATCGGTCTGCCTGTTCCCCAGGGCTTCACCATCTCCACCGAAGCTTGCACCAAGTATTACGAGGATGGCAAGCGGATCAACGAAGACATCCAGGCTGAAATCCTGGAGTACGTCACTAAGCTGGAAGGCATCACCGGCAAGAAGTTCGGCGACCTGGAGAATCCTCTGCTGGTTTCCGTTCGTTCCGGCGCCCGCGCTTCCATGCCCGGCATGATGGACACCATTCTGAACCTGGGCCTGAACGAGCAGGTTGTTGAAGTTATGGCAGAAAAGTCCGGCAATCCCCGTTGGGCTTACGACTGCTACCGCCGTTTCATCCAGATGTACTCCGACGTCGTTATGGAAGTGGGCAAGAAGTACTTCGAAGTGCTGATCGACGAAATGAAGGAACGCAAGGGCGTGACCCTGGACGTTGATCTGACCGCTGAAGATCTGAAGGAACTGGCTAACCTGTTCAAGGCTGAGTACAAGTCCAAGATCGGCACCGACTTCCCCTCCGATCCCGTTGAGCAGTTGATGGGCGCCGTTAAGGCTGTGTTCCGCTCCTGGGACAACCCCCGTGCCAACGTTTACCGTCGTGACAACGATATCCCCTACTCCTGGGGTACTGCCGTTAACGTTCAGTCCATGGCCTTCGGCAACATGGGTGACGATTGCGGTACCGGCGTTGCTTTCACCCGTGACCCCGCCACCGGCGAAAAGAAGCTGATGGGCGAATTCCTGACCAACGCACAGGGCGAAGACGTGGTTGCCGGTGTTCGTACTCCCATGCCCATCGCTCAGATGGCTGAGAAGTTCCCCGAAGCTTTCAAGCAGTTCGTAGAGGTTTGCTCCATTCTGGAAAACCACTACCACGATATGCAGGATATGGAGTTCACCGTTGAACACGGTCAGCTCTACATGCTCCAGACCCGTAACGGCAAGCGTACCGCTCAGGCTGCTCTGCAGATCGCCGTTGACCTGGTTGCCGAAGGTCACAAGACCGAGGCCGAGGCCGTTCTGATGATCGACCCCCGTAACCTGGACACCCTGCTGCATCCCCAGTTCGATGCCAAGGCTCTGAAGGCCGCTACTCCCATTGGTCGTGGTCTGGGCGCTTCTCCCGGAGCTGCCTGCGGCCAGGTCGTCTTCTCCGCTGAAGACGCTGAAGCTTGGAAGGAAGCTGGCAAGAAGGTCGTTCTGGTCCGTCTGGAAACCTCTCCCGAAGACATCACCGGCATGAAGGCCGCTCAGGGCATCCTGACCGTCCGTGGCGGTATGACTTCCCACGCAGCCGTTGTTGCCCGTGGTATGGGTAAGTGCTGTGTCTCCGGCTGTGGCGAAATCGCTATGGACGAAGAAAACAAGAAGTTCACTCTGGCTGGCAAGACCTATGTGGAAGGTGACTACATCTCCATTGACGGCTCCACCGGTAACATCTACGACGGTATCGTTCCCACCGTTGACGCTGAGATCTCCGGCAACTTCGGCACCATCATGGCTTGGGCTGACAAGTTCCGTACCCTGAAGGTCCGCACCAATGCTGACACCCCCACCGATGCCAAGAAGGCTCGGGAACTGGGTGCTGAAGGCATCGGCCTGTGCCGTACTGAGCATATGTTCTTCGAAGCTGACCGTATCGCTGCTTTCCGCGAAATGATCTGCTCCGATACCGCTGAGGAAAGAGAAGTTGCTCTTGACAAGATCCTGGCCTATCAGCAGTCCGACTTCGTAAAGCTGTACGAGGCTCTGGTAGGCATGCCGGTTTGCATCCGCTTCCTGGATCCCCCTCTGCACGAGTTCGTACCCACCACCGAGGCTGATATCGCCGCTCTGGCAGCAGCTCAGGGTAAGACCGTTCAGCAGATCAAGGACATCATCTCCTCCCTGCACGAGTTCAACCCCATGATGGGTCACCGTGGCTGCCGTCTGGCTGTCACCTATCCCGAAATCGCCAAGATGCAGACCAAGGCTGTCATCCGTGCCGCTCTGAATGTGAAGAAGGCACATCCCGCTTGGAATGTGGTTCCCGAAATCATGATTCCCCTGGTTGGCGAAGTGAAGGAACTGAAGTATGTTAAGAGCGTTGTGGTTGCTACCGCTGATGCAGAAATCGCCGCTGCCGGCGCTGAGCTGCACTACGAAGTGGGCACCATGATCGAAATCCCCCGTGCCTGCCTGACCGCTGACGAAGTGGCTAAGGAAGCTGCCTTCTTCTGCTTCGGCACCAACGACCTGACCCAGATGACCTTCGGCTTCTCCCGTGAC
>JAZRUE010000062.1:0-2445 GCA_045652345.1 Faecousia sp. | reverse complement strand
CACCAAGATGATGAACATGGAGCGCCGCCACGGCGCTGACAAGCCCGTGATCCGTAAGGCTCTGGTGGAGCTGGATGGCGCACCCTTCCGCTACTTTGCCGAGCACAGAGATCAGTGGGCAGTGGAAACCTGCTATGTTTTCCCCGGCGCAATCCAGTACTTCGGACCCAGCGAAGTCTGCGACCTGACCACCCGCACCCTGGCTCTGGAAAAGGCCTAATTACACAAATAAAAGGGATGCATCTTCGGATGCATCCCTTTGCTTTATCGTTGTACACGGCCGGAGCCGTTGCCATTTGCCAGGGCTTCTACTTCTGCGACAGAAGCGAAATTAAAATCCCCTTCAATACTGTGCTTCAGGCAGCTGGCAGCTACTGCAAATTCAATAGCAGCTTGGCTATCATATCCCTTTCCAAGACTGTAGATAAGGCCTGCACCGAAGCTGTCACCGCCGCCCACCCTATCCACAATATGGATGGGGTATTTTTTGCTGAAGTAGGCTTTTTCGTCCGTGTAGAGCATAGCAGACCAGTTGTTGTCGCTGGCGCTGATGCTTTCCCGAAGGGTGATGGCTACGCCCTTAAAACCAAATCGGTCTGTCAGCTTCCTTGCAACCTCCACATAGCCCTCCCGGCTCAGTTTGCCGGAATCGATATTGCTGTTACCTGCTTCAATGCCGAATACATCCTTGGCATCTTCCTCGTTGGCAATGCAGTAATCTACCAGTTGGCAAAGTTTGCCCATTACCTGACCGGCTTTTTCCCGGCTCCAAAGTTTTTTCCGGAAATTCAGGTCGCAGGAAATGAGAATGCCCTTTTCCTTTGCTTTTATGAGGGCTTTCTGGCAGATAGCGGCGAGGGAATCACTTAAAGCCGGTGTGATACCCGTAAAGTGAAACCAGTCTGCGCCGTCAAATATTTTATCCCAATCAAAATCTTCCTCTAAAGCGGTGGCGATGGAGGAGCCTGCCCGGTCATAGATTACCTTGCTGGGGCGCTGGCTTGCGCCCTTTTCGCAGTAGTAGATGCCAACCCGGTCACCGCCCCGGGCAATATAACGGGTATCCACGCCAAAGGCGCGAATGCTATTCAATGCAGCTTGTCCAATCTCGTGGTTGGGCAATTTACTTACAAATGCCGCATCTACGCCGAAATTGGCCAAGGAAACGGCTACATTTGCTTCTGCGCCCCCAAAGGTGGCTTCATAGCGCTGACTTTGCATAAACCGCAGGTATCCCTCCGGTGCAAGCCGGAGCATCAATTCACCGAATGTAATTACTCGCATTCTTTTGCCTCCATTTTCTGCAGTGCGTCTTTTACAAGAAAAGAGCCACCTACGGCATAGGTTTTTTCCCAAGCCATAAATTCTTCTATGTTGGAAGAATCTACACCGCCGGTGGGGATAAACTTCACCTGGGGGAAGGGGGCAGAGAGGGCTTTCATTGCCTTAAGACCTCCATATACATTGGCAGGGAAAAACTTAAGAACGGTTAGTCCCAAATCCAATGCTGCCATAATTTCGGTTGGGGTTACACAGCCGGGATAATAGGGAATACCGGACTGCTTGCATACAGCGGCTACTTCCCCGGACAGCCCGGGTGAAACGATAAATTTTGCGCCGGCATCCAAAGCCTGCTTACACTGTTGCGCTGAAATAACCGTACCTGCTCCAATTTCCATATCCGGATAGGCATTCACTGCGTAACGAATGGCTTCGGCAGCGCAAGGGGTACGAAAGGTAATTTCTGCGCAAAAAATACCGTCATTTTTTAGTGCGGCCAGAATTTGGTCCACTTGGGAAAGCGCCTGAATCACCACAACCGGTATTCGTTTTTTCATAGCATAATCTCCTTGAAAGGTTCCCCAATAACCTTATTGGGTGCGGGGAAGTCAGCGGGGTTTAGGTTATCAAACAAACCTGTGTGCATAGGAACCACCTTTTGCGCGCCCACACTTTGGGCAAACCGGGCGGCATCCACCATATTCATATTGTTGCCAACCCCGTTCACCGGCAGAAACAGTGCATAAATATCCCGGGGAAGCTCCTTGAAAATATCCTCGCAGTAGAGCGTATCTCCGGTGTGATAGTACTTCCGTTCCCTGTCATCTATGATCACGCCGATGGCGTAGGGGTCAGAATGCTTTGCGGTGACGGAAGTGAAGGTAATGCCCTTTTCTGTCCAGACTGTATGGGGCTCAAAAAGCACATAGTTGTTGCTTCCGCCCAGCAGCCGCACCTTGTCGAAAACCGACCGGGGCGCAAGCACCGTCAAATTGCTTTCCGTCGTAATAAAACGGGGCGCAGTTTCCGGGTCATAATGATCCAGATGGTCGTGGGTGAAGAGAATCACATCTGGTTTCAGGGAAAACACCCAATCTTCCACTTCGTAGCGGCGGTAGTTCTTGGGATTGACCTTCACAACAGAGTTGGATAAATAGGGATCTA
>JAZRUE010000061.1:0-52866 GCA_045652345.1 Faecousia sp. | reverse complement strand
TGGCTCACAGAACGACATGGCTACGATCCGACTTGACCCCCACGAGAAGGCCATGCAGCGGGCGCTGATTCAATATCGCAATCCCAAGAACTACTATCTTGTGAAAGAGGCCCTTTTGAAGGCTCACCGGGAAGATCTGATCGGTTCCGGGCCCAAGTGCCTGATCCGGGCCATTTCGCCCCGGCCTACCCACAGACCTCCTCCCCCTGTCATTGGCAAAAAACCACCCTTCCACAAGAATAGAAAGCGGGGGAAATAATGGCGAAAAAGACGAATCGGCATCCTTTTTTGAAGCTGCTGTTCTTGCTGTATGCCGGCTTTATGCTGTACCTTCTGTTTTTCCGTACCTGGCGCTATGATCCGGCCCTTCCCTACTGGCAGCAGGTTCTTGCCAACCGGGAGCTTCAGCCCTTTAGAACCATTGAGAATTTCATTGCCGTCATCAAGGCAGGCCAGACCCATTCGGATTACTTTTTGTGCTTGAGCAATATGGTTGGAAACACCCTGCTTTTTGTGCCTGCAGGTATGCTTTTGCCTAAGTTATACCGGCGATGGCGTCCTTTCCTGCGATTTTTCATCCAGGCGATTCTCCTGATTTTCCTTGTGGAAGTGGTGCAGCTATTTGCACTTCTCGGGGTGTTTGATGTGGATGACATCATTCTCAATGTGCTGGGAATGAGCTTTGGCTACTTTCTGTATTTCCTGTTTATGCGTAGGGTAGAGCGATAAATCCGAACCCGTTTTACAAAGGATGGTTTATTGCTCTATCTGCGTTAAAATACTCGCAAATACACAAAGTATTTGCTGTGTTTTGTGCCTTGATAGCCCAAAAACCCTCTCTTTGTAAAATCTTCGACCTTAAAGCGAGAAGATTTTGGATGATTTTCGTTCTATTGGGGCGAAGGAATGCTTTGTGCATTGCGAGGCACAATAGGGCGAAAAGCGCCGAAATAAGCCGCTTTAAGGCGGGTTAGGATTTGTCGCTCTACCCTAAAGAATGACCTACCGCTGTAGGTCATTCTTTTTTCCTTTGGTGCATAGGATGTTCCATACTTACTTTGAGGTGGTACTATGGAACAGCTTTGCAATCGCATTACCCTTCGGGGCACCCTGGCGGCGCTCCCCCAATTCTCCCACGAAAATCACGGCAGGCAGTTTTATCGGTTTGATCTGGAAGTTATGCGCCTTTCCGGTGCGCTGGACATATTGCCCATTGTGGCTCCCCGTCATCTTTTGGACGGGCTGGATCCCACCGCCGGGGATATGATCTATGTGGAAGGGCAGATACGATCCCACAATGTGCGGGATGACCAGGGTCGGCATCTGCTGATTTTTGTATTTGCCACCCATGTGGATGTGCAGGATGGTCAGCCGGAAAATTGCGTGTACTTACGAGGCCCCCTCTGCCGGGAGCCCACCTACCGCAGAACCCCTTTGGGACGGGAAATTTGCGATGTGATGCTCTGCGTTCCACGGGCATTTCATCGAGCAGATTATCTGCCCTGCATTCTTTGGGGAAAGATCGCCCAGCAGGTCAGTTGCCTCCATACGGGAGATTCTATCTGCGTGGAAGGACGGCTTCAAAGCCGGATCTATACCAAGCTGACGGAAGACGGCCCCATTGAGCGAACCGCCTATGAGATCTCCGCCCTGACCGCCCAGTCAATGCCGGAGGATGACGGCGAGAAATAGCCGCCACCCTCCAAAGCCAAGCAGAAACCTGCTATCCCATAGTATCCGGGAAAGGGCAATTTTGTGAAAAATATTCTTGCTTTTTGCCGCCTGCGTGATAAGATGAAAGAAAAAAGGTTGTTCGCACTATGAAGAAAAAAGTTGGGGAAATCATTGCCCTTTTGGAACACAAATATCCGGAAGCCCCCTGCGCATTGCATTACACAAAAGACTACGAGCTGATGATTGCCGTACGGCTTTCCGCCCAATGCACCGATGCCCGGGTCAATCTCATTACCCCTGCGCTGTTTGCCGCCTATCCCACTTTGGAGGATATGGCAAATGCGGATATTTCCCACGTGGAAGAAATCATCCATTCCTGCGGCTTTTTCCGGCAGAAAGCCAAGGACATCGTTGTTGCCTGCCAGATGCTTCTGACAGAACACGGCGGCAAAGTGCCAAACTCTATGGAGGCGCTTTTGAAGCTGCCCGGTGTGGGTAGAAAGACTGCCAATCTACTGCTGGGTGATCTTTATGGGCAGCCCGGCAGCGTGGTATGTGACACCCACTGCATTCGCATCTGCGGCCGTTTAGGCCTCTCCAAGGGCAAGGAGCCGGAGAAGGTGGAAAAGCAATTGCGGGCCATCCTGCCGCCGGAAAAAAGCAGTGACTTCTGCCACAGGATCGTTCTCTTTGGCCGGGAAGTTTGCATAGCCCGCTCCCCCAAATGCAGGGAATGTCCTCTGTCCCACTTGTGTAAAGAAATCAACGGAAAGTAATATATTCCCCCCAATGGAAATATACTCCACTGGGGGGATTTGCTTGTCCAAGAAACCGATCTTTTACAGTACGCTCCTTTTGACGGGCGTAAATTTACTTTTGCGGCTGATCTCCACCGGGTTTCAGGTCTATCTTTCCGGCACGATCGGTGCAGAGGGTATCGGCCTATTGCAACTGGTGCTGTCCGTTGGAATGCTGGCTATGACCGCAGCAATGGGCGGCATTCGCACTGCCACTATGTATTTATGCGCCGACGCCATTGGGCAAGGCAAGCCGGGGAAGCTGCAAAAAGTCCTCACAGCCTGCTCCCTCTACAGTATGCTGATCAGCGGTTCTATCTGCATTTTGCTATATATATTTGCGCCCTGGATCGCAGAAGTCTGGATCGGCCACTTGGAAGTTTTGCCCGCCCTCCGGCTTTACTGTGTTTTCCTGCCCATCAGCTGTTTGTGCGGCGTGATGACCGGCTACTACACTGCCGCAGGCCGCATCGGCACAATGGCTGCCGTGGAAATCGGAGAACAATTCTTCTCCATGGGAATCACAATGGGTTGCCTTCTTCTCTTCCCCGGCACTGCCGCAGATGCCTGCCGATTCGTGATTTTGGGCAGTGGCGTAGGAGCGACCTTTACATTGCTGTGCCTGTTTTTGCTTGCTAAAATCCCCGGGAAAAAGAGTTCTGAACCTGTGCTTGGAAAGCTTTTGGATACAGCTGTTCCCCTCGCTTTGGCAGATGACCTGAAGGCGGGGATTTCCACCACGGAAAACTTGATGGTGCCGAAAAGGCTGGCTCTTTATCCCGGAGCGGGCAATCCTTTGGCCTCTTTCGGCATCGTATGCGGCATGGTATTTCCGGTGCTGATGTTCCCAGCGGCCATCCTATTTTCTTTGGCAGAGCTGCTGATTCCGGAACTGGCCCGCTGCTCCGCCGCCGGCAGTCAAAGAAGGGTGCCGTATCTGATTAAAAGGAGTTTATGGGTAGGGCTTCTTTATGGTTGCTTCTTCGGTGGGCTGATGTTTTTGCTGGCAAAGCCTTTGTGCCTTGCCCTTTATGACAGCCGGGAAGCAGGACAATACCTGCAGCTTTACGCCCTGCTGATTCCAATGCTCTACACCGATGCCATCACCGATGCTATGACCAAAGGACTTGGGCAGCAAAAGGCCAATGTGCGCTACAACATTCTTACTTCCACCCTGGATGTGGTGTTTCTGTTTTTACTGCTGCCACGGTACGGGATGGCCGGATACTTTTTCAGTTTCCTTGTGACCCACCTTCTGAACTTCATTCTGAGTTTGCGGCGGCTGATAAAAATTTCCGGTGTTGGCATCGACGGGAAACGAGCAGTTTTGACCCTTTTGGGGGCAGTTCTGTCTGCCGGGATCTGTTACCTCTGTCCCGGAGAATATCTTCCCGGTTTTATGTACATCCCGGTGTTTTTGGGCATACTCACCTTGCTTGGCGTTGTGAAAAAAACAGACTTTCTTTGGCTCAAGAATCTAATAAAAGCGGAGCAGTAACTGCTCCGCTTTTTGTTAGATATTTTTAAGGATTTCCAGCAGATAATTCCAGGTGCGCTCGGTAGAAGCGATGTGCAGTTTCTCCCGGCTGGTGTGAATATCCTGCATTTGGGGGCCGAAGGAAACGCAATCCAGATCTTCGATCTTCTCGCCCAAGAGGCCACATTCCAGGCCTGCGTGGATAGCTACCACCTGGGGTTTCTGACCAAACATGGTTTCATAGACCGCCACCATCGTATCCCGCAAAGGAGAATCCTTCCGGTACTCCCAAGCCGGGTAAGCGCCTCTGTGGAGGCACACAGCGCCGTAGGCTTCGGCAATGGCATCCAGCTTTTCTGCCAGTTCCTTCTTTTCCTTATTGGAGCTGCTCCGCAGGGCAAAGGTCATTTTCAGCTCATCGTCCAGCTTCAAAATGCCCAGGTTCAGGCTGGTCTGCACCAGGCCGGGAATATCCTGGGACCAGGACTGGACCCCATTGGGTACTTCTCCCAAAATGGCAATTACCTTATCCGTATCCTCGCAGGAAATGGCGTTGCCGCCCAAGGCATCAACGCTGTCTCCGCGGACAATGGCATCAGGCTCATCGAAGTTTGCCCGGATCTCAGCTTGCAAAGCCTCAGTAACATCGTTGATTTGCTCCAAGTTCATTCCCATGGCCACCAGGGTTGCCTCGCAGGAACGGGGAATGGCGTTATCCTTGGCGCCGCCCTGGAGCTTGGTCAGGCACAGAGGCATCAGCTTCCGCACACGGGAGAGAAGCTCTGCCATCACCTTATTGGCATTGGCCAGATTCTTATGAATTTCCACACCGGAGTGACCGCCCTGCAGATTTTCAACAGTCAGCTTGATACATGGGCCGTACACCGCCCGCCGGGGCAACGGCAGAGAAAGGGTTGTTTTCAGACCGCCGGCGCAGGACACGGTCAGAATGCCCTCATCCTCGGAGTCGATGTTCAAAAGCTTCTTGCCTTTCAGCATAGAAAGGTCAATGCCCACTGCCCCATCCATGCCCGTTTCTTCATCTACGGTAATGACGATCTCCAGAGCAGGGTGCGGAATGGTCTTATCCTGCAAAATGGCCATGGCATAGGCAACGGCAATGCCGTCATCTCCACCCAGGGTAGTGCCTTTGGCATAAACAAAGGTGCCGTCGCATCGCACATCCAGGCCCTCTTTTTCCATATCAATGGGGCAATCTGCATCCTTTTCGCAAACCATATCCATATGGCCCTGAATGATCACAGTGGGGCGATCCTCATAGCCGGGGGTGGCAGGCGCAAAAATGATTACATTATTCAGCTCATCCTGCAGGCAGTCATAGCCCAGATCCCGGGCGAATTTCACCAAATAATCGCTGATGGCCTTTGTATTTCCGGAGCCGTGGGGAATAGCGCAAAGGCTTTCAAAGCAGGAAAAGACGCCTGCGGGCTCTAAATTTTCCAAAGGATGTTTCATGATTACCTATCTCCTTTTGTAAACATTTTAACCGGTACATAGTAAAAAGAACCGCAGAGAAAACTCTGCGGTCCATTTTGCCGATAAACTTAAATGAGATTAACGATACCCAGAGCCAGAGTCAGCAGGATCCAAAGCAGGCCCACCCACTTGGTAGCAGTAGCCAGAAGCTTATCCACACCGCCCCGATTGCCCTTATTCATATAAGAATCGTTGTTGCCGGACAGCGCACCGGACAGACCGGATTCCTTACCGGACTGCAGCAGCACTATCAAGATCAGTGCGACACTGGCGATCACTTCAAGAATTGTCAAAACAGTTACGAGAACATCCATATTTGTAACCTCCCTCCGCATAGGTTTTCACCGCTTTGCGGACTATCTAATAATTAAGCCAAAGTATTGTAACACGGCAAAACAAAAAATGCAAGGGTTTTTCTTACCTTTTCCGGGAAAAATCCAATTTTTTCACTTTCCGTCTGTCAAAACGCATAGTTTCGCCCTTTGCAGGAAAGCAAAAAACGCATTTTGACGGTTAGCGGGTTTCGTGACCTCTGGATTTTATTTGGTTACCCAGTTGCCGGTAGCCGCACAGGTCAGGTAAGCATTGATAAAGGGATCCAAAGCACCGTCCATCACGCCGTTGACATTGGAAGTTTCACAGCCGGTACGGGTATCCTTCACCAGGGTGTAGGGCATAAACACATAATTGCGGATCTGGCTGCCCCATTCGATCTTCTTTTGAACGCCCTTGATATCGGAGATCTTATCCAGGTGTTCCCGCTCTTTGATCTCCACCAGTTTGCTGCGGAGCATACGCAAGCAGTTTTCCTTGTTCTGGAACTGGCTACGCTCGGTCTGGCAAGCCACCACGATACCGGTAGCCTTGTGGATCAGACGAACGGCAGAGCTGGTCTTATTGATGTGCTGACCGCCTGCACCGGAGGAACGGAATACCTGCATTTCATAGTCTTCCGCACGGATCTCCACATCCTGGCTGTCGTCTTCAATGTCAGGAATCACTTCCACGGCAGCAAAAGAGGTCTGCCGGCGGGCATTGGCGTCAAAGGGAGAAACACGGACCAAACGGTGGACACCGTTCTCCCCTTTCAGGAAGCCGTAGGCATTTTCGCCTTCGATGAGGATATCGGCGCTCTTCAGGCCGGCTTCGTCCCCTTCCTGGTAGTCCATGATCTTATAGGTGTAGCCGTGGGCTTCTGCCCAGCGAGTGTACATACGGTAAAGCATCTGGCACCAGTCCTGTGCCTCCGTGCCACCTGCACCGGCCTGGAAACTGACCATAGCATTATTTTTGTCATAGTTGCCGGTAAGCAGAGTCTGCAAACGGCAGCGCTCCATATCCGCAGAAAGGGTGGCATAGCCTTCCTTCAGCTCGTCCAGCATGGAATCATCGTCCAACTCGGCGGCCATTTCGCAGATGGTCATCAAATCATCCCACAAACCGGTCATACGGGCGTAATTTTCCAACTTGGCTTCGGCAGACTTGGTTTTCATTACGATCTGCTGGCTCTTTTCCGGATTATCCCAAAAGCCGGGGGCTTCCTGCATAGCGTGAAGCCGCTCCAGTTCGTTCCGCAGTCCAGCCAGATTCAGGGAATTGGCCAAGTCATCCAGGGCAGGCTTGCAGTCATTGAGTTTTTGCTTATAACTGTCAAATTCGATATTCATGGGGTCACAGCCCTCTTTCAAAAATTTTTTCGATTTATTATAGCCGAAAAAATCCATTCTGTAAAGAGGAAATCGCCACAGTTCTATTTTATCTCATACTCCACATTGTTGATCAGCAGGTGTCTGTCGTCGATCCAGGAGATTTGCATATCAAAAGCCTCTCCCCAAGGACCCATATATACCCTGTTAGGATCTTTTTTGATTTTGAAAAAGATCCCATTCAGTTCCCACTTTTCGCATACATTTACGATGGTATCTCCACCAAGGGCGCCTTGATCGCTGTCAATGACCTGGGCATAATACTTTCCGCTTGGGGAATCTACGGTTTGCATTACGGTATTCTGTCCGATATTGCCAAAAATCAGGGCAATAAAGCTGAGGAAACCAACCGGCAGAATCATTAGTGCAGACAAAACCAATGCAATAATTTTGAGTGCTAATGGTTTCCCGTATTTAATTGTTAAGTAGCAGCAACAACCCGCAGAAAACAATACGCTTGCTATTACCCAAATTTGAGGACTCTCAAAAATGTAAAATACCGCGTTGATTAAAGATAATGGCGTTATAATAGCCAAAATAATCTGTATTGTTTTGTTTTCAAGCGTGTTTTTGTGAACAAGACCGAGGACAACTATACTTACGGATAGTACAGCAATTGCTACAGCGAAAGCCGAAACACTTATTAGCTCAAAACTATATCCCAAACAAGCTGTAATTATAACGCCCACAGGATACAGTATCGTCAGCACAAACAGCAGACACGTCAAAATTGACATTGCTTTTTTCATATACTCACCTTATTCCTTCCCCAGCATTTTCGCGTATTGGTTGGAGAGCACCTTGGATAAGGAACAAAGCACGACCATCAGCAGAATGCCTATGCCGCCAAACAGGAATAGTGCATATAGTGTTTCTAAAACTTCCCTAAAGGAATGCCCGGCAAACAGGGCAAAAACATTCACTTCATAATGGAACGCTGACCACGCATAGGCGCATATTGTAAACACGAGGGTTGCCATAAGAGAGCAATTGGAAAACAGCTTTCTGGTTTTATACACGCTTACAAAATACCAGTTTGCCAAGGAAAGCATAAAGCCGGTTGCGGGGATGATCAGATTAACTGCCCAAAAACCGTTCATCAAGCCAGAAGCGGTGTAGGCCTCCAATGCAACGCCCAACGTGATCAGGGCAAAGGAAGCAAACAGCAAGGCAGCTTGCAAAACAGAAGCCTTCCAATCCTTTAGCCTGTAATAGGTTTTTGGGGCTTCAGTTGCCATAACCACTTGGGATGGCGATCTCATATCCTCCAAAAGCGCCTTGCACTCGCAGCAATTTTCAATATGCGCTTCCACGACCTTTTTGCTTTCTTCGCTGCAACATCCATCAATATATAGCGGAATCAAATCCTTTACAATATTACAGTCCATATTGTCACCTCATTTTTTCCAACAGTTTTTGTTTCGCACGGTAAAATGTGACCCGGGACCAGCTTTCGCTTTTGCCGAAGACCAGGCTAATGTCCTTTAAGGAAAAACCGCCAAAAACCGAAAGCATAAGTACTTCCTTATAGGGGGCTTCCAATTCGTGCAGGCACTGCAATGCCTTTTGCGAAAGTTCCTTTTGAATGAATGTCTCCTCTACATCTTTGCCGTCGCCTACCGCTTCCAGTTCCTCCAGGGGTGCGGTTTTCTTTTGTCCGTTGTACCAGGCAAAATATGTATTCTTCGCGATCTGGCAGAGCCACACAGAGGCTTTTTCCTTGTTTTTAAGAGAGGCATAGTTTATATAGGCGCGAAAAAAGGTCTCCTGCGTTAATTCCTCGGACAAGGAAGGATCTCCTGACATTTTCATCAGATATTTAAATATGAATGCCCTGTTCTCTTGGAAAAGCTTTTCAAATTCCGTCACATTTTCACCGCCCTTTCAACTATTAGATTGGGAACACAACAAAACGTTACAATAATTATAGCATATTTTAAGGAAAAATCAAAAAATCCGGTGTTTGCATCATTAAAAAAAGGACTTTCAAATGAAAGTCCTTTTTCTGGCACCCCCTGTGTGAATCGAACACGCAACTAACCCTTAGGAGGGGTTTATTATATCCATTTAACTAAGGGGGCATTGGGACTATTCTACCCAAATTTTCTTTCTCTGTCAACCAAATACGGACACAATTTTTACACCCCCGCGCATATACTATCAGGAGTGAAAAAGAAAGGAGGGCGCGTTATGTGGCCGGAAGATGGATTTATTGATCTGGAAGATCTGCTCTTTGATGAGGACAGCGGATACCCCAGCACAAGATAAAACCGGGCCTGATGGCCCGGTTTTGTTTATGCCGCAGCACTTTACGTCTACTTGCTATTGCATTAGGGAAAATTTATGGTAGAATAAAGAAAACAGTATTATCGGAGAGAACCTATGCAAAGAACCGTGGATATGACTGTAGGCAGTCCCACAAAACACATACTGAAATTCGCCTTTCCTCTGATTCTTTCCAATATGGGGCAGCAACTATACGCCATTGCAGATGCCTCCATTGTTGGCCGGGGTGTAGGTGTTATGGCCCTGGCGGCCGTTGGCGCCACCGACTGGATCTACTGCATGATCCTTTGGACGGTGATCGGTCTGACCCAGGGATTTTCCACCTTTGTTTCCCGGTACTTCGGAGAAAAGGATTTTCACAAAGTAAACAAAGCCATTGCCATGGGCTCTCTGCTGACGGGCTTCCTGAGCATCCTGCTGACCATCATCAGTCTTTTGGCTGTAGGACCGCTGCTCACACTGATGGGAACTCCCACAGAGATCCTGACGGATGCCACCGCCTATATTGCCATTATGGCAGGCGGCACGGTAGTCGTGGCGGCATACAACTGGGTATCTTCCGTTCTGCGGGCCTTTGGTGACGGCAAATCTCCTCTCATCGCCATGGTGATTGCCGCAGTTTTGAATATTGGCCTTGATCTGCTGTTCGTATTTCCCTTCGGTTGGGGCATTTACGGCGCAGCGGCGGCTTCCGTTCTTTCCCAGCTGGTTTCTTTTCTGTTCTGCCTTTTAAAGCTGAAAAAGATCGGTTGCGTGCATTTGACGAAGAAAACCTGGAAGCCTGACCGGACTATGATCCGGGAGCTTTTGGCTTTCGGTATTCCTCTTGCACTGCAGTTTATTACCATCGCGCTGGGCGGCATTTTTCTCCAGTCGGTGATCAATGAGCAAGGCAGTGTTTTCATTGCTGGCTACACCGCCACCAATAAAATGTACGGGCTGATGGAAAGCAGTTCCATTGCTTTGGGACTTGCCTGCTCCACCTTCTTTGCCCAAAACTACGGCGCAGGACTTTACAAGCGCGTTCGCAAGGGTATGAAGGCCGCTTGCCTGATTGCCATCGGTATGGCTCTTGTGATGATGGTGTTTTTATATCTGATTCGTTGGAATCTACTCCAGTTATTTTTGGATACCAGCGAGGAAAACGGCCCGGAAGCTTTGGCAATTGCCGTGCGCTATCTATCCATCATGCTGATCTTTTTGATCGTGCTGTACCTGATCCATGTCTTCCGAAACGGCTTGCAGGCGCTGAATGTTTCCATATGGTCCATGATCTCCGGCTTCGGAGAATTGGCTTGCCGCATGTTTATGGCCTTTGTTGCCATTTCCTGGATCGGTCCTGATGCCCTATTTTATGCAGAACCTCTTGCCTGGGCAGGCGCCCTGGTCTTTGTAATGGTCCCCTATTTCTTCTATCAAAGAAAACGGCTAAGACACCACTGATGCACCCTTGAAAGGAGCAAAAGAATATGAGTGAAATCAAGCATCCCTTAGTTACTGTTTTAGGCAGCGCCACAGACAATGCAGCCCAGCTTTGCCGGAACAACCCCGTCATTGATACGCCCACCCAGATGGAAAATATCACCGTAATTCCTGTGAATCAGGTCTCTGTTGGCATTGCAGGCGGTGCCAGCGATGGCAAAAGCAAGGGTAATTCTCCCGCCGCCACCGGTGTAGGCGTTTCCAGAACGCCCCTTTCCCTGATCGTTATCAAAGATGGCAAAGTGGAAGTGATTTCCGCCACCCCCAACAGCACAAAGCAAGCCTTGAAGGACACAATTTCCAAAGGCAAGGCGCTATGGGGTAAACTGAAAAGTTTAAAGAAAAGAAAATAAAAAAGCGGAGGTTTACACAGGTAAACCTCCGCTTTTCTTATTTTTTAACAACTTTATAGATACGGGCTGCAACGGGACTGAAGACCATATTGATCACCAGTTCCGGAACCATATTTACAAGCACGATGCCGGAAAGCATATAAAGGAAGATATTGCTGTTCTGCGCCCATGCTGTCAGCACATCCTCAAAGAACAGCCACATTCCCAAAAGGAATGTTCCCGTGTTTGCCACCACGCACACGATAGATGCTACCATCATAGCATCCGTAAGGTTTCTCTTCTTCAAAAGGGAAAACACAAAAGAAGATAACCAACCACACAGAACGCCCTTGGTGACTACAACCAAAAGGCAAAGAAGGGGGCTGGCCTGGAATACCATGGAGCCACCTGCATCAAATCCGGTGATACAGAAAATGTACACCACCACGGAAAATGCGCCGCCTAAAAGGGCGCCAACTTTCTGGCCATACACCGCACCACCCAAAACGATGGGAATCAGCACAAGGGAAATGCTGATGCCGGGACCGATGGGAGGAAGCGCAAGGCTCAGGCTTTGCAGTACAACGATGAGCGCAATGAGAATCGCAACACCTACTGTCTGCTTTGTTTTGCTATTTTGCATATTCAATTACCTCCTGCTAATGTTCCTTATGGATACATTGCAGGTGTATTATAGCACGACTTCAAAATAATGCAACCCTGTTCGTAAAAACAGGGATAGATTTTTCAGGAATATTTGGTATAATATAGAAAAAAGCGTAAGGGGGCTATGCTATGATCTTAGCCATTGATATTGGAAATACCAACATTGTGATTGGTTGCTTTCAGAAAAAGCAGGTGCTTTTCCGGGAACGGCTCACCACAAAATTGGATGCCACCGACCTGGAATATGCAGTAAATGTGAAAACCGCTTTGGAAATGAACGGTCTGAAGCGGGAGCAGATCGTCGGCGCGATCATCTCTTCCGTGGTGCCTTCTGTTACCGGCACTGTCACCCGGGCTGTGGAGAAATACTGCGGAGTCAAGCCCCTGGTGGTAGGTCCCGGCATCAAAACCGGCCTCAGCATCCGGATCGACAACCCCGCCCAACTGGGCAGCGACCTGGTGGTTGCGGCTGTTGCAGGTATCAAAGAGTACCCCTGCCCTATGATCATTATCGATATGGGCACCGCCACTACCTACTCCGTTATTGACGAAAACAAGAACTATTTAGGTGGCCTGATCACCACCGGCATGGCTGTTTCTTCTGATGCACTGGTCAGCCGCACTTCTCAGCTTCCCCGCATTTCTTTTGAGGCGCCCAAAAAGGTCATTGGCACCAATACGATTGATTGCATCAAAAGCGGCATTTTTTACAGCAACGCCGCTGCCATTGACGGCATCGTGGAACGCATTGAGGCAGAGCTTGGCAAGCCCTGCACCGTAGTTGCCACCGGTGGACTTTCTCAGTTGGTTGCCCCTTTGTGTAACCGGAAACTGCTTTTGGATGATGACCTTCTTTTGAAGGGTCTGATGTATCTGTACGAAAAGAACGCATAAACGAAGCCCCTGCTTTCAAAGCAGGGGCTTTTCTTATAGGGATGTAATGAGTAACAAAATCAGCAAAAAGCCGAAATTGAAAAGGGAGAAAAGGCCGATATAGTGCCGGGATTTGCCCGGATTGTTTTTCGTATATTCCCGGTAGGTGATCAGGCTTGCCAAAGAAGAAATCAAGGTGCCGACACCGCCGATATTCACGCCAATCAGCAACTGCCGATAATTGGCGGTGAACTGGGATAACAGAATGGCGGAAGGCACATTGCTGATAACCTGGCAGGAAAGTACGCTGAAAAACAGCGTATTCTTCTCCAGAAGGCCGGAAAACAGATCTCTCACCCACTGGATTCTTGCCATGTTCCCGGAAAAGATAAAGAAAAACACGAAGGTCAAAAGCAAAGGATAGTCTACTTTCTTCAGAGCATCCCGGTCTAAGAAGATCAAAGCAATCGGAATGATGATCAGGCCAATCCAATAAGGAATCCCCCGGAATACAATGGCAATAGACAGTGCGAAAAGGGCAAGATATATGGCCGTTCTTCCCTTGGGAAGATGGATTTCTTCCTTAGAGATCTCCAGCGGCTCTGACTTTACAAACAAACAGCAAATGGTGATGAGCGCCACGGAAATCAGGAAAGGCAGCAGCATAATCTGCATAAATTCTCCGTTGGGAATAGAGAACTTGGAGTACAAATACAGATTTTGTGGATTGCCAAAGGGTGTCAGCATACCGCCCAGGTTGGCGGCAATATTCTGCATGATGAAGGTGAAGGCCATGTACTTATTCTTGCCGGTGGTGGTTAGCACCAGGGTACCAAGAGGCAAGAATGTGAGAAGCGCCATATCGTTGGCAATCAGCATAGAGCCGATAAAGGTAATATACACCAGCGCCAAAATGCTGATACGGGTGTTCTTACAAAGGCGGACAATCTTCTGCGCCAGCATATAGAAAAACCGCACGTTCCGCAATGCGCACACCACTGCCAGCACGCAGAAAAGGCAGGTCAGCGTTTTAAAGTCGAAATACTCTATGTATGCCTCGTCCGGCGGGACGAAAAACACAGTGAGAACCGCCGCAAAAAAGGCAATGACCATCACCGTATTTTTCCCTATAAATGTCATGATTTTGCTTGCCAAGTTCTCACCTCCCCTTGAGCATCCCTATTCTACTGCTGATACTGCAAAAATGCAAGCATAAAATCCTGCTTAAAAGAGAAAAACGACCCGAACTTCCAAGAACTTCAGGTCGTTTCTTTTTTATTTATTCATCAGGAACTTAGCAGCAACTACTGCCGCATTATCCCCTTCTGCACTGCCGGAAAACAGCGGGTACAGATTCACAGACTGCGTGGAGAAGAACAAATAGCAAATTTCTCTTCCGGAATAAAATTGGTGGAATCCGTTTTCCACGCCGGGCTCCCACAGAACAAAGCCGAAGGGTGCCGTATAGTCCCCTTCCTCCACTTTTTCATTGTGCAACTTGGCATTTTCAAAACCGGGAAGCCCATTCTTAGGCAAGCCGCGGAAGAACTGGCCCGTATTCCAGCGCATAAAGGACTGGCTCACAATAATCAGGTCAAATTCATAAGAATAGGTGGTCAATTTCTGGCCGTAAATTTCCCCGGCGACATATTCGCTGACCACACGGACTTCCTTGATCTTCTGCTGTGTCAGCTGCGGCAGTTGCTCTTGCAGGGTCTGCTGCAGTGCCACGGCATCCAGCCCGTCACCCACAAACACAATGTTCAGCCGCTCATTGTCCGCAGGCTTTGCCAGGACATCAAATACGCTACACCACAGAAGAATAGGAATCAGAATCACCGCCATATACTTCCACCAATTGTACTGCAGGTGTCCTCTGCTCTTTTTCATTGCGCCACCTCCAGAATTACATTGCCGGACAAGGTCAGTTCCACCTTGCTGCCCACTTCCAGCTGCAAGGTGCCTGCAGGCAGGAAGGTCCGTCGGTTGCCCAGTTTTACACAGTAGCAATCCAGGTTGGCATACCGGGTGACGGAAGCCTCGATTTCCGTAATTTCTCCGGAAATTGTCTCCTTCATTCTGCTGTTCAATTTCAGAAGCCGTCTTTGAGGCGCATAATGGAAAGAAAGATCATACACCAGGTACACACCGCAGGCGATATCCGAAAAAATGTTGATCAGCAAGAACCAGGTGTGGTTCTCGTCATTGCGAAGAACCACCAGCAGGATATTCAACAGAAGGGTAATACCAATTATCGTTGCAGCAACGATGAGGCGCTTTTTCAGTTTCTTACCGTATTCCTCCGGGGTCATGCCATAAATCCATTGTTTTGTCATAGTTCTGCCTCTTTTTGAATGAATACATCTATTCTATCTGTTTTTTGCCCAAAAAGCAAGAGATAGCACCATTTATTTACAAATGGTGCTATCTGTTAAATCTCTATGGGGTCAAAGTCTTTGCCGTTAAATTGCCAAATTTTCGTAAAACCGATCTCCTTCAGCAACTGAACGGCCTCATCGAACCAAAAGATAAGGTTCTCTTTTTGGTGGCTGTCGCTGCCCAAAACCGGCCTTGCTCCCAACGCAAGCATTTTTTGAAGCAGATGCCGGGCAGGATAGGGAGTATCCTTGCACTTACGGGCAATGGCACCGGTATTTACTTCGATATAGGGGCAGACCTTTACGATTTCTTCCAGTGCATTTTCTGCAATTTCCCGGTACCGGGGGTCTTCTTCCGGCATATAGGAAAACTTGGTGATCACATCAAAGTGACCCACAAAGGTGGGGTTACACCGCTTTACATGCTTCGTCAGCTGGTCGTAATAGCATTTTGCCATGGCCAGTTTATCCCCGCCGAACAGTTCCTTACAACAGGCCTCCTGCTGAACAAGGCTGTGGTCGATGGGATAGGTTTTTCCGTTTCGCACGATGTAGTGGACGGAAGCAAGACAGTAATCAAAGGCGGTCGTATCCGGGTCGGAATCGTGATCCAGTTCCAGACCGGCATAGATAGAGATTTGGCCTTTATACTTCTCTTTCAGCTGGGAAATTTCCTGCAGATAAGGGCCATAATCCTTAAGTTTCATACAATAGCTTTCGTCACAGGGCGTATAGCTGTGGTCAGAAAACCCAAGTGCCACCATATTCTTTGCAATGGCGCTTTCTATGTTTTCTTCCATCGTATTTACACCGTCGGAATAGACTGTATGGTTATGAAGATTTACATACCGCAAACAAATCCCCCCCTTTCAGCACAGTATATGCCGAAAGGGGGGAAAAAGCAACTAAAATTACAGATTATTTTCCACATCGCGGATATATTCGTCTATATCCACAACAATGTTTTCTGCACGGGATTTCTCTGCGGCGAAAACATACAAATGGTTCTTTACGGAAGTGCCAATGCTGGAAATAGATTTGGTGGGCTTATGCTCACCGAGGTAGAGAGCAACATCATCAATAATGCCCGGGTCACCGCCGCCGTGGGTGCCGCTGATCTCCTGATTCACATTTTCCCCCACTTGGATGTACTGGGTTTCGGACTTGCCAAAGTTGGGACTGGTAGGATCATCCTGGAAGAAGGTAACCAGCTCGATGGTGTCAAAATCATTCGCACAAATCTCACCCTTGGTGCCCATAATGCGGATCCGGCGGCCACCCAAATTGAAGGCTGTCATAGTAAAGACTACGGTTTCGCCGTTTTCAAATTCCATATTGACAGTCTGGTGGTCCACCACATCGTTGTCACCCTGGAACACGCAAACACCGTACTGGTTGGTACGCAGTGCCTGCTCCACCTCTTCATCAGTAGGATCCAGCTTGTTTGCAACAACGGGACGGAACCAGTGGATGCCGTCCTTACGATACAGCTTCACTGCATTGTAGGCACACTTATCGCCATGGGGGCAGCCATCGATACAACGATAGGGTGCGCCCTCTGGGCAGTTCTCTTTCGTAAAATAATGCAGGCCGCCGAAGGATTGGATCTTTTTGCAGTGGCTCCCCAGCAGCCACTGCAGGATATCTAAGTCGTGGCAGGACTTGGCAAGGAGCATGTTGGAGGAATCCGCCTCTTTGTGCCAGTTGCCACGGACATAGGAGTGGCTCTGGTGGATATTGCCCACGCCTTCCGTGTGGATGACGGACATAATCTTGCCGATGCGGCCTTCGTCGATCAAGTCCTTAACTTTCCGCATAAAGGGCGTATAGCGAAGTACATGGCAGACAAGTACTCGGACACCCTTTTCATCGGCAGCCTTCCAAATTTTCATACATTCTTCCGGCGTTGTTGCAGCAGGCTTCTCAAGAAGCAGGTCATAGCCCTGCTCGATCGCCATCAAGGCAGGCCCTATGTGCATCTTATCCTGGGTACAAATCATGGCAAAGTCTGCAATTTTGCCCAGAGCCAGCAAGTCCTTATAATCGGTAAAGCACATTTCGTCCTTTACCCCGTAAGTATCACGGATAAAGCATCTGCGGCTATCAGACGGGTCAGCAACGGCCACACATTCCATACCGTGGTCCCGGCAAGCATATTGGATGTAAGTCTGGCCTCGCATACCGGCGCCAATAAGAACGAATTTCATTTTTTTCATACCCTATTTCTTACCAAAAACCACAGCTTAGATGCAGTTTGATATGCTTTCTATGTAGGCATCCATATCCACAACAATGTTTTCTGCACGGGATTTCTCTGCGGCGAAAACATACAAATGGTTCATCACAGAAGTACCTATGCCGGAGATAGACTTTGTGCGCTTATTCTCTCCAAAGTAAAGAGCAAGGTCGTCAATAATGCCTGCATCACCGCCGCCATGGCCACCGACGATCTCCTGCACAGTGTTTTCACCTGTCTTGATATAGGTGGTTTCAGGCTTGCCGAAGTTGGGACTGGCGGGATCATCCTGGAAGAATTTTACCAGTTCAATGGTTTCAAAATCATCAGAGCAGATCTCGCCCTTGGTGCCCATAATGCGGATACGGCGGCCGCCCAAATTAAAGGCCGTCATAGTAAAGACCACGGTCTCCCCATTTTCAAATTCCATATTGACGGTCTGGTGGTCAACCACATCATTATCACCCTGGAATACACAAACGCCGTACTGATTGGTGCGAATGGCCTGCTCAACCTCTGCGTCAGTAGGATTGAGCTTATTGGCACACACCGGGCGGAACCAGTAGTTATCATCGCTCTCCAGATACAGCTTTACCGCATTATATGCACACTTGTCACCGTGGGGGCAGCCGTCAATGCAGCGGTAAGGCGCGCCCTCAGGACAGTTTTCCTTGGTGAAATAATGCAGACCGCCAAAGGATTGGATCTTTTTGCACTTGCTCCCCAGCAGCCACTGCAAAATATCCAGATCGTGGCTGGATTTTGCCAGAAGCATATTGGAAGAATCTTCGGTCTTATGCCAGTTGCCGCGCACATAAGAGTGGCTCTGATGGATATTGCCCACACCCTCCGTGTGGATAACAGACATAATCTTACCGACATGGCCTTCGTCGATCAAATCCTTGACCTTACGCATAAAAGGCGTATAGCGTAGCACATGGCAAACAAGAACACGGACACCCTTTTTCTCTGCTGCCTTCCAAACCTGCACACATTCTTCCGGAGTGGTTGCTATAGGCTTTTCCAAAAGCAGATCATAGCCCAGTTCGATGGCCATCAGTGCAGGCTCCAGGTGCATTTTATCCTGGGTAGCGATCACGGCAAAATCTGCGATTTTGCCCTGAGCCAGCAGTTCTTTATAGTCGGTGAAGCACATTTCTTCCTTCACGCCGTATGTATCCCGGATAAAGTTTCTGCGGCTGTCGGAGGGGTCTGCAACAGCTACACATTCCATACCATGGTCACGGCAAGAATGCAGGGTGTGGTCCTGGCCTCGCATACCGGCGCCGATGAGAACAAATTTCAGGTTTTTCATAAGAACATCCCTTCTTATTTTATTTTCTTTAGCATAACAAAAAACAGGCATAATTGCTATGCCTGTTTTCGCTATATTTATCGTACATTTCCGCTATTATACTTTTTCACCATCTGGGTGGGTGTGCAGCCGTAGTGATTGCGGAACTGGCGGCCGAAATAATTGTAGTCTGCAAAGCCCACCATTTCTGCCACCTTGGAAACTGGGGTATTCCCCTCTTTTATCAGTTTCTTTGCCATTTTCATTCGATAATTCTGAATGTACTGCAACGGGGTCGTTCCGAAATTCTCACGGAAGAAATGCTCAAAACGGTCTTTGCTCAGATGTACCAAATCCGCCAGGTCCTGATTGGAAATAGGATTAGCATAGTTGGCTTCGATGTATGTAATCAGTCGGTTGCACCGGTTTCTGTTCTTCTGCTGACGGCGAGTATCTTCCTTGGAAAGCGTCTGGGTCACATAATTGCGGCACAGATGAACCACCAGCTGCAAAACGATGGCCTTACAGGCCTGCTTATAGCCCGGCGCCTGGTTGGCTTCCTCCCGGCAAAGCTCCACAAATAGTTCTTTGATCCGCTCATCCTTTTCCATGTGGTTTTGGAATACATAGCCCCGGTGATCCAGCTCCGGAGAAAGGTCTTCCAAACTGAAAAGCAAGCGGCAGCTTTCCATAGGTGCGGTGGTGCAAACACCCCGGTGCATTTCATTGCTGTTTGAAAGAACCAGGTCTCCTTCTTTGGCAACGATGGGGGTTTGGTTGATATAGATGGTACTTTCCCCTGCCAGGATATAATGCAGCTCCAAATGCTCATGCCAATGGGCAGGGAAATACTCCTCCCCTTTCTCCGGGCTATGCCAGCCCATATAGACGGGAAACTCCGGATCCGGTGTGCCGACTTGCTCATACAATTTCATTACATCCACGGAAAGCACCTCCTTTCCCTTTTATTATACAAAAAACGATTTGTTTGTCAAAGAAAAACTCCCCACGAAGATCGTGGGGAGTCAATTTTAAAGTTCGGAATAGCCGAAGCTGTTTACGAGAGCATCCAGCTTCTTGCCGGCCTTGCAGTAGGGGCAATCCCGGTAATCGTAAGTAGCGTAATCCGGCAGGTCAGCCAGGGAGTAAATGGAGCGAACGGGGAACTCACCTACAGTGTCCACTGCCCGGTAGATGGCCGCCACGCCTACCACCATGCCGCCGTAGTAGCCGATGGCTTCAAAGCTCTGCTTGGCAGTCACACCGGTGGTGACAGATGCCATCAGCACCAGCACATTCTTGCCACGGATCATAGGCTTGATATTTTCACGGAAGATCATCTGATTGCTGGCGTTATACTCCGGCTCAACAACATAGATAGAATTATGCTGGTTGAGGGTTCTGAAGCCGGCCTTGGTCAGTTCGGAAGCCACGCAGGCACCCAGCACAGCCGTGCCGTCCAGACACAGAATGGTATCCACCGGGGTATTGTTGATAAAGTGGCTTACCAATTGCTTGGCGCATACCTTGGCATCACTCAAGCGGAATTTTTGGTTGGTGATGTCAATGTAATAGTTGATGTGGCTGTGGTTTGTAGCAAAGTGGCCCCGGGCATAGCTCAAGGAGACATTACCACGGGTAATGGGTAGGGTTTTCACTTCAATCATAAGTTGGTCCTCCATATGACATTGTAAAAAAAGAGACGTTTTTTCTTGCTCGGCAGAAGCGTTCTTTCCGAGCAATAAAAAACGCTTTTTTTCATTATAACTCATGGGATACAGAAATTGCAAGAAAAATTTTACTCAAGTCTGGCTTTCAGGTCCGCTTCCTGCTTTTCGAATTGCCGGGCGATGATATGACAGATCTTCTTTTCCCGAATAAGCTGATGGACAGTTTCAAAATCTGCCCATTGCACCCCATCGGTCTCGCCAGGAAGGAGTTTGATTTGGGTCAGGGGGGTCTGCCGCTTTAGGCAGTAAAAATCATAGTGGGTGTTTTTATCCCGGCCCGTATCCAATAGTTCAAATTCCTCTTCTGCCGCCCGGATCCCCGTCTCTTCAAACAGTTCCCGGGCAATGGCCTGACGACTGGTCTCCCCTGCCTGGGCGGCGCCGCCGGAGTTTTCCCAGGTGCCGGCAAAGGATTTGCCTTTTGCCCGGCGGGTCAGGAGTAAATTTCCCTTGCCGTCATATACCCAAACGCAGACCACCAGACCATATTCTCCCTCGCCCCAGGGCTTGCCTCGACGATGCATTCTGCCCGTTAGATTGCGGTCTTTATCGTAAATGTCGTTAAATTCCATGGATTCCTCACATTTTGCCTTCATTGGCAATCCCTTTATTATTGTTTCTATTATAGCATACACCGCAAAATCGTCAAGAAAAATGCACGCAATGCCGCATATCCGCTCCCGGACACAGTGATGATATAAAGAAAACCGACCACAAGGGTCGGTTCTTCTTTTGTGGTCCAAGTGGCGAGACTCGTCTGCATCTGCACTTATGGTGCAGATAGTGGATCGGCTCGGTCAAGCCCTCGCCGGCGGCGCTCATCCGCGCCGCATTTAATCTTTCGAGTCTCGCATTCAAAAGAAATAAGCAGAAATGGCATAAAGCCATTTCTGCTTATTTGGTCCAAGTGGCGAGACTCGAACTCGCGGCATCCTCGGCTTCGCCGCCAGTTTGCAGTACCCGACAAAATCTTCGGGCTTACGCATTCCCTCGATTTTGTCGACCGCTGCACACAAAACGCTCTGCTCCATCTGCCATCGGCAGCGCAGAGCGTTTTGGCCCAAAGCAGGTGCCCTGCTTTGCTCGCAGGATGCCGCATATCCGCTCCCGGACACAATGATGATATAAAGAAAACCGACCACAAGGGTCGGTTCTTCTTTTGTGGTCCAAGTGGCGAGACTCGAACTCGCGGCATCCTCGGCTTCGCCGCCGGTTTGCGGTGCCCGATAAAATCATCGGGCTTACGCTGATCCTCGATTTTATCGACCGCTGCACTAAAACCGCCCTGCTTCATCTGCCACCGGCAGCGCAGAGCGGTTTTGCCCAAAGCAGGTACCCTGCTTTGTTCGCCGGATGCCGCATTGCCAGATCTACCAGATAAACAAATTCGGTCAAAGCTTACCCAAGGGCAACCTTTGACCGAATGGTCCAAGTGGCGAGACTCGAACTCGCGGCATCCTGCTCCCAAAGCAGGCGCGCTACCAACTGCGCTACACCTGGATAAATATTAAATTATAAATTGCCATAATAGGCTTAAAGCAGGCGCGCTTCCTGTTGCGGTGCCCGGTGCTCTCCTTGGCACGAATGCCTGCGTCGCTCACCGACCGCGGCCACTCGCTCCCCTCGCTGCATCTGCCGCTGGCAGCGCTCGGGTCGCTCCCCAACTGCGCTACACCTGGATAACTTTTCGCAACAAAATGTATTATACACAAGGTTTCTTAAAAAAGCAATCCTCTTTTGTCGCAAGTTTAAAGCCGCCGGGAACGGCGGCTTTGTTACTTAGCTTTCAAATTCTTTTTTCTGCTGTTCGTTGATGCTTCTGAGTTTATTATAATATCCCAGGTCGCTGAGCAGCAGCTTCATAGTGCGGTCCAGCTCGCTGCCCTCGGAATAATTTGCTTCAAACATCCAGTCCACCCGCTCATGCTTTAAAAGCTTTGCCGCATTATGATGCTGTCCCGGGTTGTAGATCGCAATGGAATGACCGCCGGACTGCTTCACCAGCTTCATGCAGGGTACATCCGTCAGGCCGTCACCGATATAGATCATATTGCTGAAAAACACCCGCTTTTCACTATCCGGACGGGAATTATTCAGATCCACATCGTTATTGATATCCAGCACGCCCTTGTTAATGCGGTAGACAAACTGGGTCTTATTGGTGTAGTTAACCGCCATCTTGGGCCAGTAGGCCTGCCCATCCTTATACAAAAATTCGCAAGCATAGATCCGCTTAAAATACTTGGCAATGGATGTGCCTTCGATAATTTCCTTCAAGCCGGAGGACAGCACATAGTGCTCCACTTCCACCCCTGCTTCTTCGGCATAGCGGTTGATCCGCTCAAACCAGCCTTCCACACCGGGATGGTACTCGATATCCTTGCCGCAGGCAACCAGGGATTCTCTGGTCAGCGGATTGCCGGTTTGGTGTGCCTTTTCCACCATGCAGTACATATAGGTCAGGATGGAGTCCATCTTTTCTTCCATGGCCACATCCCGGGTATGATGCCAAAACTCATCGGCCTGCATGCCCACGCTGGGGATAAAGGTATATTCCTGCATATCACGGGTACACAGGGTCTTATCAAAATCGTACATAATCGCAATAATGGGCTTTTTCATAACTGTTCCTCCCCCATCGTTTTTTATATTATACAGTTTTTCTGTTACAAAGTCAAATATACAAACGATATTTCTCCTGGTATATTCTATTATTTTAGGCAAAAACTAAAGAAAAAGGAGTGTTTTTATGGACAAGCAAGAACTTGTAAAGCAGACATTGGATCAGATCCCCCAGGCCAATGCCAACGCCAAAAAGATCGTAGGTCTTGTGAAAGAAGGCGGCAGGATCACCGGCTATCAGCTTTCCGACAATTCTATTGTGGAAAAGCAGCAGGCCGTGGATATGGCAAAGCAGGGGCAGATCGCAGGGGTAGGCATCGCCCACCGGGGAGACACGGAATATCTCAAATCCATCCCTGACGGCAGCGAAAACAATAATTTAGGAAACTTGCCTTCTGTATCCCCCAATCAATAAACCAACCCGTCATCGGTAACTGATGACGGGTATATTACCGCTTATGGCAGAAAATTCGCCTATGAGGGAAAAATGCAACATTTTTTCCCTTCCTTATGATACAATAGGCATGCAGGAGGTGGGCAAATGAAATTCAAGCTGATCATTGATAACGACAAGGACGAAGAAGTGGTGGTAACGGCCCACCGGCGGACAGCGCTTATCGAGGAAATCGAAGCCCTTGTGCAGCAAGCTGCCCCGGACCGGATTCCGGCCTATACAGAGGACAGCATTAAGATGCTCTCCCTTTCTTCCATAGAATGTATTACTGTTTTGGACGGAAAAACCTATGCCATCCACGAAGATGGGCAGAAATACCGGCTGAAGCAGCGGCTTTATGAACTGGAGGAACTGCTCCCCTCTTCCTTTATCCGCATCAACAAAAGCACCCTGGCAAACGAGCCCCGGCTGGATCAGTTTGCCGTCACCTACAGCGGCGGGGTAGATGCAGTGTTTCACTGCGGTTACCGGGAATATGTGTCCCGTCGGTGTTTTGCCCAAATCAAAAGGAGGTTGGAAGGCAAATGAAAAGCTTTTTGAAAGATTTTATATTCCGGGGCTTGGTAGCCGCTTCAGGTGGCCCTTTGGTGTTGGCCATTATCTATGGCATACTGGGCACCACGGGAACAGCAGAAGCCTTTACACCCCAGGAGGTTTGCCTGGGAATCATAACAGTCACCCTTTTGGCTTTCACTGTGGCCGGTATGACCGCCATCTATCAGGTGGAAAGTCTGCCCCTGGCCTCTGCCATTTTGATCCACGGCGGTGTGCTGTACGGGTTGTATCTGGTCATTTATCTTATCAACGGCTGGGTGCAGCAGGGTCTTATTCCTATTTTGGTCTTTACGGGTATTTTCCTTTTTGGCTATGCTCTGGTCTGGCTGATTATTTACCTGGTGGAAAAGGCCAAAATCAAAAAAATTAACGAAATGCGGAAAACCCGCTAAATAAAAGGCGTGCAGTTTTGCACGCCTTTTTCTTATACTCTGTTTACGGAAATGCTATGCTCTTTTACCGGGGTATCCTCTGCGCCATAGCCTAAGAAGCAGCCAAGCAGCGGCCGGAAGCCCTCCGGGATACCCAGCGCCTTCATCAGTTCCGGGTCTTGGGCAACTGCACCGGGTGCTCCACCTAAAATAACGGAATCAATTCCCAAAGCGGTAGCGGCAAGGACCATATTTTCCATGACGATGCCTGCATTTGCGTGGTCGGTACCAGGGCGGTGGACCTCTGTGGAAGAAACAAACAGCAAGGTCTTTGCCCCAAAATCCATATTTCTGCGAACGCCCAACAACTGGAGGAAAACCTCCTCCGTGGCTTTGTTGATCTTATCCAGCAGTTCCGGGTTTTGCACCACGGTGATATGTAAAGAATCGTACTTTGCCATGGCCACCGGGGCGGCAGAGCCTGCGCGCAGAATGGTCTGGAGCGCTTCTTCGGGAATTTGCTCCGGCGTATAGTTTCTTGTGGATTTTCTTTTTGCAATGGCTTCCAGGGTGTTCATAGTAAGTCCTCCTTTATTTCGTATGTGCCGTCAATGAGAAGATGGTTCAGGCCCAGCTTGATACATTGGGTAAGGTTTTCTTCATTCTCTGCGATCAGGGTTTGCTTTGTTAAGTCCTCATCGCACAGACGCTGTTCGATCACATTGGCATATGCCAAAATATGGGCAAAGTGTGTTTCAATATACTGCCGGCTCATAATCAGGCAAGTATATTGGATCTCCGCCAAATATGCAGAGGTAAAATCTTTTTGCCAGTCAAAGGGAATGTAGCAGCCTTCCACAATGAGGTTTTGCTTATTCTCAATGGCGGTCTTTACCATCTCCCGGACAATGGGCCAAAGGTAATCCGTTAGTTTTTCATCATCCATAGGTGTTAAGTCCGTTTGTCCGCTACGGATGAGGCCCATTTTCAAATGGTCGATGGATAGATAGGGATAGTGGTATTTCTCCAGCAGTCGTTGGGCGTAGGCCGTCTTTCCCGTATGGGTCGCCCCGGCAATCAAAAAAATCATACTACCTCTCCTCTACAAGGTATGCCCGGCAGGGGGCGCCATCGCTGCCTGCCAGGGAAAGGGGTGCGGTATGCAACATATACCGTCCTTCCGGCACAGCCTCCAGCACCACCCCTTCCAAAAGGGCGATCTCTTTACTTAAAAGAATTTTATGGACTTCCATAGGTGCATCTTCCGGGCCTACAGTTTGGCTTTCATTTCCCAAAAGGCAGATCCCGCTTTCGGCAAAAATCCTTGCACCTTCCGGGGTGACGGTAACCGGGCCTGCCAGCAAAATCCGCTTTGCGCCGTCTGCCTTTTGCAGGATCTGTGTTGCCTCGTTTGCGCCCAGATTGCCTGCAAGGCGGGCCACATAACAGCTGCCCACAAAGGTTTCCAGGGGCATTTCCTCCACAGTCTTACCATCTTTCAGGAAGTGGAAAGGAGCATCGATATGGGTGCCGTTATGGGCGCACATGGAAAAGGCTGTCAAATTGTATAGGTCTCCCCTTTCCGTGGCGCAAAGGGTTCTTTTCTCCGGTTTTGGATCTCCGGGGTACACCCGGCAAGAAAATATTTCCTGGGAAATATCATAAATTTTCATAGGCTTCTTCCACCGATCTGCATTTTATTCCTTCTCATAGGGCCAGTCCAGGATGCCCCCAAATTCCTTCACATTGGTATAACCCAAATTCACAAGGTCCTGGGCAGCTAATTTGCTCCGCCGTCCGGAGCGGCAATAAACCAGGATCAGTTGGGCCTTATCCGGCAGGGCAGTTTCGGCCTTATCTTTGATCTGGTCGTGGGAAATGACGATGGCGCCGGGAATGTGACCGGCTTCGTATTCTTCCGGTGTCCGCGTATCTAAAATCACATACCCCTCCCGGGTATCCATCAGTTCCTTGGCTTCCCGGGCGGTAATACATTCATACCCTGCCTGGGTAGATGCATTTTCCTGGGCGCAGCCAGAAAGCAGCAGGACTGCTGACAAAATCACAAGTACACTTTTTTTCACGGTTTTTCACCTCTTTATTAGTATACCACAAGCAAACACGCCTTGCAACGGACTTCTTTTAGTGCTATACTGGTTTTACAAAAGAAAGGACTGATTCTATGGATGTTATTATTCGCAAAGAGACCCCTGCCGACTACCGGGCAGTGGAAGAATTGACCCGGGAAAGTTTTTGGAATGTCTATAAGCCCGGCGCAGACGAGCATTACTATGTTCACGAAATGCGCTCCCACCCCGATTTTCTGCCGGAACTGGCTTTTGTGTTGGAAAAGGACGGGGAAATCATCGGAAACATCATGTACACCAAGGCCTGGCTGGAAGACGAGAACAATCAACGGAAAGAGATTCTTTCCTTTGGTCCTTTGTGTGTTGCGCCCAAATATCAGCGGCAAAGGCTGGGTAAAATCCTTATCGAGCACACCTTTAACCTTGCCCGGGAAATGGGCTACGATGTGAATATCAACTTCGGTAACCCCGGCAACTATGTGAGCCGTGGCTTTGTCAGCTGCAAAAAGAAGAATGTCAGTTTTGTAGTTCCCGGCAACTTCCCCACCGCCCTATTGGTGTGTGAGCTTGTCCCCGGTGTTTTGGAAGGCAAAAACTGGATGTATATTCCCAGCACCGCTGCCGACTGCTGCGAGGATACTGCCCCTGTGGAGGCCTTTGATGCCACCTTCTCTCCCAAAGAAAAGGCCTGGATGCCCAGTCAGGAGGAATTTTACATCTATCGCCATTCCTCTGTGGTAAGATAATAAAACACCCGGAATTGATTGGATTCCGGGTGTTTTTTTCGTGTTTTTCAAAGCCTATCAGAAGGCCGCCTTTTTCTGCGTAGTAACTGCAAAGACCACGCAAGGTATGAATTTCCACATCTGCCTGGGGGCAATGGGTTAAAAGTTTGTCTTTAAGCGTTTTTGCTGCCTCTTCATTTTGACAATGGGCAATTTCTACCCTCGAGCCACAAAAAGAAGGAGCAACCCAGGGGGTTGCTCCAAAATCATTTGCCGTTTACAGTTTGTAATTGGTGCCTTCGGCGGCGTTGATATCCTCCAGGCAGCTGCGCATAATGTCTTTTCTGCCACAATCCGACAGCACCTGCACCAGATCGTAACCAGGGCGACGGTTGCCTTCGATCAGGATGGGTCCTTCGTCTGTAAAGGCCACGTCCCAGCCAACCACGTGGATATGCTCATTTACAAGGGCAGCATCCAGCACCATCTTCTTGGCCTCTTCCCAATAGGGCAGCTGGAAGCCGTCAAACTTCACACCGGAGGTAGGATGGACTTCAAATTCGTTCAGATCCTTATCCACGGCAATGCCGTAAAGCTTGCCGGTTTCAATATCCAAAGAGCAGCCCATACCGCCTTGGTGGAAGTTATCGCAATGATTCACACCGTTGCCAATCCGCATAGCGGCATACAGAATCCGAGACTTGCCCTTGTAGCCAAAGGTCATAATGCGAATGGTATTGACGCTGGCGGCACAAAGGCGGTTGATTTCCGCATTCTGCTTTACATAGCCCTCAATGAACAGCCGCTCTTTCTGTAGCTTTTCGTGGAACTCCTGCACAGAGCCAACCTCTTCCCGGGTCATTTTGGCCACGTCCTGACCGCCCAAGCCGTCATAAGGCTTGATCATAAACACCGGATTCCGCTCCAAAAAGCCTTCCAGTTCTTCCACCGTGCCGTCCACAAAATGCTCTCTGCCGGCATACTGGCTAAAGTTCTTCAAAAAGTTAGGCTTTACAGTGAAGAAAGTCTTGTACGCAGAGGGGCTGGCGATCTCATAGAACCAGTCCTGGTGCTTGATAGTCACATATTCTTTCAGTTCTTCTTTGGTTCTGTTATAGAACTTGTAATTCAAATAGTCGCTGTAGCCGCAACCGGTCTTGGCAAAGCAGGAAAGGAAATTGCAGAAAAGGCCAAATGCGCTTCTGTTTTCCTTTTTGGCAAGGGCTTTCAGGTCCTTATGGAACTTTCCCAGATTGCCTGCCAGGGCGTAAGAAAGAAGGCTCATTATGTGTTCCTCCGTGTCAAAATTCTGGGTTTATGATACCATAGGCGGCAAGGCTTGTCAAGGAAGGCAGTTACAACCACACCGTAGGAAATATGCCCTAAAACAGATGCATTTCATCTTTACATTATTCGTCTGCTGTGCTATAGTGTTTTCATCATTTTTTCGAGGTTTTTCTATGAGATACTTGCAGAACTTGCATCAACACAGCACTTTTTGCGATGGGAAAGATACCCCTGAGGAAGTAGTTCTTGGCGCGATCGCGCAAGGCTTTGACTCCATCGGTTTTTCCGGTCACTCCTTTATGCCCTGGAGTTCCGGGTATTCCACCAGAATGCAGGATCTGCAGGCATATCGGGCGGAAATTGCAGCTCTGAAGGAAACATACAAGGGAAAACTGGATATTTACTGCGGCATAGAAGTGGAATTCTATTCACCCGGTGATTTTAGCGGTTTTGACTATTTGATCGGCTCTGTCCATTATCTGCATCGCAACGGGCAAATACTGGGCTTTGACCGGGATGCGGATACCGTTTGGTCGATTATCAATGACCACTTTGGCGGTGACGGTATGGCCTTTGCCAAGGCGTACTACCGCACCCTGCAAAAGCTGCCGGAAAAAGCAGATTTTGACATTTTAGGGCATTTCGATCTCATTACCAAGCACATCGAAAAGCATTCGTTCTTTGATGTAAACAGGAAAGAATACCGGAATGCGGCTATGGAGGCTTTGGAAGCCCTTGCAGGCAAAATTCCCTATTTTGAAGTAAATACCGGTGCCATTGGCCGGGGCTACAGAACGACGCCCTACCCTATGGACTTCTTCCTGCCGGAACTTAGGCGGCTGGGCTATGGGGCAGTCATCACTTCCGATTGCCACGATATTAGCAAACTTGCAGTTGGCTACGAGCTGGCAAAAGATATGCTGAAAAAAGCCGGCTTCGAAGCCTATTATATATTAACCGATACAGGCTTTGCGCCTGTGGAATTCTGAGGGTATTATGGATATTATCAAATACATAATGGTGGCTTTTGCCCTGATCGCTTCGGTAGACCGGATCTTCGGTAACCGCATCGGACTGGGCAAGGAATTTGAACGGGGCTTGATGCTCACCGGTGCGTCTATCCTTTCTATGACCGGTATGCTGGTGCTTGCGCCCCTGATCGGACAACTTCTTACTCCCCTTTGCAACTGGTTTTATGATGTGTTCCGGATCGATCCTTCGGTGATCCCTGCATCGCTGCTGGCAAATGATATGGGCGGTGCTGCCACCGCAGAAGCCGTGGCAAAAAATGAAACCCTGCGGGATTTCAATGCCTATGTGGTCAGTTCTATGATGGGCGTTACCTTCTCCTGGACACTCCCCTTCGGCATGACTGCTGTGAAGGCTGAAAAGCACAACAGCATGTTCTTAGGCTTCCTCTGCGGTGTACTGACAGTCCCTGTAGGCTGCTTTGTGGCAGGCTTGATGTGCAATATTCCTTTGCTTACTCTGCTGCTGTCCCTGCTGCCGCTGCTGCTTATCTCCGTGATCATCACCCTGGGTCTGCTCTTCTTCCAGAAGGTGACTTTGTTCATCTTCCGAATCTTCGGTCAATTTATCCGGATCGTCATCGTTATCGGTCTTGCCATGGGTCTTTTCACCCTCCTGACCGGCGTGCAGATCCCTCTGAATCTGGATACCTACGAAAACTGCGCCCTGGTCTCCGTAAATGCCACCGCCTTTATGGCAGGTGCACTCCCTCTGCTTTACTGCCTTTCCAAAGTTCTGAAAAAAGCACTGCAGAAAATGGGCAATATGCTGGGGATCAACGAAACCTCCGCTATGGGTTTTGTTTCTACCGTTGCCACAAGTATGGCTACCTTTGAAATGATGGATGATATGGATAATCGTGGCATCATTTTGAACAGCGCCTTTGCCATTTCCGCAGGCTTTGTTTTCGCAGGGCATATGGCCTTCACCTTCACCCAATGCCCGGATATGGTTGGCCCTATGATCGTGGGCAAGCTGGTGTCCGGTGTGGCCGCGGTAGCATGTGCAGCATTGTTACTGAAGTTCACAAAGAAAAAGGATGCAGTCTAAACTGCATCCTTTTTTATTTATAGCTGTGTCACCAATTCATCCATGTCTTTCCGTTTTTTGGTGCGGAGTTTGTCATCCTTGGCATAACCTAAGGTGATCACCAGCCGGACAGTGCCGGAAAGGCCGCAAACCTCCCGGATCTTGGCATCGTCCAGCCAACCCAAAATGCAGCTGCCTAAATCTTGGGCGGTGGCTTCTGCAGTAATATAGGCCGCAAGAATGCCGATATCCATGGATCGGTAATCATTACCCTTGACTTTGGCACCCAGGGCGGCAGACTTTACATAGGGCTTTTCAGAGATCACCAAAAGGATCGGTGCATCGGGGGCAAATTTGTTAATGCCCATTCCCATGGTGGCCTTTGCTACCTGCTTGGCGGTATCTCCCCGGCAAACCGTGATATGATAGGGCTGGCCGTTGCAGGCAGAGGGAGAAAGCCTTGCGCTCTCCAAAATGGCATTCAGTTTTTCCTGCTCGATGGGTCTTTCCGCATCGTAACTACGGCAGGACTGCCGATTGCAAGCAATTTCATAGAAATTCATATTCCACCTCAATATTGAATGTTTGAAAAAGGCACTACCCGGGGGTAGTGCCTTTTATGATTACAGTTCGCAGTTGCCTACGGTTCTGGGGAAGGGCAGCACATCACGGATGTTAGCCATACCGGTCAGGTACATAACGCAGCGCTCAAAGCCCAGGCCGAAACCGGCGTGACGGGCAGAGCCGTACTTGCGCAGGTCCATATAGAAGTCGTAATCTTCCGGCTTCATGCCCAGCTCTTCGATGCGAGCCTTCAGCAGTTCGTAGTTATCCTCACGCTGGGAGCCGCCAATGATCTCGCCAATGCCGGGAACCAGGCAGTCCATAGCCGCAACGGTCTTTCCATCGGGGTTCAGCTTCATATAGAAAGCCTTGATCTCCTTGGGATAGTCGGTAACGAATACGGGCTTCTGGAAGACCACCTCAGTCAGGTAGCGCTCGTGCTCGGTCTGCAGGTCAGAGCCCCAGTGAACGGGGTACTCAAACTGGTCGTTGTGCTTTTCCAGCAGAGCGATGGCATCGGTGTAGGTGATGTGGCCGAAGTCGGAGTGCAGCACATTATCCAGACGAGCCAGCAATCCGTTATCCACAAACTGGTTGAAGAAAGCCATTTCTTCGGGGGCGTTCTCCAGTACATAGGCGATCACATACTTGGTCATATCCTCAGCCAGGCGCATATCATCGGAAAGATCGGCAAAGGCAATTTCCGGCTCGATCATCCAGAACTCAGCTGCGTGGCGAGTGGTGTTGGAGTTTTCTGCCCGGAAAGTGGGGCCGAAGGTGTAGATGTTCTTAAAGGCCATGGCGAAGGTTTCACCGTTAAGCTGGCCGGAAACGGTCAGATTGGTGGGCTTGCCGTAGAAATCCTGGGTGAAGTCCACCTTGCCATCCTCGGTCAGGGGGATGTTCTGCAGATCCATAGTAGTGACCTGGAACATTTCGCCTGCGCCCTCACAGTCGGAGCCGGTGATGAGGGGGGTGTGGACATACACGAATTCTCTTTCACGGAAGAACTGGTGGATGGCAAAGGCGATCAGGCTGCGGACACGGAACACGGCCTGGAAGGTGTTGGTCCGGGGACGCAGATGGGTCAGCGTCCGCAAAAACTCCAGGCTGTGGCGCTTCTTCTGCAGGGGGTAATCACCGGTGGAAGCACCTTCCACGGTGACGCAGGTAGCCTGAATTTCAAAGGGCTGCTTTGCCTCGGGAGTGGCAACCAAAGTGCCGGTGATGATCAGGGCAGCACCCACATTGGTCTTGCTGATCTCCTGGAAGTTTTCCAGGGTATCACCGTAGACCACCTGAACGGGGGTGAAATAAGTGCCGTCGTTGAGCACGATGAAGCCAAACTGCTTGCCGGCACGGATGGAGCGCACCCAACCGCCAACGCATACTTCCTTGCCCACATAGGCATCGGTTTTCTTAAATAAGTCACGAACAGAAATAAGTTCCATACTGTTTTCCTCTCTTGGGTATAACATAATAATAGAGTATACGGCAAATGGGGAAATTTTACAAGGGGGAAAGTAAATTTTCCCAAAGATTAGGGAATATTTTTTCACATAAGCAACAAAAATATGTTGCAAAAACAAAATCACCATGTTATAATGCTCCGTGTGTCCGTCAGCGGGCAGCCTAACATTGGGATGTCGCCAAGCGGTAAGGCACCAGACTTTGACTCTGGCATTCGTAGGTTCAAATCCTGCCATCCCAGCCATAACGATCCGCTAGCTCAGCTGGCAGAGCAATTGCCTTTTAAGCAATGGGTCCGGAGTTCGAATCTCCGGCGGGTCACCAGAAAGAGGGAGATACCTTTTGGTATCTCCCTCTTTCTGCGTTACAAGACGGGGATTCGAATGATAAAATGCAACGCGGACGAGCGTTGCCGCCGCCAGCTCGATGGCGGCGAACCTTAATTTTGCCGTCAGGCAAAATGCAAACGAATCTCCGGCGGGTCACCATCACCGAAGGTGATGCCCGCAGTTTCGCATCAATGATATGTTCAGTAGATAAGCAACCTCAATTCCGCCCCAGGCAAAATGCAAACGAATCTCCGGCGGGGAGCGATGGGAGCGCTGCCGGTGGCAGAGGAAGCGACCTGAGCGAGTGGCCGCGGTCGGTGAGCGACGCAGGCGTTCGCGCCAAGGAGCGCACCGGGCACCGCAACAGGACTCACCACCAACTGATTCCCGACGCATTTTTGCATAAAATCCGTTTTGTTTGCCACACTACATAAAAGGAGTGAAGCAAATGAAACGGATACTTCTTTTATCCATTCTTCCCATGTTATTTCTCACTGCCTGTGCCATTCCGGAGCAAGAGCCCTACTATTCCCGGCAGGTGGTGCAAATGGAGATCCGTCGGGAAGAAGAATCCCTGACCCTGACTGAGCCTTACCAAATTGAGGCCATTCTATCCTATCTGCGGCTGCTGCCCCGGCTGAATACCAGCATTCCGGATCCCCAGCATATGGCATCCCCCGGGGTGGAGATCATTTTGACCTATATTGGCGGACAGCAGAAACACATTCTGCAAAAAGGGGCCTATTATCTTTCCGAAAATCACCTGCCTTTCTACCCTATCGATGAAGAATTGGGCGCTCAGCTTATTGAGCTGCTCCGGGGAATACGCTAAGGTTGTGCATACTTTACTATGCTAAAGTGTTAAAGTGACCCATCCTTTGTGCAATGCCACAAAGATGGGTCTTTTGCGTTTTTGCTCTTTACTTCGCTAAAGTGTTAAAGTATAATGAGTCCATCAAAACATTTGGGGAATCCCAAGAAAAGAGGAATTACTATGAAAAAACTGATCGCTTTTGCTCTCTGCATGCTGCTGACTTTGACACTCTTTGCCGGCTGCAACCAAACCGGCGGCTCCGATATGGAGTACATTAAAAACAAGGGCACTATGGTGGTGGGCATCACCATTTATCCCCCCATGGACTATCAGGATGAAAACGGCCAGTGGATCGGTTTTGATGCGGAATTTGCCAAGTTAGTCGCAGAAGAACTGGGCGTGGAAGCCAAGTTCGTCGTCATCGACTGGACCAAAAAGTTCACCGAGCTGGCTATTAAAGAAATCGACTGCATCTGGAACGGTATGACCATTACCGACGATGTAAAGAACAACACCAGCTACACCAACCCCTATGTGATCAACGCCCAGGTAGTTGTCACCAAGTCTAATGCGGCCGCCAACTATCAGAGTGCCGACAGCATCAAGGATATCTCCATTGCTGTTGAAAACGACTCTGCCGGCATGCAGGCTCTGGATGCGGTGGGCATTTCTGATTACACTGCCCTTTTGGATCAGGCTGCCGCCCTGATGGAAGTTGCCAGCGGCACTTCCGATGCCTGTGTCATCGACATCACCATGGCCAACGCCCTCACCGGTGAAGGTAAGCAATATTCTGATCTGGCAATCGCCTTTGAACTGACCAGCGAATACTACGGTATCGGCTTCCGCAAGGGTTCTGATATGACCGCCAAGGTCAACGAACTGATGGAAAAGTGGATGAATGACGGCACTTTGGACGCTCTGGCTGACAAGTACTCCGTAACACTGGCAAAGTAAACTATGGAAGTATTCTTATCCGTTAACCGGGCCTTGATGGAAGGCTTTGGGGAGACGGTAAAGGTCTTTGTACTGACCCTCCTCATTGCCCTCCCCCTGGGTCTTCTTATCTGCTTTGGCTCTATGAGCAAGCTGAAGATCCTGCGTATGCCTATCCGGTTTCTCATTTGGGTGATCCGGGGAACACCGCTGATGCTGCAGCTGATCTTAGTATTCTACGGTCCGGGTCTACTGTTCGGTCTTCCCTCTGTAGGGCGATTCCAAGCGGTGATCCTGGCCTTTGCCATAAACTATGCCTGCTATTTTTCGGAAATCTATCGGGGCGGCATTGAAGCCATCCCCCAGGGGCAAAAAGAAGCGGGGCAGGTGCTCGGCCTTACAAACAGCCAAATTTTCTTTAAGATCACCTTGATGCAGGTGATCAAGCGGATCATGGCCCCTATGAGCAATGAGTTTATGACCCTTGTTAAAGACACCGCCCTTGCCCGGGTGATCGCCGTTTACGAAGTGACCTGGGCCGGTGAAAGTTTTATTAAGCAGGGTCTTATCTGGCCCCTTTTCTACACCGGCATTTTTTATCTGCTGTTCTGCGGCATCCTGACCCTTCTTTTCTCTTACTTAGAAAAGAAACTAAACTATTACCGAGGTTAAGCTATGGCCCTTTTGGAAGTAAAAAATCTGCAAAAAAGTTTTGGCAGCACTGTGGTGCTGAAAAATGCCAGTTTTTCTCTGGAACAGGGACAAGTGCTGGCAATCATCGGCTCATCCGGCAGCGGCAAGACTACCCTTCTGCGTTGCCTGAACTTTTTGGAAAAGCCGGATAGTGGCGATATTTGCATTGCGGGCCGTTCCTTATTGGAAAGTGCTTTAACAGAAAAGCGCATCCGGGAAAATCGGCTGAATTTTGGTCTTGTTTTCCAGAATTTCAACCTTTTCCCCCAGTATTCTGTGCTGAAAAATGTGACTTTAGCCCCGGATCTGCAAAACCCGGAAAGGAAGAAAGAAAACAAAGAAAATGCCCTGGCGCTTCTGGCGCAGGTGGGTCTTTCCGAAAAGGTGGATGCCTATCCATATCAGCTCTCCGGCGGTCAGCAGCAGCGTGTGGCCATTGCCCGGGCGTTGGCGCTGCAGCCGAAAGTCCTCTGCTTTGATGAGCCAACCTCTGCTTTGGACCCGGAACTGACGGGAGAAGTTTTGCGGGTCATCCGGGGATTGAAGGATGAAAATATCACCATGATCGTGGTAACCCACGAAATGGCATTTGCAAAAAGTGTGGCAGATGTGGTAATATATATGGCAGACGGAGAAATTGTGGAATCCGGCACACCGGAGCAGGTCTTTGATAACCCCCAAATGGAGAAAACAAAGGCCTTTCTGGAATCCTATTAGGAGGTCACTTCTATGACACAGAAAGAAAAACTGCAGGACCTTTGCAAAGTGCTTTGCTCTATCGAAAGTGAAAAGGACTGTATGGATCTACTGCAGGACCTTTGCACCCAAAAGGAACTGGAGAACATGGCAGAACGGATCTATGCCGCCAAGCTTTTGCTGGATGGCAGCACCTATGCCCAGGTGATGGAATCCTCCTCTATTTCTTCTGCTACCCTGAGCCGGGTATCCCGCTGTGTCCAGTACGGCAAAGGCTACAAGAAAGTGCTGAAATAAACCTTCTCTGTCTCTGTCAAAAACGAAATATTTTTATCGGCCCCCTCGTCAGAGGGGGCCTCTTTCCCATTGATTATTCCATAGCCCCGTGATATAATGGAGAAAATTTACAGAAGGAGAAAATATATGGATTACAGCAAACTGCAAAACGGCAGCGATATTCGCGGCGTTGCCCTGGAGGGCATCGAAGGCCAGCACGTAAACCTGACAGAATCTGCCTGCCGGGACATCGGCAGAGGCTTCGCTCTGTGGCTGAAGGAAACTACCGGTAAGGACACCCTGAAGGTGGCCGTTGGCCGGGATTCCCGCCTTTCCGGCCCTACCCTTTCTGCCTGGCTCTGTGATGCTATGGTGGATTCCGGCCTGCAGGTCACAGACTTTGGTATGGCCAGCACTCCGGCTATGTTTATGGCTACCGTCACCGAAGGCTACACCTTTGACGGCACGGTGATGATCACCGCCAGCCACCTGCCCTTCAACCGGAACGGCTTTAAGTTCTTTACCTGCAAGGGCGGTCTGGAAAAGGAAGACATTAAGAAGATCCTTGCATATGCCGGCTCTAATGCCGCCACCGATCTTCCCAAGGGCAGCCTGGCAGAGGGCGCATTTATGGATACATATGCAAAGCTGCTCTCCGATAAGATCCGCGCCGCCACCGGAGAAGATAAGCCTTTGGAAGGCTTCCGGATCGTGGTGGATGCCGGCAACGGTGCAGGCGGTTTCTATGCAGATAAGGTGCTGAATCCCCTGGGCGCCAACACCGACGGCAGCCGCTACTTAGACCCGGACGGCAGTTTCCCCAACCACATCCCCAACCCGGAAGATAAGACCGCCATGGCAAGCATCACCGAAATGGTGCTGGAAACCATGGCAGACCTGGGTATTATCTTTGACACCGATGTGGACCGGGCAGGCGCTGTTCTATCTGACGGCAGTGAACTCAACCGCAACCGCATTATTGCTATGCTGGCCGCTATCCTCCTGCGGGAGCATCCCGGCACTACCATCGTCACCGACTCCATCACTTCCACCGGCCTTGCCAAGTTCATCGAAGAAAAGGGCGGCGTACATCACCGCTTTAAGCGTGGCTACCGGAATGTGATCAACGAGTCCATCCGCCTGAACGGTCTGGGACAGGACAGCCAGTTGGCCATTGAAACCTCCGGCCACGGCGCACTGAAGGAAAACTACTTCCTGGACGATGGCGCTTACCTGGTGACCAAGCTTCTCATTGAGCTGGCTCGAGGTAAAAAGGAAGGCTACACTCTCGGTAGTCTGATCGCCTCCCTGGAAGAGCCGGAAGAAAGCGAAGAATTCCGGATGAACATCCTTTTGGAGGACTTCAAGCCCTACGGTCAGCAGGTCATTGAGGAACTGACGGCTTACGCAGAAAGCCGGGAAGGGTGGAGCCTTGCTCCCAGCAATTACGAAGGTGTCCGGGTAAATCTGGATGAAAACCACGGCAACGGCTGGTTCTTGCTCCGTCTTTCCCTCCACGACCCCCTGCTGCCGCTGAACATCGAAAGCAACGAGATTGGCGGCGCTAAGAAGATCGCCAAGGAGCTGGCTGCCTTCATCGCAGGCTACGACAAACTGGATGCCGCAAAACTTCTGAATTACGCAAAATAAGCACATTTAAACTGCCCGAGAGATCGGGCAGTTTTTTTCTGAAATCTCTCGGGTTATTTTTGTTTTGCAAGTTGCTTTGTCTACTTTAATATAGTATAATGAATAAAATATCCACAAAATTCGAGGAAAATTGCCATGGCTAAGAAAAACACACTCCTCATATGGCTTCTGGCTGCGGTACTAATCGTTGGCATCGCAGTGGGGCTGCTTTTAGACCCCTCTGTGCAAAGCGCAATGGCGTCTAACGGGGAATACACCATTCAGATCACCGAGATCTGCGCCAAAAACGAAACCATCCTTGCAGACAACGACGGCAAATACAGAGATTACATTGAACTGCACAACGCAGGAGAAGATGTAGATCTGACCGGTTGCACCCTGACCGATGGCTCTACGGTTGCCAAGCCTTTTGAGGGCGTTACAATGGCTTCCGGAGAATATCGGGTGGTCTTTTTGGGAAAAGAAACCACCGGGTTTGCCCTTTCCTCCTCCGGACGGGACAGTATTCAGCTGAAAGACCCCAACGGCAATATTATTGCCCAATCCAAGGTCCAATCCCTGGGGGCTGATCAGGTGATGTCCCTGCAGGGTGGCACCTATCAGTTCAGCAGCGAACCCAGCCCCGGCTATCCCAACACGGCCGATGGCGTGAAAGCCTTCCGGGAAGGCAAACCCGTTGCAGAGCTTTCCCTGCAGATCAACGAAGTGCTGATTGCAAACCGGATCATCCTGCCCGACGAAAAGGGCATTTTCTCCGATGTGATCGAACTTTACAACCACACCACCAAGCCCATCCGGCTTTCCGGCTGGTACCTTTCCGACAGCACCCAGGAGCGTCTGCGCTATCGGCTGCCGGATGTGACCATCCCCAACGGCAGTTACCTGGTTATTTACTGCGACGGAGAAAACTATGTGACCGCAGAAGGCAAAATCCACACCAATTTTGCCCTGACCGCCCAGGAAGAACTGTGCCTGACCGATCCAACCGGTGCTTATGTGACCCTGAAACCCCAATATTTTGCAGAAAACACCTCCCTGGCCTGGAATGGAGAAGCCTATGTTGCCATGACCCCCAGCCTGGGTTATCCCAACACAGAAGACGGCGCTTATTTGGCGCAAACTGTTCGGATCAATGAGAACTCCCCCCTGGTTATCAGCGAAGTGCTGCTCAGTGATGCCGGCGTGCCTTTTGAAGGTCAGTTTGCTGACGGCGTGGAAATCTACAACCGCAGTTCCCAAACGGTCAGCACCGCAGGCTGGTACCTTTCCGACGGTGGCGATCCCTACGCCTTCCCCCTGCCCCAGCAGGAACTGAAGCCGGGAGAATATGTGACCTATCTGATCAATCGGCAAACTGCCGGATTTGGTCTTTCTTTGGATGAAACCCTGTACCTGATGGCGCCGGACTTTATGATCAGCACACCGGTGACCTGCGTGCAGCCTCCTCAGGGCTGCAGCATCAGCCTTGTGGGTACAGAAGAAGGCTCTGCCTACGATTTCCTTCCCGTCAGCATGGGATATGCCAACAATCAGTCCGGCAGCGAATCCTTTGCCGCTGATGCCCGGATCGGCAGTCTGCAAATCTCCGAAGTTATGAGTTCCAACAGCACCTATCTCCCCGGCCCCTACGGCAACACCACCGACTGGGTAGAGTTCTACAATGCAGGCACTACCTCCATCAAGCTTTCCGATTACTTCCTGACGGATTCTTCCGATCTGCAAAAATATCCCCTGCCGGATGCCACCCTGGCACCGGGAACCTACTATGTTATTCTGCTTTCCGAGACCGGAAAGAACCTTCGCAATGGCTACCCCTATCTACCTTTCAATCTTTCTTCCTCCGGAGATCGGCTGTACCTGGCAAAGGGTACTGCAGTGGTTGACCATGTGATCATTCCGGAGCTTACGCCCAACACCGCCTGGGGTCGTCCCGCCGGGAAGGCAGCCTTCGATCATCTGTCCTCCCCCACCCCCGGCTCTGCCAATTCCGGTGTTGCAAGGATCTCCACCACGCCGGTGGCTGATACGCCCCAGGGCGCTTATGACAATGTGTCTACTTTGACTGTGTCCTTTTCCGGCACCGGTGAGATCTACTACACCACCGACTGCACCACCCCCAGCCGCAGTTCCAGGCGGTACACCGGCCCGATTACCATCAGCAAAACCACGGTATTCCGTGTGGTGGCCTATGAAACCGGGGCTTCCCGCTCTGAAATTCTGAACCTGACCTATCTGATCAACGAAAACGACTCTTTGGACACGGTTTGCCTGGTGGCTTCGCCCTATGACCTTTGGGACGAAAACTACGGCATCTACTCCACCGGCGCCAATCCCGGGCCTTACCCCTATCAGGGCGCCAACTACTGGCGAAACTGGGAAAGAAGCGCCTCTGTTGCCCTCTTTGAATCCGATGGCTCTGTGGGCTTTTATGAGCCCTGCGGCCTGAAGATCTTTGGCGGCTACTCCCGCGCCAACAGCAAAAAATCCTTTGCCTGCATGTTCCGGGGCAAATACGGCACCACCGCCCTTGAATATCCTCTGTTCGGTGAGAAGGGCATTGACTGCTACCAAAGCTTTGTGCTTCGGGCAGGCGGCCAGGATGCCTATATGGCAAAAATGCGGGACGAAGTGATTACTTCCCTGGCCAATGATTATCTTGGCATTCCCGTTCAGCAATACCGGGCAGTAGCGCTCTACGTAAACGGCAGTTACTGGGGCATCTACTTCATTCGGGAAAAGCTGACCGATCAGTATGTGGCCGCCAACTTCAATGTTCGTGCGGAGGATGTGATCCTTTCCCACTGGGGTGGTGACGAATGTGCCGAGTATATGGCGCTGCAAAACTACGCCCGGAGAAACGACCTTTCCAAGCAGGAACACTACGACTACATCTGCTCCCAGATCAACGTCGATAATTACACCGATTATGTGATCACCCAGATGTGGATTGAGAATATGGACCTGGGTAATGTGAAATTCTTCCGCACGGAAGATATGAAATGGCACTGGGCGCTGTTTGATACGGACCTTTCTTTCTACAACGCTGCCAGCGATACAGTGGCCTACAATCTGCGCAAAAACAATATTTGGGCCTATGACTTTGCCTCCCGGGTACTGGCGGACCGACTGCTGAAGAACTCGGAATACCGGGATAACTTCATTCGCCGGATCGCCTATCAGGTGAACACCGTTTGGAATGAAGAAACGGTCATTGAACGGATCGACTATTTCCAGGAATTGCTCCAGCCGGATATGGCAAAGGAATGTCGTCGTTGGGGCGGCAAGGTAAGCACCTGGGAATCCAATGTGGAATATCTGCGGAAGTTTGCCCGGTTGCGTAACGATTATTTCATCCCCGATATTCAAAACTTCTTCGGCCTGACCGATCAGCAAATGCGTGATTACGGATTCGAGGTGTGAGTATGCTTTCTAGACACGAAGAAAAATACATTCTCACCTATGCGCAATATGCCATTTTGCGGCAGCGGGCGATCCAGGTCCTTCATCCTGACCCCCACGGGGAGGATGGCACTTACACCATCACTTCCCTTTACTTTGACGACCCGGAGGATACGGGCCTTTACGAAAAGCTGGACGGCCTGGCGCTCCACAGCAAATTCCGAGTGCGTACTTACGACCACAGCGACCGATTTATTAAACTGGAGCGGAAAGACAAGCGGGGCATTATGACCCAAAAGATCTCCGCCCCTATCCAGCCGGAACATCTGGAACTTCTGACGCAGTCCGGCGCCTGGGAGCAATTCCCTGAAGCTGCCCAATCCCTTGTGCAGCAGCTGCAGGAAAAGCTTTTCCGCCCGGTGGTGGCCATCCGCTACACCAGAGATGCCTTCTATCATCCGGGCAGCGACTTCCGGCTCACCTTTGACAGAAATATTGAGGTGATCCCCCCGGATGCCAGAGCGCTGACCGATGGAGATCTTCACGGAATCCCCGCCCTCGAACCAGGCAGCGTGGTGATGGAGATCAAATACGGTGCCAAGCTCCCGTCCTTTGCCCGGAAGCTGACCAATGTCCACGCACCCCAACTTTCCCTTTCCAAATACGCGCTCTGCCGCGAACAGTTCCGTTAGGAGGAAACATTATGAACTTTATTGATATTATCAAAAACAGTGTGCTGGAGCGGCTGAATGGCAGCCTTTCCCTTTGGCAGATTCTGCTGGGACTCATTTTCTCCCTGGCCGCCGGCATTTTCATTCTGTTTATCTACAAAAAGACTATGCGCCGAGTGGCTGTAGGCCGCAGCTTTATGGTGAGCCTTTTGCTGATCTGCGGAATCACCGCAACCATGGTGCTGACCATCACCTCCAACCTGGCGCTGTCCCTGGGTATGGTGGGTGCTCTTTCCATCGTCCGTTTCCGGACCGCAGTGAAAGATCCCGCTGACACCGCATTCCTTTTCTGGGCCGTGGCTGCCGGCATTACCGCCGGTGCAGGCTTCTATCTGCTGACCCTGCTGGGCAGTCTTTTTGCCGGATTGATCTGCCTGCTTTCTGTTCGGTATATGGACAAGGCCGACAAGCCTTTCCTGCTGGTGATCCGTGTGGAAAAGGCAGACGCCCTGGACGAGGCTGAGCAGCTTTTGGAGCATGAAGGTCTGCGTTATGCGCTGTCCTCCTGTGTGGACACCGGCAAGTATACCGAAGCCATCTATGAGATGGGTGTCAACAAAAGCGGCAGAGCCACCGTTTCCCTGCTGAAAACCCTTCCCGGTGTGCTGACTGTTTCCATGGTAGACTGCCGCAAGGACGGCTAACTAAACAAAACCAGGCGTGTTGCAAATCTGCAACACGCCATTTTCTATGGTAAATACAGCCAATTCTTTTCCTCACATATTTTCTGACTTTTTGCGAAAAAGGTATTGACAAACAGTCTTTTCTTCGTTATAATGGCAAGGCTTTGGACGATTAGCTCAGCTGGCTAGAGCATCCGCTTGACGTGCGGAAGGTCATAGGTTCGAGTCCTATATCGTCCACCATGAAAAGTCATCCCAACCGGGATGGCTTTTTTCTTTTTCAAGCGGGCAACCGCTTGCAGTGGGTCAGGTCATAGGTTCGAGTCCTATATCGTCCACCATGAAAAGTCATCCCAACCGGGATGGCTTTTTTCTTTTTCAAGCGGGCGACCGCTTGCAGTGGGCCAGGTCATAGGTTCGAGTCCTATATCGTCCACCAAAAAGAAAAGACCACCCAATCGGGTGTTCTTTTCTTTTTGGCTTGAACGAAAGGACTCGAACAGGGCGGCGGAAGAGACCTATTGCTATGCAGATACAGCCGGATGGCTGTACCTGCATAGCAATCATATACGATAAAACCACCCTGTTTTATCTGCCTGTCAGGTTGCACAAAAAAATAGGGCGAATTTTGAGGATTCTGTTGGTTTCCCTGTTGACTTTATTGCTGGAAAATGGTAAAGTTAATAAAAACGCGATGATGAAAACCAGTAAGCGCTCCTGCCCTTCTTTTAGAGAGCTGCCGTTCGGTGCAAGGCAGTAGACGGACTGCGCTGAATTCCTTTCTGAGCGGCTCTGCTGAACCTTTCAGTAGGCGGAGACGGGTGCGCCCGGTATTGCGCTTACGGTCTATTGGGACCGGATGAGGCCGCATTATAGCGGTAAATTGAGGTGGTACCACGGGGTAAACTCGTCCTCTGCTGGATGCAGAGGGCTTTTTTGTTTTTATTACTGTAGAGAATTTTGGAAGGTGAACGCACTTATGGTCATTACGGAATACTTGGAACGCAATGCCAGATTATACGGCGCAGAGTCCGCTTTGGTGGAGATCAACCCCTCCGAAGAACGGGACAATGCAGTGACTTGGCGTGACTTTAATTTGATTGAAAATGCCAATCCCGATGCCCCTTACCGCCGGGAATTGAGCTGGAAGGATTTTGATCGGCGGGCCAACCGCTTTGCAAATCTTCTGCTGAGCCGGGGTCTGAAAAAGGGCACAAAGGTGGCCATTCTCCTTATGAACTGCCTGGAGTGGCTGCCCATCTACTTTGGCGTATTGAAGGCAGGCTGCATTGCTGTGCCTATGAACTTCCGCTACTCTGCCGATGAGATCAAGTACTGCCTGGATCTTGCAGATGTGGAAGTGCTGGTGTTCGGCCCGGAATTTATCAGCCGTATGGACGCCATTCAAAGTGACGTGGGCTTTTTGAAGATGCAGTTCTTCGTAGGCAGAAACTGCCCCGAATACGCAGAAGACTGCATGCGGCTCACCGGTTTTTGCTCCTCCTCTGCCCCTCCCGTGGCACTGACGGAGGACGACCACGCCGCCATCTATTTCTCCTCCGGCACCACCGGCTTCCCCAAGGCTATTTTGCACGACCACAGATCCCTGACTTGCGCCTGCATGGTGGAGCAGAATCACCACGGTCAGACCCGGGAAGATGTGTTTCTTTGCATTCCCCCTCTGTATCACACCGGTGCAAAAATGCACTGGTTTGGCTCTCTGCTTTCCGGCAGCAAGGCCGTCCTTTTGCGGGGCGTGAAACCGGAATGGATTCTGCGGGCGGTCACTGAGGAAAAATGCACCATCGTTTGGCTCTTGGTGCCTTGGGCCCAGGATCTTTTGGATGCGGTGGATGCAGGACGCATCGATCTGAATGATTATTACTTAGAGCAGTGGCGGCTGATGCACATTGGCGCACAGCCTGTGCCTCCCAGTCTGATCCGCCGCTGGAAAGAGCGTTTCCCCCATCATCAGTATGACACCAACTACGGTCTTTCCGAGTCCATCGGCCCCGGCTGTGTCCATCTGGGCGTGGAGAATACCCACAAGGTGGGCGCTATCGGCAAGCCCGGTTATCTTTGGGAGACCAAGATCATTGACGAGACCGGCAAGGAAGTTGCCCAGGGTGATGTGGGTGAACTGGCTGTTCGTGGTCCCGGCGTGATGCTTTGCTACTACAAGAATCCCGAAGCCACAAACGAAGTGCTGAAAGGCGACTGGCTTTGGACCGGCGATATGGCTCGTATGGATGAAGATGGCTTTATCTATCTGGTAGACCGGAAGAAGGATGTGGTCATCTCCGGCGGTGAAAACCTCTACCCTGTCCAGATCGAAGATTTCCTCCGGGGCTTTGACAAGATCAAGGATGTGGCTGTTATCGGTCTGCCGGATCCCCGGCTTGGCGAAATTGCCGCTGCTATCGTGGAAATTAAGGAAGGGGTTACCTGCACCGAAGAAGAGATCAATGCTTTCTGCGCCGGTATGCCCCGGTACAAGCGACCCAAGCAGATCATCTTCGACAAGATCCCCAGAAACCCCACCGGCAAGATCGAAAAGCCCGTACTGCGGGAGAAATACTGCCAGGGTCGCCTGGTGGAAGCCCAGATCACCGGCTGATCCCAATAACCCTTAGGAGGTAAAACCATGAAAACACTGATGCTTGGCAACGAAGCCGTTGCCAGAGGTCTGTTTGAAGCAGGCTGCAGCTTCGTATCCAGTTATCCCGGTACACCCAGTACCGAGATCACCGAATGTGTAGCCTTATATAAGGAAGTTTACGCAGAGTGGGCCCCCAATGAAAAGGTGGCCATGGAAGCCGCTTTCGGCGCCAGCCTTGCAGGCAAGCGCAGTTTCTGCGCCATGAAGCACGTTGGCTTGAATGTGGCTGCTGACCCTCTGTTTACCATTGCCTATACCGGCGTGAATGCAGGTATGGTCATCGGTGTGGCAGACGATGCAGGTATGCACTCCTCTCAGAACGAGCAGGACTCCCGCCACTACGCCAGAGCCTCCAAAATTCCTATGCTGGAGCCTTCCGATTCCGCAGAAGCTCTCGCCTTCACCAAGCTGGCTTATGAACTTTCCGAGGAATTTGACACCCCCGTTTTTATTAAGATGTGTACCCGTGTTTCCCACTCTCAGAGCATTGTGGAGCCGGGACAGCGGGTGGAGGTTTCCAAAACCTACGAAAAGAATCCCCAAAAGTACATTATGATGCCCGGCAACGCCAAGCGCCGCCACCCCATTGTGGAGGAGCGCACTGCGCTGCTGGAAAAATGGGCAGAAACTGCCCCCATTAACCCCATCGAAGAAGGCACAGACCACAGCATCGGCATCATCACCTCCTCCACTTCCTATCAGTATGTAAAGGAAGTGTTTGGGGACACCTATCCCGTTTTGAAGCTGGGCATGATCTGGCCTCTGCCTAAGCAGAAGATTTTGGACTTTGCCAAGTCTGTTGACAAGCTGGTGATCGTAGAAGAACTGGACAGTTTTATCGAGACCCACTGCCGTCAGTTAGGACTTGACTGCGTAGGCAAGGATCTGTTCCCCTGCATTGATGAATTTTCTCAGAATCTGGTTGCCCAAAAACTGGGCGGCTCTGTGGAAGCAGGCACGAAGTTGGATGCCGCCATTCCTGCCCGTCCCCCCGTTATGTGCGCAGGCTGCCCCCACCGCGGTCTTTACTACACCCTGGCAAAGAACAAGGTCACTGCTTTGGGTGACATTGGCTGCTATACTTTGGGGGCTGTGCCTCCCCTTGCGGCGCTGGATACCACCATTTGCATGGGTGCTTCCATCTCCGGTATGCACGGCTTTACCAAGGCCGGCGGCGATGAAGGCAGAAAGGTGGTTGCCGTCATCGGTGACTCCACCTTTATGCACTCCGGTATGACCGGCCTTGTGAATATGGCTTACAACGAATCCTGCGGCACAGTGATCATTGTGGATAACTCCATCACCGGTATGACCGGCCATCAGCAGAACCCCACCACCGGCTTTAACCTGAAGGGGGATCCCTGCACCAAGATCGATCTGGAATCCCTGTGCCGTGCCGTGGGCATTCGTCGTGTCCGGGTGGTTGACCCCTACGATCTTGCTCAGTGCGATGCGGCGATCAAGGAAGAAACTGCCGCAAATGAACCCTCCGTGATCATTTCCCGTCGTCCCTGTGCGCTTTTGAAATATGTGAAGCACAAAAAGCCCATTATTGCCGATGCCACCAAGTGCGTAGGCTGCAAGGCTTGTATGAAGATCGGTTGTCCCGCCATCAGCATCGTGGACAAGAAGGCCCATATTGACAACACCCTCTGTACCGGCTGCGGCGTTTGCGCCCAGCTGTGCAAGTTTGATGCCCTGCAGGCAGCAAAGGAGGACGAAAAATGAAAACACAGAATATCATGATCGTCGGTGTTGGCGGCCAGGGAAGTCTGCTGGCTTCCAAGCTGCTGGGCCGTATGCTGCTGCAAAAGGGCTATGATATCAAGGTATCGGAAGTTCACGGTATGAGCCAGCGGGGTGGCAGCGTAGTCACCTATGTCCGTTTTGGCCAGAAGGTCTACTCCCCCGTTATCGACAAGGGCGAAGCCGATTACATCGTTTCCTTTGAACTGCTGGAGGCTGCCCGCTGGACAGAATATTTGAAGCCCGGCGGCAAGATCATAGCCAACACCCAGCAGATCGCCCCTATGCCGGTAATCACCGGTGTGGCAGAGTATCCCCAGGGTCTTGCAGAGCAGATGGTTGCCGCAGGCCTGAATGTGGATGCTTTTGATGCCCTGGCTCTGGCTGAGCAGGCCGGTTCTGCCAAGGCTGTGAACATCGTTCTGATGGGGCATCTTTCCCGACACTTTGATTTTACCGAGGAAGAATGGATGGACGCCATTGAAAAGAGCGTGCCTGCCAAATTCCTGGAACTGAACAAAACCGCATTCCGCCTTGGACGAAATGCCTGATTCTCAAAGGAGAGAAAATCCATGGCAACATATTATCAACCTGAAATTGAAACGGCTTCCCGGGGGCAGATCCAGTCCTGGCAGGATGAACGCCTGGTCAAGCAGGTGCAGCATGTGTGGGACAATGTCCCCTACTACCGCAAGAAAATGGAAGAAAAGGGCCTGACCCCTGCAGATATTCAAGGTGTGAAGGATCTGCACAAGCTGCCCTTTTTGACAAAGGATGACCTGCGGGAGGCTTACCCCTACGGTCTTTTGGGCAAGCCCCTTTCGGATTGTGTGCGCATTCATTCCACCTCCGGCACCACCGGCAAGCGGGTGGTGGCATTCTACACCCAGCAGGATGTGGATCTGTGGGAGGATTGCTGCGCCCGGGCCATTACCGCTGTGGGCGGCACAAAAGAGGACGTTTGCCAGGTGGCATACGGCTACGGCCTGTTCACCGGCGGTGCAGGACTTCACGGCGGCTCTCACAAAGTTGGCTGCCTGACCCTTCCCATGTCCTCCGGCAGTACAGACCGGCAGCTCCAGTTTATGACTGATCTGGGCGCCACCATTCTGTGCTGCACCCCCTCCTATGCGGCCTATCTGGCAGAAAGCATTCACGAGCGGGGTCTGCGGGAGCAGATCAAGCTAAAGGCCGGCATCTTCGGCGCAGAAGCCTGGAGCCAGAAGATGCGGGAGGATATCGAAAACAGTTTAGGCATCAAAGCCTATGATATTTACGGTCTGACGGAGATCTCTGGCCCCGGTGTGGCCTTTGAATGTGAAGCCCAGAACGGTATGCACATCAATGAAGATCACTTTATTGCGGAGATCATCGACCCCAACACCGAAGAAGTGCTGCCCGACGGCACCAAGGGTGAACTGGTGTTCACCTGCATCACCAAGGAAGCATTCCCCCTGCTGCGCTATCGCACCCGGGACATCTGTGTAATTACCAACGAACCCTGCCCCTGCGGCAGAACCCACAGAAAGATGTCCAAGCCTATGGGACGCAGCGACGATATGCTGATCGTTAAGGGCGTAAATGTATTTCCCTCTCAAATCGAGGCTGTGCTTCTGGAGCAGGGATATCCTGCCAACTATCAGATCATCGTAGACCGGGTCAACCACTCCGACACCCTGGAAGTAATGGTGGAAATGACGCCGGAGACCTTCTCCGACTCCCTGGCCAAGGTCACCGCTATGGAAAAGAACCTGGTGGGGGCTCTGAAGGCTATGCTGGGTATTTACGCCAAGGTCCGTCTCGTTGCGCCTAAGACCATCGCCCGGAGCGAAGGCAAGGCTGTCCGTATCATCGACAAGCGTAAGATCTAAGGAGGGCAAAAAATGGTATATCAAATTTCTGTTTTTCTGGAAAACCGAGCCGGTCAGTTCGCAGAAATCACCACGGTTCTGGCGGACAACGGCATTGATCTGCGGGCCATCTCCATTGCAGAAACGGAAGATTATGGCATTCTGCGGATGATCGTTAATAATGCGGAAAAGGCCACCTCCATTTTAATGCAGCACGGGTATCTTTTGTCCATGACCCCCGTGCTTGTGATCGAAATTCCCGATCAGCCCGGCGGCATTGCACCGGTACTGTCCATTCTGGCAGAGGGTCACATCGATATTGAGTATATGTACTCCCTTTTCACCCACATTGAAGGCAAGGCCTACATTGTTTTCCGGGTGGCTGAAGCAGAGAAGTTTATCAGCCTGCTCAGCAGCCACGGCATCACTCCCAGCACCAATGAAGAACTGGGAATCCACTAATTTTGAGCGAGGTATTTGACTATGCAGGAAATGAGCAGAAAAAATCAACATTTTACCGATTCCGTGATTCGGCGTATGACCCGTATCTCCCTTGACTGCGGCGCCATCAACCTTGCCCAGGGTTTTCCGGATTTCGATCCTCCCAAGGCAATGCTGGATCGGCTGAACGAGGTCAGCTACTTAGGACCTCACCAGTACCCCATCACCATGGGCGCTCCCAATTTCCGGGAGGCGCTGGCCAGAAAGTGCGGCAGATTTATGGGTCGTACCCTGGATCCCAACACCGAAATGGTGGTAACCATCGGCTCTACCGAGGCCATGGTGGACACCATCTTCGCTCTGACCAACCCCGGTGATAAGATCGCCATGTTCTCCCCCTACTTCGAGAACTATCGGGCCCAGGCTATTATGGCGCAGTGCGAACCCATCTTCATCCCCCTGGTCCCCCCCGCATTCCATTTCGATCCCAACGTGCTGGAGGATGCTTTCAAGCAGGGCATTAAGGCCATTCTGATCTGCAACCCCTCCAACCCCAGCGGCAAGGTCTTTACCTATGACGAACTGAAGCTGATCGCAGATCTGTGTATCAAATATGATGTGTATGCCATTATGGACGAAGTTTATGAACATATCATCTACGAAGGCCACAAGCACATCTATATGAACAGCCTTCCCGGTATGTGGGAGCGGACTGTATCCTGCTCCTCTCTGTCCAAGACCTACTCCATCACCGGCTGGCGCTTGGGCTATGCCATTGCACCCCAGCCTATTATGGACCGGATCAAGCAGTATCACGACTTCAACACCGTTGGCTGTGCCTCTCCCCTCATGGAGGCTGCTGTGGTGGGTCTTAATATGCCCGACAGCTATTATGAAGAATTTGGTGCGCACTACGCCCATATGAAGAAGATCTTCACAGAAGGTCTGGACCGGATCGGCATCCCCTACACCGACCCCCAGGGTGCTTACTTCGTTCTGGCAGATGTTTCCCCCTATATGAAGAAGGGGCAGACCGATGTGGAATTCTGCGTAGAAATGGCCCAAAAGGTGGGTGTTGGCGCAGTGCCCGGCAGTTCCTTCTTCAGTGAAAAGGATGTAAATAGCATCGTCCGTCTCCACTTCGCCAAGCAGGACACCACCTTGTACGAAGCGCTGGATCGTCTTTCTCATATTAAAGAAAAACTGTTCTAACAGATAAAAAGTCACAGATAAAAAGTCATCCCTCAGGGGATGACTTTTTTGTTGAAAGAAGAAGAATCCTGTTGTATAATGGTTCTATTAGTAACGGCATTGCCGTATTTGGGAGGGCATTATGAGCAGAGCAGACGAACTGTACCGCCAGACTTGCATCGACATTTTGGAAAACGGGTTTTATGATACGGATCTGGATGTCCGTCCCCGCTGGGCCGACGGCACTCCCGCACACACCGTTAAGAAATTTGGCGTGGTAAACCGCTACAACCTGCAGGAAGAATTCCCCCTGATGACCCTGCGCCGCACCTACTGGAAGAGCGCATTGGATGAACTGTTGTGGATCTGGCAGAAGAAGTCCAACCGGATCTGCGATCTGGGCAGCCACGTCTGGGACGAGTGGGCAGGCGAAGACGGCACCATCGGCAAGGCCTACGGCTATCAGCTGGGCATTCAGCATCAGTACAAAGAAGGTATGTTTGACCAGGTGGATCGGGTGATCTACGACCTGAAGAACAACCCCGCCTCCCGCCGGATCATGACCAATATTTATAATTTCCAGGATCTGCACGAGATGAATCTCTATCCCTGCGCCTATTCCATGACCTTTAATGTGACCGGTGACACCCTGAATGCCATTTTGAATCAGCGTTCTCAGGATATGCTCACCGCCAACAACTGGAATGTATGCCAGTACGCTATGCTGACTATGATGATGGCACAGATCGCCGGCCTGAAGCCCGGTGAACTGGTCCATGTGATCGCAGACTGCCATATTTATGACCGGCACATTCCTGCCGTGAAGGCGATGATTGAAAAGGAAGGCTTCCCTGCCCCCAAGGTGACTTTGGATGAAAGCATTACCGACTTCTATGCCTTTACCAAGGACAGCTTCAAGGTGGAAAACTATCAGTTCCATCCCTTTGATTTTGAAATTCCCATGGCAATTTGAGGTGTATGATGGAAGCAATCGTTGCAGTATATGACGACTGGGGCATCGGCTGTTGCGGCACCCAGCCTGTAGCCATCAGCGCCGACCGGAAGTTTTTTCGGGAAACCACCAAGGGTGCAATGGTGATCGTAGGTCGAAAGACCCTGGCAGATTTTCCCGGTGGAAAGCCTCTGCCGGGCCGGATGAATGTGGTTCTGTCCACCGGCACACCGAAAACTGAAGGGATCGTAGTCTGTCACAAGGTGGAAGAAGTTTTGATGCTGGCCAACGCCGCAGCCAAACCCATGGTCATCGGTGGCGGTTCGGTGTATAAGCTCTTCCTTCCCTACTGCCGGAAGGTCTATGTGACAAAAGTCCACGCCTGCCCCACTTCTGACACCTATTTCCCCAACTTAGACGAAGACCCCCATTGGAAAATGACACAGATCCTCCAGCAAGGTGAGGAAAACGGCATCGCCTACGAAATGTGCCTTTACGAAAGAGCCTAAATGCCTCCCTCTGACGAGGGAGGGGGGTGAGCATGCCAACTCGGAGGGAGAGAACATCTCTCCCCCAGTCAAAAATCGTTGATTTTTGCCAGCCCCCTCGTCAGAGGGGGCCTTTTTCTCACCTGAGCTTCTTTGCGCAATACCTGAGAAATTCCTCAACAGTCGGCTCTTTCCCACTTGGTGCAATCTTCTTCCACATTTCTTTTGCCAGTGGATCCGATGAAACCATTGCCGCACGAATAGCAGTTGCCATTTCCAGCTCTGCCTTTTCCAGTGTAATGTTGTTTTCCCGCGCTATTTGTTCCAAGACTTTCTTTGTATTCATAGTTTCTCCCTTTCACTATAGACTTCCCGTTTTTAATATACATCAATTTATCCGTGTAGTCCAGTTACTTGTACTATTTTCTCAAAATTATTCCATATAATATCTACAGAAATAGTAATGGGTGGTGGGCAAATGCAATTAAATGAGGCTGTCAGCAAGCGATTAGCTGAATTGTTGGAGCAAAAGGATATGACACCCTATAGCCTATATATGAAAAGCGGTGTTCCCAAATCCACCATTGGAAATATTTTGCACTGTGCGTTTCCTTCTATGAAACTGCGTGTTATTCACGAACTGTGTCAGGGGTTGGAAATTTCTGTTATTGAGTTTTTCCAATCTCCCCTATTTGAAGAAGAAAACTTAGAGCCATAAAACGAACCAACCCTGGGGGGGGGCTCCGGGGGTTGTTTTTTTTTAACGGGGGT
>JAZRUE010000060.1:0-23671 GCA_045652345.1 Faecousia sp. | reverse complement strand
CAGTTTTTTGAATAATTCGTCTTAGCAAATTTACTCAAGAATTTTCGTTGGCTGTTTTTTCGCTTACGCTTAAACAATCCATATAATTGTCCAAGGTGTTCATTTCGTCTTTGCGTTATTCAATTTACAAGGTACATCGCCTACCGCAGAGCGGTGAGCCTGGTTATCATACCATAGCGTTTTTACAATGTCAAGCAAAATTTTTCAAAATTCTAAAAAAATTTTAGGGCCTCTTACGAGGCCCCAAATTGGTTTGTTTTTTCTTTATTCAATGTCATCAATCAGGCCATATCCGCCATCGTTTCTGCGGTAGACAACAGCAAAACTTCCGCCGTTATCTTCATCCCGGAAAGCAAAGAAATTGTGCTCCAGAAGGTTCATCTGCAGGACAGCTTCTTCTCTTGTCATAGGCTTAAAATAGAAAGATTTGACCTTGACGATCTCCAGCCTTTCTTCCGGCTCTTCCGCAGTGAAGGAAGTCTCCTCTACCGTGCGGGAGAAGCCATCCTGCCGCAGGCGGCGCGCAAGACGGGTCTTGTTCTTCCGGATCTGGCCTTCGATGGTGCCCACAGCCGCATCAACGGAAGCGAACATATCGGAAGTGCTTTCGCTGGCCCGGAACCAGGTGCCTGCACCATGAACGGTCAGTTCCACCTTATTCCGGTTCTTTTCTACAGAAAAGGTGACAAGTGCTTCCGCATCCTCCTCAAAGAACCGTGCCAGTTTCATTACCTTTTTCTCGGCATAGGCGTGGACATTCCCCGGCAGTTTGACTTTCTTCTCACTAAACTGAAATTTCATATGCGGCAGCTCCTTTCTATTTGCACCGGTTTGCCCGGTGTAATTACATTATTATATTAATAAGGTTCAGTCAATTTGATCTTCTGCTTGCAGAAGGGTATTCATTGCGCCTCTGTAGACAGCCTCTGCCTGGATCTCGAACAGGCGGCTCAGACGGATGGCCTGGCGGCGGTCCGGGGCCACCAATTCCATAGTCATCAGGTTGCCCATGTCATCGTCCAGGGACATCACCACAGAGAAGTCACCCTTTTCCCGGGGCATGATCTGGGTTTTCACATAACTGCTTCTGCGGATCTGACGGTTGAACTTGGCAACTGCATTCTCCGCGCTCTGGCGAACAGTAAAAGCCAAAGAATCCTCGGTGATGGCGCCATCCTGGCGTCCCTTTTCCGTAATTGTGTATTTATCTTCTTCCACACGCAGATGGCCGGACTCTACCATTTCAGGCAGAGCAGCACACACATCAAAGTAGCTCAGGCATTCATCCTGATAGCAAAGTTCGTAAATCTCCTGATTGGTCAGGGGGTAATTGCTCCGGGCCGTTACGAACAGAATCAGCACCTTCACATCCATCATATCGTGGATAAATCCAAGTCGTTTCATCTTCTCACTCCTCTACTTCTATTATACCGATTTTTGGGAAAAAATCAAGCACAGAAGGTGGCCCTTTTGCATATTGTGGCAAAGAAAGGGTGATGCTATGAACGGGTATTTATTTACAACCGCAGGCCGTTCCGGCGCATTGAATCACTGCGTTCGCATTCTGCAGGAAAACGGGATCTCCTTCACCTCTGAGTCGATGGATTCTGTGACCCACATACTACTGCCCGTTCCCTCTTTAGATGCAGACGGGCATATCAAAGGGGACGGTTTTCTTCCGGATATACTGTGGGGCCTCCCCCCTACCGCCACCGTGATCGGTGGCAATTTACCTACTGAACTTTTGGCCGGTCACCCATGCATCGATCTGCTGCAGGACGAGGAATATATCTGCCAAAACGCCTATATCACAGCCCACTGCGCTATGGCCTTGGCTGCGGAGCGGTTGGACACCACCTTTCGGGGCTGCAGATGCCTGATTATCGGCTGGGGACGAATTGGCAAGTGCCTTGCAGATGTGATGGCCCGGCTGGAGGCAAATGTAACCATTGCCGCCCGGAAGCATAAGGATCGGGCCATGCTGGAAGCCTTAGGGTATCACGCTGTATCTATTGCAGATGTAGACCCTACAAACTACGACTTGATTTATAATACAGCTCCCCAACTGATTCTGCCGGACTGCAAAGGCTCGGCGCTGAAAATCGATTTGGCATCCAGGGAGGGAATCACCGGGCCGGATGTGATTTGGGCAAGGGGTTTGCCCGGGAAAATGGCGCCTGCCGCCGCAGGCAACCAAATGGCACAGCGGATACTATATTATATTAAGGAGTGTAGGGTATGAATATCGGTTTTGGCGTTTGCGGTTCTTTCTGTACCTTTAGCCGGGTCTTCCCCCTGATGGAAATTCTAAGCCGGGATCACAATGTGATCCCCATTTTCTCCTGCAGCAGTTACACCATTGACAGCCGTTTTGGCTCTGCCAAAGAACATATAGACATTGCTACCCGGATTTGCGGGCAGCCACCGATCCATACAATTTCCGAAGCAGAGCCCATTGGACCAAAGAAATTACTGGATATTCTTCTGATTGCCCCCTGCACGGGGAACACATTGGCAAAGCTCGCCCATTCCATTGCCGATGGGCCGGTGACTATGGCGGCTAAAAGCCACCTGCGAAACGGCAGACCGGTTTTGCTTGCCGTTTCCACAAACGACGGTCTTGCAGGCGCGGCAGAAAACATCGGCAGACTTCTTGCCAGAAAGCATTATTTTTTTGTTCCCTTTGGGCAAGACGATCCCATAAGCAAGCCAACCAGTTTGGTGGCGGACTTTGAAAAAATTCCTGAAGCGCTGGCCTTTGCGGCAGAAGGAAAACAGTTGCAGCCCCTGCTTTTGTGAAACGCTGCTCTTGACGATTTTCCATTCTTCGTGTAAGATAAAAGTACTTTACGCAAGGAGCTTTTCAAATGGTACATTTCAAAAAATCCCTTACTTTTATTTTGGCTGCGCTTCTGGTTCTTTTTGCGGTAGGCTGCACATCTTCCGAAACGGAAACACCTGCTCCCACCCCCGCTCCCACCGAACCGGAGAAGATTGCCCATCCTCTTGCAGAGCAGTATCCCGCTTTCTTTGATTTGGATACAACAAACGGCCTGACGGTCTATGCAGCAAACTTTGCCCAGGGTCACACAGTTTGTTCTTTGCTTCCCACCACTGATGAAGAAATAGATTTTCTTGCTTTGTCCACAGGTGCCCAAGTTGATCCCGCCACTATGAAGGAAATCCTGGTCTGGTACAACCTGCCTAAGGAATCCATCACCGTTGTCCCCTACTATAGCCCCCTTTCTTCTTATATTGGACCTGATCTCTTTGAGGAACAGGGCATGGCGCAACTGCTGTATGAGCTCGGTCTTGGTGAGAAGCCTACTGCTATTCAGGAAGAAACTGAAAGCAGCATTTTCCCCTACAAACTCTGCTGGGCTGACGCCTCCGAGGAAGGGGAATGGTCCCTTCGCTACACCTATTACCCCATCACTGAAACCTATGATTACAAAAACGAGTTGACCCATCCCGCTGTGGGCATCAAGACTCCTCAGGAACTGGGCGCGTTTGCAGATCTGACCAAGTATCATTTCTCTTTAAACGGCGCACAGCTCAACGGCACCTCTTTCAACGCACTCGTTCAAACATATGACGAAACATTCTTTGAAACCAATGGACTGGTAATCGTATATATCGCCTCTGAAAGTGTCTCCATCTCCTACAAACTGGCAGATGCAGTTTCCGAAGGGGAAGAACTTCACATTGCCGTTACCGAGGTAAGGCCGGAAGGAGAACTCTCCGACCAAGCCGCCGGTTGGTTTATGGTAGTAGAAGTTCCTCAGGAAGTCCTAAGTCAGGTAAACTATTTCAGCGCAGGCTAACGGAATGTCGTTACTGGAAAAAGAAGCGGCATTGCGCAGGTTAATCGCAATGCCGCTTTTCCGTTTTACAAAAAGGAGAATCCTATGATCGCAAATTTAATTTGGCTTTTAGCCGGCGTCGGTATTTTTATCGTGGGCATGAACTTCATGAGCGAAGCCCTGGAGAAAAGCTCCGGCGAAGGAATGAAGCGGCTTTTAGGTCGCATCAGCAATAACCGGTTTTCCGGTGTGGGCATTGGCGCAGGCGTAACTGCCATTATTCAAAGTTCCTCCGCCACCTCCGTTATGGTCATTGGCCTTGTAAATGCAGGCGTTATGACCCTGATGCAGGCAACCCCCATTATTATGGGCGCCAATATCGGTACCACCATCACCGGCGTATTGGTTTCTTTAAAGAGTGACTATTTCAATATGCTGATGTATTTCCTGGCCTTTGCAGGCGTGATGATGGGCTTTTTCAAGAAAGAGAGAATCAGGCTTGCCGGTCTTTTATTCAGCGGTTTAGGCCTGATCTTCGTGGGCCTGAATATTATGAGCAGTGACGAGGCATTTGGCAGTCAGGAAATAAAAGACATGTTCACCAACATCTTCCGTGTCATCGACTCCCCATTGCTTTTGATCCTGGTAGGCGTTGTTTTCACCGCCCTGATTCAAAGTTCTTCCGCTGCCACCGGCGTTGTGATCACTATGGTTGGCTCCAAAATTCTTACTTTAGATCTTGCGTTGTTTATCATTCTCGGTGCCAACATCGGTACTTGCGTTACTGCCCTTCTGGCAGCCTCCGGCGCCAATGCCAACTCCAAGCGGGTTGCCCTGATCCACTTTACCTTTAATATGATCGGCACCATTCTCTTTACAGCCATCGTCTGGATCTTTAAAGAGCCGATTGTAAATTTACTGGTATCCTTCTTCCCCGGCGAAGATCCCATGGCCCTGCAAATGCGGGTGTCTGTCTTCCACGTGATCTTTAATGTGACCACCACCCTCGTTCTGCTGCCCTTCACTTCTCAGCTGGTGAAGTACTCCTGCCTGGTGATCAAGGACAAGAAGGAAATCGCACCGGTCCAGGCTCTCAAGTATGTGGACGAGCGTTTGCTGACCATGCCTTCTGTGGCACTGATGCAAACCAAAAAGGAAATCGACTATATGTTTACTCTGGTGGAAGAAAACATCCGTCATTCCTTCACTGCTATGACAGAAGGCAATCTGAAGGTAAGCGAAACGGTAGCTGCCAACGAAGCAACCATTAACTTTACCAACAGCACTCTGACCCGCTTCCTCATTAGTCTTTCCCCTTCCGTGGAAGAAAGTGACGAACTGATCATTGGTTCCTACTTCCACGTTCTCAACGACTTGGAGCGTATCGGCGACCACGCTGAAAACTTCTATGAGATCGCCACAGAAATGTCCTCCAAGAGCATCGCTTTCTCTGACAAAGCCAGGGCTGACATCGAGAAAATGGGCGGCAAGGTGCTGCAAATGGTGACCGTATCCAAAAACATCTTCGATACCCTTGACCGTTCCCAGCTGCCGAAGCTGGCCGTTCTGGAAGAAGAGATTGACGCTATGAAAAAGGAACTTACCGCCAGCCACTTCTCCCGCCTTGCAGACGGCAACTGCAGCATGGAAGTAAGCCCCTACTACTCCTCCGTTGTGGTAGGCCTGGAACGTGTGGGCGACCACCTAATCAACGTCGGTTACAGTATCGTCAACCCCGTCGGTTCTCAAAAGCAACAATAAAAATCAAGACGCAGTCTGCAAAAACAGACTGCGTCTTTTATGTTACTTTCTTCTATCCCGCATAACGATCAGGCCTGCCAGAATGGCAGGAACCACAGCACAGATAACCGGGATCAGCCAAGCCAAGAAATCATTTTCTTCCTTGGGTTCTTCCTTATAAAGAACAATCTCAAAGTCTACGAAATCACCGGTCTGCTCGTCCATCATCATCAGGGTGCCGCCTACGATAGGTTCTCCGGTTTCGGGATTGTAGGAGTCCACGATAGAGCCATCTTCCAGCCGATAGTTGATGCTGTCGTAAGTAGAGCTTTTCTGTCCAAACTGGAAGCGAACGCCGTCATACACAACGGAAGCGCTGGTATGATGCAGGTGGCCTACCAAAACGGAGTCCGTACCCAACTCCTTCATAGCGTTGTATACCCCACGATTTCTATCCCAGTCTGCACCGTTGCCTATTCCATAGCCGAAGTTTTCCTCTCCTTTGGCCGTCAGGCCCTTGTCCCCTCTGCCTGCCGTGGCCATGGCATCATTGAAAGCAGCAAAGGGAATGTGGAACACAAAGCTCACATTGGCATCGGGATAGGTTTCCTTGATGGCCGCACCCTTTTGGATGAACCATTCCACCTGATCTTCCATAAAGCCGGTACCGCCGGGCATCACGTGCATAATGGACGCCTGGCTGGGAAGGTTACAACCATGGGTATCCATCATAAAGAACACCCGGGTCAGCTTGCCGTTCTGGCGGATACCTACGGTATAGTTACCGTTGCCGGTCATATCGCCTGCCTTAAACAGACAATGCTCAGCCTTTTCAAGCTGCTCATTCTGCCACAACACACCCATATTGGATTCTGCATCGTGGTTGCCATAAACCGGCGCCCAGGGAATGCCGAAGCTGTCCATAAACTTTACCAGTTCCTCAAATCCCACTCCACTGTGGTCATAATAGCCATACACCAAGTCACCGGCAATCAGAATCAGGTCGGGCTGGGTGTTATGTACCACCTGCCGGATGTAGCGGAAGCAGCGTTCCTCCATATCCTCCTTCAGTCTTTCCACATCGGTTTCCTTGCCTTCCTGGGCGCTGGGGTCAATTATCTGGGGGTCTGCCAGCTGCAGGATCCGGGGCTGTCTGCCACCTTCCACATCTACGATAAAGTCTACAAGGGGTTCTTCTGCCGTTCTCTCGGTTTCTGCGCCAACAGCGAAAGCAAACATGCTGCAAAGAAGCAGCGTCACCACCAACATTGCCAGTATCTTTTTCATATTTTACCTCATTTCCTTAAATATAACAAAGCCATTATTCCGTTGCCATTTCTCTGAGCATAGACGCCAGATCCTTCGGGTCACGGCAAAAGTGGGTGCCGCCAGCCTGACGAATATCCTCTTCATCCCGAAAGCCCCACAAAACGCTAAGACACTTCACGCCTGCATTGCGGGCTGTCTGCACATCCACATCACTGTCACCTACATAAATACAGGTATCTACGCCCAATTTTTCCATTACCTGATACAGCATATCCGGCGCAGGCTTACGGGGTGTTTCCGGCCGTTCCCCAAGAGCAACCACACCGGGGAAAAAGTCTGCGCAAAGCTTGACCGTATCCCGGTCCGGCTTATTGGAGACCACCGCCAAAGGAAAGTCCTTCAAGTCTTCCAGCGCCTCTGGGATGCCATCATAAGGGCGAGTGGCTTCCCGATTGTGATCCTTATAATAATCTCTGTAGGCCTTCAGCACATCGTCTACGGGGGGATCTTCTTCCCTGCCGGGCATAGCCAGAGCCACCAGCTGCCTTGCGCCATTGCCTAAATAGCTGCGGATCTCCTTTTGGGTTCTGGGAGGCAATCCATAAACGGCCAAGCCGTGGTTGACACCGTTTGTCAAATCCTCCAGTGTATCCAAAAGTGTGCCATCCAAATCAAATAAAATACCGTACTTCACACCAGAACTCCTCTGTTTTTCAGCACCCGGATATCTTCTCCCAGGAATGTCAGTCCCTGGAAGTTACCCTGCAGACGAGAGGCGATCTGGGGAGAATAGCGAACGCGGATTTCATCCACCGTCAGATTGGTGGAAATCATCATCGGTTTGCCGGCAAGAATGCGGTCGTTCAATAAATTATATAGGGCTGCGGTCACAAAATTGCCGGGCAATTCTGTACCCAAGTCATCAACAATCAGCAGGTCGCAATTCTCGTACCGGGATACGATCTGCTGGCTTTTTTCATCGGGATTAAAACGATTCTTTTCCAAATTGCCAAACAGATGGGAAGCCGTTTCATAAGTAACGCTGTGTCCGCCCATAGCCGCCTTGGTTGCAACGCAGGCAGATAAGAACGTCTTACCCAGTCCGGTACCGCCAACAAGCAGGAGATTGCCGCTCAGCCGTTGCGCAAACCGCTTTGCCATCAGAAAATTCTGCTCCATAACCATACGAGGGCTGACACCGATCTGAGGATCTATCCGATCGGAATAGTAGTCCAGCCGAAAGTCTGCAAAGCGGGCATGGCCGCAAGCTAAACTCTGCAATTCCACCAACTGTTCCTGGCGGCAAAGTTCTGTAAAGCAATCACACATTTGCTTGCCCACATAACCCAAGCCACCACAAAGGGGGCAAAGAGGTTCTTTCAAGAAATCCTTGGGAAAATGCTCTGCTACCAGGCTATCCCACTGGGCTTGCAGGGCTTCATTTTCTTTTTGAGCCTGGGCGATCTTTTGGGAATCGCCGGCAAGGGCGCATTGCACTGCCAGGGCCACATTCTGCTTCATTTGACTATCCAGCTGGCGCAGCTGCGGCACTTCCCGGTAGGCCTGCTCTAAATGAGCGGCATAACGGGACTTCTTTTCTGTATTTTCATTTTCCAGCCGCTGACGAGCGCGACTGATCACATCACTGCTATAAGGCATATTATACCTCCTTCATCACACGGGCAATGGCATCCAATTCTGCTTGGCCCAGCTGGCCGGATGCGCCCTTGAGGGGTGTGCGCTTATCCCCATCTTTCACCTGCTGTGCGCTATGGTAACCGGCCTGATGCCAGCGCTGCAGGATCTTATTCATATAGGCCCAGCTAAGGCCACCTGTATTCAGGCAAGTCCGCTCATAGGCAAGAGAGAGGGCATCTTCTTCGAAGTCCAGTTCCAGCCAGGCATTGGCATACTTGCTTTCTGCCTGAGTCAAGCTTCTGCCACGAATCTGCAAGATTGCCTTCAGTTTTTCCAGCTTGGTATCCTGCAGATTCTGCTTTTGGATAAAGGCGGCAGCCTCTTCCAGGGTATCGATTCCCTGCTCTGCCCAGGCATACGCTTCCTTCTCAATGCTGATCAAGGTGGGGGGACGCAAACGGCCCTTTTTCTTAGCCTTATCTCTACAATAAAAAACCAATTGCAGAACCAGATCCGTAGACATACCCAGATAGCGGATCATACCTAAAAGGATCTTCAACTCCTCTGTGGTCAGGGTCTTACCCAAAACTCGTTCCACTTCCTGGCGCATAGAAATAAAGTCCGTATTCTCCTGGAAGTTCAAAACATCATCCTCGGTGTACCGGGGCCGTTCTCCCATAACCAGAGGGGCTTTTTCTTCCTGCCACAAACCCATTTGCCGGAGGGTCGCACCGGCACATTGGAGACGAGAATGACTCATATGTAAATCCTGCCCGGCAGTATCCATGGGGTTGCCGCACTTCAGATACAAATACAGAAGCGCCCCGTCCGGGCTGGCAGCGGCCAACAGCTTTTCCGCATCTTTTTTCTCAATTTCCATATAGGAACTACGCACGGCACACTCCTCCTTTTACAATTTTCGTCTATTATAGCACAGTTTCGCCCCGGACGCAACGGCTGGCAAAAACTTTTTCTTTTTATCTATTATCCATTATCAATAAAAAAGAGGCACTTTTCAGTGCCTCTTTTTTATAGGGTTAAGCCTGCTTTCTTCTCTTTTCGAATACCAACAGGGCTGCAGCGGCTATCACGCTGAACATCATCAGGGTCACCCAAAGGGTCAGGTTGGAATCATCGCCGGTCTGGGGAATATCGGGATTGTAAGCATTGTTGAACAGGATGCCGTTCACCGGTTCAGTGCTGTCTGCCAAGGTAATTACCGGCTGACCGGCTACCAGCTGACTGTTTTCATCTGTCACTTCCACGGTTACCCAGTAAACACTGCGGTCGAAGGTCACCAGTCTTGCGCTGACAGAAGTATCCTCGCAAATGACAAAGTAATAAGTACCGGCCCGGGTCACATCGAAGGCAAAGGCGAAGTCGCCATTGGCATCGTTGACAGCAACTGCAGGAGGTATGCCATCCACAGTCAGGAAGTTTTCATTTGCTTCATAAGCATGGAAGCGGAATTCTCCGTCCACCAGTTCTCTGCCGGTCAGGTTCTTTTCGCCTGCAATGACTATCTCTGTGGGAGCAGGCGTATATGTATTGATAAAGTTCAGGGAGTCCACAGTGGCGTTTTCCACGGTGATAACCGTTTTGATGCCGCCGGCATCATCGTCCAGCACTGCCACAGAGATATGATAGACCGTGGTATCCAGGCTCATGCCGGCAGGCAGGTTTTCGCCGCTTTCAGTCAGCACGTAGTAGAATGTCCGGCCCACATCGTCTGCCGTGTAGCTCAGGGGAATGAAGTATCTGTGCTCAGCAGAAGCAGCATCCACCGCAGCGGTTGCCAGAATGTCACCTTCGACGTAGGTAAATGCGCTGTCTGCCTTATAAAGGTTAAAGTTGAACACATCCGTGTCGAGCCAGTCACGGCCGGTGATCTGCTTCACACCGGACAGTTCCACCGTGTCGGTACCGGTAACCTGATAGATGTTGGTGAACTGAATGGAATCCTGGGGAACGCCTGCACCATCGAAGATATTTACAATGGTGTGGAGCTGGCCCTTCAGGTCATCGGTCACTTCCACGTGCACCCGGTATTCGGTGGTGTCGTAGGTAATGCCATTGATGGTTTGGCCTGCATGCACTTCCTTCACGATGAAGTACTGATCCTCATCGGTGGTGAAGTCGATCTTGGTGAACTTAAAAACGCCGCCTGCTTCATTGGAAACGGTTTCCTTCAAAGCACCCAAGTTCCAATTTGCATCGGACTTATACAGCTCGAACTGGAATTCGTCCCCTTCCAAAGTGTTATTGATCTTGCCGGTCAGTTCCTTGTCACCGGTAAAGATAACGGAAGTGGGTTTTGCGGTATACTTGTTATGGAATACCAACCGGTCAGCGCTCTGGCTGTCCTTTTCATAGGTGGCGGTGGCAACCAGATTGCCCTGTCCATTATCGGTCACAGTAACGGTAACGGTGTAGGTGCTGCCGTCGTAGGTAATGCCGAAGGTCTCCCCTTCTGCCTGCTTTTCAGTAATCTCATAGACATACACACCCTCTTCCCGGTAAATGTATTCGGGGAAGTGGAAAGTGCCGTCCAGGAAGTTTTTGGCTTCGTAGGTCGCAGGGTCAGTAACAGCAATACCATTTACAGACACTTCCTTCAAAACGAAGGTAAATTCGTCATTGAGCAAGGGTCTGCCGGTCAGGTTCTTTTCACCGCTGATGGCGTAAACGCTGGGACGAGCGGTGTAGGTGTTGTTGATGGTCAAAACCTTACCGGGTACATTTTCCAGAACGTAGTCAGCCACCAACTTGCCGTTGCCGTCATCGGTAACGGTTACCAGTACGGTGTACTGGGTCTTATCGGTGGTGATGCCTGCTCCATCCCGGCTGGTTTCCCGGATGGTGAAGCGGTAGGTACCCACAGCGCTAAATTCCAGCACGCCATCGAAGGTTACATTGCCCTGGGCATCGTTGGTTCCGTTGAGGGTCACACCGTTGCCCTCCATTTGGAAGGTAAAGGTCCGGTTGCCGGGAGCCTGAGTGTTAACGGTCTTCTTCACGAAGTCCACCGGCAGGGTCGCCTTCTGGGGGGTATAGATGTTTTCAAAATAGGTTTCCACAGAAGTGGCTGCATTTGCAGGCTCCTCTGCGCCTTCATAGATAATGGCAGAAATGGTACCGTCACCATTGTCAATAACCTTTACAGTCAAGGCAACTTCCTTAGCAGAATATGTCCAGCCTGCAGGAATGGTGGCAGGATGGATTTCCTTCAGGGTGTAGGTGAAGGTTTCGCCTGCATCGGCAGCGGTGTAGTGCAGAACAAATCTTGCAAAGCCCCGCTCAGTGGTAGTTAAGGCTTCTCCTACCAATGCGCCGCTGGCGTCATACAGACCGAATGCATAGCCAGCCGGGTGCTTTTCATCGCCGCCGTTGTTGGTGATGGTCTTATTCACATCCACAGTAACGGTAGCCGTGCCGGTGGCAGAATAGGTGTTTATAAAGTTAGCGGTAATATTCCAGCCGTTTTGTGCATCACCGGTGATCACAGTGGTATCCGGCCGGTCAGACTTCACTTCGGAGATTTCCAGTTGGCCGTCCATCTGTGCATCGGTAACCACCACGGTGAAGGAGTGAACTGTCTTATCGTAGCTCACGCCGCCCAGGGCATTTCCCGGCTCTACTTCCACGATCCGGTAGTAGTAAGTACCGGCAGCGGTGTAGCTGGCGTTATCAAAAATGTGGTCGAAGGTGAAGCTCTTGCTGCTTTCGGTAGCATACTCGCTTTCCCCCAGCTGATCCCAGGTGTTGGGGCCCACCAGTTTTTCCAGACGGAATGCAAAGCGGTCCTCTGCTGTCCAGTCACGGCCGGTGAGGGTCTTGGTGCCGGAAACGCTGATGGGAATGGGGTCCACTGCTGCAGGGGCGTACACATTGATAGTCACCACGGTGGCAACATAGTCCTTTTCAATGGTTACCCGGCCGTCACCCTGTACGCCGTTATCCATATAGGTGGCGGTAAAGCCGTCGGGGGTATTGATTTCCTCTACAATCACACCGGTGCCTTCGGGAATACCAAAGACCTCCAGGCGTTCGTTGTTCTTGAGGGTCACGGTGAACTGACCGTCAATGACCTTTATTTCCTCTACTGCGCCGTTGGTATGGGCTGCCGAGAAGGTTGCATTCTGCACCAGCTCGCCGGTGAGGGTCACCCGGAAGGTAAAGGCCTTATCTGCAGGAATTTCGTAGCTGTTGCCCAGGGGGTGGACGATCTCCTTGGTAATGGTCAGATTGCCCAGACCACGGACTGCATTGATGAATTCTACGGGAGCCATATTGCCGTGGGAAACCGTCACTGCGCTATCGCTATTGAGTCCGTTTGCCACGGAAATATACTCGAGGTCATTGTTTTCTGTAATCCGGATACTGTGTCCGGCAGTCATACCGCCGATGTACAGAGTGTGATCCGGGCGAAGCTCCACCGTTGCCTTGCCGCCGGCGAAGGTAACCTGGGTGGCTGTTTCGGTGCCATTGGGGGCTACCATCAGCGCAGGATAGGTATTGGCATCCTGGCCGTTGGTGATGTTTTCCAAAGTGAATTGGAAGGCTTCCGTCACATCGCTGTTCTCTTCTGCCATCTTCTTGGTCAGCTTAATGCCGCTTTCAGGCTGAATGGTCAGTTTGCCGTTGTTGCCCAAAGAGGCACCCACATAGAATTGGTAACCCAAATCGTCAACGGAGTGATTTTGGGTATCCACAAAAGGAACAGTCGCATAATCAATTGTGCCGGTTATATTCTTGGAAGTATCGAGCTGGTGCAGGCCGCCCTTGTAAAGGAGGTCTCCATCCAAGTTGATATGGACGTCACCGGCAGGCACATACCAGGAATTATCCTCCGCCCGCTTTGCTGTATCCAAAACAGTCTGCGCAACAGGCCAGTAGAACGTGCGGGTAGCCAGGGCACTGCCGTTTTTGGTATAGACGGTATACTTGCGGTACAGTGTGCCGGAAGGCCGGGAAGCGCCTTTATACAGCGTACCGTTTTGATCCTGATACAGAGGTGTATCCTCTAAGTAGTAGTACTTATCGTTCTGACGGGAGGGGTTAAAGTAAGCGTAGGCATTATCCGTGCCATAGCCGGTAAGATTATGGTGATCCCACTGGTTGGTATAAAGATTCACGCTGCCATCATCATTGGTGTGATGGGGGTCGGCAAGGTACTCCTGACCCAGAAGTTCCTTCATATTGAAGCGGTTAAGGTGCTTCTCCAAAGCCACTTCATACACAAGGCGGATGGGTTGCTGGGCGCCGGTCACGGAAAGATCCGACAAAGTCCCATCCTCGCCCAGCTTCACATTGTAGGTCAGAACGGGAATCAGCGCAGCCGGTACAGCAAAGGTCACGATTTCATCACCGTTCTGCAGATTCTTGCGAACCTGCACGGTGGCATACATCATATCGGACTCTGTTACGCCATGAGCCTCGTCCACTTCGCCTAAGTAGCCGTAGGAACGGATGGTAAAGGCGGGGTCGGTAGCCACATCACCGGTGGGTTCCGGCAGCACCGTGGTGCCTTCGTTGTAGAAGCCAAGGAATTCACCGGCCGCATTGGCGTACCAGCCAATGTAGTTGGAGAAGTTGTTTGCATTGGTGTAGCTAAGCTGACCGTGCTGATAAGCCAGGGCGATCAATGCTTCTGCCACATCGATGTCTTCGATGCCCAAACGCTCCTGCACGGAAGCAACCATTTCCCGACCCAAAGTAGTAGGATTGGTGGCAGTACCCAGGGCGCCGCCGTTGGGAACAAAGTTGCTGGCAAGGTCTGCGCCGGAGAACAGATGGTCACCGATCAGGATGCCCTTGATATCGGAAACAACCATACCGTGGCCCACCCGGTCCACGAAGGACACATAACCGGACAGGTCTTCGCTGTCAGAAATCAGGGTGGGGAAATAGCCGGACTGGATCTGGATGGTATCCATAATGTCGGCAAAAGCGCCCTTCAGTGCATCTGCCAGGCTGCCTTCGCTGTCATCGGCTTCAAAGTACTTATCTACATAGTTTTTGTCAAGTTCGGTGGCAATCTTGGTCACATTTACAGCAGGAACCTGGTAGATGAAGAACCAGTAGGCACTTTGCACCGTAATCTCATCGCCCACATCTGCAGCCTTGTACTGCGCCCAGAAGTTGTTGATAGCCGTGGAAGAATTGGCAGGGTCCAGAACGCTGGTGGCATTTTGGTCGTCGCCCACGCCCAGACCTAAGGTGTAGAACAGGGGTTTGGTGCCATACTTTTCCTCGATTTGGTGTCTGGCATAAGCCAGGGTCAGCTGGGTGGTGAAGCTGAGGCCTGCGCTGGTCTCGCTGCCGTCACCGAAGTCGGAGTTTCCGGGATTTGTGAAGTTGGAAGAACCCTCGGTGGGCGCACCATCACTCATCAGCACCACAACGGGCTTGCGACGCAGAAGGCCTACCGTGGGGTCGTTAACCGTTACAGAGTTGCTGTCAGCCAGGAACTGATCCACAGCGCTCTTCATGCCACCCTGGATGTAAGTAGCACCGGACACAGACTCGCTCCGGGAAGCAGGCTTGGTGTTGGTGTTTTCATACACCACATCAGAATCGATGCCGATGGATTCGCCGTTTCTTGCGCTGTAGGTCAGATACTGGCCGTCAGAACCGGTCTCATACCGGCCAAGGGGCAGCATTGTGACAGCGTCGGAATTGTACAAAATCACACTGACCCGGTTGTACTTGTTGGCGCCCAGCAAGGTAGCGATGCTGGAGTTGGCAGCTTCTACCAATTCCGCAGCCACATCGTTGTTGCTTTCGTTCATAGAACCGCTGGCATCCAAAATCAGCACAGAGTCGGTAGGCACATGGCTCATGCCCACAATGGACATATTGGCGGCCATGGTGGAAAGGGTCACAAGGAAGCCGTTGGGGTCATCTTTTGTAATGCCCACATCCGCAAAGGCAGAAGCATCGGTCAGAACAGACTTATCTGTCCAGACACCGCCTGCATTGTTGGTGTTCAGTTCCCCGGTGAGGGCAAAGTATTCCTTCCAGCTATCCATGGTGGAAGGGTCTGCTACCTGGCTAACAATATCTGCTGTTTCTATGGCAGCAGATGCCTTCCCCCCGGTCAGCGGGAGCATGGTCAGCAAAAGGGCAAGTGCCACAAGGAAACTTGTCAGTCTGCTGCCGAAAGTGTGTTTATATGTCATAGGACATTCCTCCTTTTATTACGCCGGTATTCTCCGTTTTTTCAGGTCAGACGGAGAGGAAATCCCCTTTGGAGGGAGTTTCCGCTAATGCCAGTTTTTCACTATAACTATATCACAGAAATGCCCAGTTTGTCTACTTTTTCCCTAGGAAAAATCCTGCACCAATCCTACAAAAGAATTTGGAAATTTTTGTAGGATCAGTGCAAAAAATTCTTGCCCCAAACAGACCTTTCGGTGTTCGGGGCAAGGTTCATTTTTCAATTGGGGTATACTTGCAAATGAGTACATACCGGGTGGACACGTTTTCCTGGGAGCAGGTGGACAAAATCATCAGTTTGTCCGCCTCCGTTAGGGTGATCCCGGAATCAAAAGTGGAGTTTGCCAAGGTGTTTTCCAAAAACTGCCAATAGGCTCCAGGATCCGGGTTGGGGTCATAGAAGATCTCCTGCTCATCCACAATCCGGCCTGCCACCGCTTCAATGAGATAATCCCCTTCCGGGGTCAAATAAAAAAGCGTAGGATGGGCTTCGTAATATGCCTGGTCTTTGTATTTGACCAAAGAGCCAAACATCCGGTCCGTTTTCATATTGTGGCCGTAGATAATGTAGTTTTTATCCCGGCCCAACTCCCTATTGCGATAATCCACAAACAGCGTGCCGCTGATCAGGTAATTTCCCTTCAGGTCCTTGCGCAGATAATAAGAATTGTCCTCGCCCTGGACCACCGGATAGTGGATATAAGTACCTTCGCAGTAGAGCCAGCCAACCACATCTTCGTTCGTTTCTTTCAGCGCTTTAAAATCCACCGCTATTGGGGGTACTTGCTGCTCCGGCTCTGTAGGAGCAGGCACAGCCTCCGGATTTTGGGTAGGTCCTTGGGTGATTGAAGGCTTGGTGGGAAGGACTGTTACATACTGGTTTTGCTGACTTTCATCGTTTTTCTCATTTTGATGGTTATCCCACAGAATCTTAACAACATGATAGCCCGCTATGACAAACACCAGCGCCAGCACAACAAAAATGCCGCTGACAATCACTTTTCGCACACCGATCCCCCCTTTTTCTGCATCATAGCACAAAAAGAGGGATTTGTCTACGAAAACAGCGTATCCAAAGAAGCAAAGGTATAGCCCATTTCCTTATAACGTGTCAAAAGCTCATCCAAAATTTCTGCATTTGTCTTAGAGGTGCTATGCAGCAGCAACACCGCCCCGTTGTGAATTCTTGGGAGCAATTTGGAAAGGGCATAGTCCCGGGTGGGCTGCTTATTGTTATCCCAATCTGCATAGGCAAGGCTCCAAAACACCGTCTTATACCCCATAGACCGGGCCATTTCCAGGTTCTCCTGGCTGTAAAGACCTTGGGGCGGGCGGTAGTATTTTGGCAGCTCCTTGCCGGTGATCTCCCGGAACAGATCTTCCAAGTCTGTCAATTCCTTGGCAAATGCCGCCCCCTCTTTTTTCTGCATATCCGGGTGGTGCATGGTATGGTTGCCCACGATATGCCCTTCGGCCACCATTCTGCGAACCAAATCTTTGTTCTTTTCCATATAGTTTCCCACTAAAAAGAAGGCTGCGGGAACCTGATGTTTTTTCAAAATATCCAATATTTTCGCAGTATTGCCATTTTCATACCCCGCATCAAAGGTCAGATAGATAACCTTTTGAGCGGTGTCCCCTATGTAGGCGGCATCCAGTTTTTTCAGGTGGTTGGCATCGTCTGTGCCTTGGGGCGCTTGTCCTTCCGTGCCGAAATGCAGTCCCCAGGATGCGGTTTGCAAAGCCGGTTCCCTTTCAAAGGGAATCAGCAAAACTGTCAGCAAGCAAATAATCACAATGGCATAAAATAACACATTCTTTTTCATAAACTCCCTCCCCTATGGGAAAGTATATGAAATTTCCGATGCGCTATGACGAAAGGGTGCGCCTTAGCGCACCCTTTTCAGAGTGTCAAAGAACCCCCAAACCGTCAAAATGCAAGTAATATTTTATAGTGACTTCAATTCTTTTAAAACCTTCCCCTATGGGGAAGGGGGACCGCGTTAGCGGTGGATGAGGTGAAAAGGCTTGCTGCGCAAGGCATTTTGGCTTACTGCGCAACTCTCCCCTCTCGAGTATCCACATACACTTCGGGGTCGAGTTGCTTGTCTTTGGCGCTTCTTTGTCCTCTGCCAGTCTGTCAAAAATGCGTTTTTTGTCAGACTGAAAAGGGTGCGCCTTAGCGCACCCTTTTCTTCTTACATATAAGATTTGATCGTGCCGATGAGGATGTCGCCGGCAACTACCCGGTCCTCTGCAGCAAAGCCATCTGCAAAATTATCGGAGTAGAGCACCTGGGCACTGGGAGGAAACTCCTCGTCACCCTCCCAAACCAGGATCTGCATGGCGTACTCCCCTATCAAGGGGAACAAAAAGCCTGCATCTCCGGATTTCACTTCCTGGGCGCCCATGGCCTGGGCGGCTTTCTTAAACGCGGCAACCCGTGTTCCCAGGGTGAAGGCGGCACGGGTCAGCACCCGGCCGGTATAAGGCTTGATATACAGTTCTCCCCAGGGCATCTCCCGGAAGGTCAGCCAGCCACCCTTGGCAGGCAGAGATTTGCCCTCCAGCAAGTACCGCAGTAAAAATGTTTGGGTGGGCAGGGGCGGAATCGCACCACCATCCAATGCCCGAATGGCATACTTGGGATGGGAAATTGCAAACTTCCGGTTAAGAAGTCCCACTGTAAAAGCCTCTCCGTCCCAGTTTACTTCCGGCAGACGATTTGCAATTTCCTGGGCACCTGCCTTAGCAAAAAGATCCTCATAATAAGAGAAAGGCACTTGCTCCTTGTTATTCTCTATCTCCATTTAAGCCTCCTGAATACTATTAGGGAATAGGCGGGCATCCGTATGAGGAAGGAAACAAGCCGCCACGAAAGCATCCATATAGCCGGGATGGGTAGAAAGTTCCAGATAGGTCATATTGGCGCCCAGCTCGGTGCATTTTTCTACCGCCCGGTCGCTTAGCACCATGGTGTAAGCACCGGTGAGTGAGGAGTTGCCAATATATTCATACTTCTCCAAGTCCACATCCGGCAGCATACCGATGTTCACTGAGTTTTTCATATTGATGCCGGAGCCGATACCACCGGCCACATAGACCTTATCGATCATCTCCACGGACATATCCACCGCATTTAACATGGTGTCAATAGCAGAGAAAATAGCGCCCTTGGCACGGATAAAGTTATCGATATCCACTTCGTTGATGGAAATTTCCCGTCCGGTTTCACTTTGCTCGGCAGTCGCCAAGATGTAGCGCCCCATGCCGTGGGCATCCCTTGCCACCCGGCTGCCCTCCCGGACGAACAGTCCCTTGGCATTGATAATGCCGCAACGGAACAGTTCGGAAATGATATCAATAATGCCGCTGCCGCAAATGCCCACAGGCTTCTGACCGGCATCGCCTACGATGGTCAGAGCAGGCTCCATGGTGGCCTTATCCACCACACAGGCTTCGATTGCGCCATCGGTGGCACGCATACCGCAGGAAATATCGCCGCCTTCAAAGGCAGGGCCTGCAGAGCAAGCGCAGCTCATCATAAAGTCCCGGTTGCCGAAAACGATCTCACCGTTTGTTCCCAAGTCGATGAATAGACCCATTTCGTCCTTATCCCAAAGGCCGGTAGCCAATGTGCCGGCAGTGATATCACCGCCCACATAGGAACCGATATTGGGTGCAATGATCACAGGAGCAATGGGATTGGCAGGCAGGCGCAAATCGGCAGCCTTCAAGCCTTCCCAACCAAAGAAACTGGGAATATAAGGCTCCATTCGTACCGGCTCTGCATCCACACCCACCAAAAGGTGGTTCATCGTGGTATTGGCAGCAACGCAGAGGCGCAAAATGCTCCGCGCATTGATGCCTGCGCTTTGGCAAAGCTTGGCAATAATGGGATTCAGGGTTTCCTTGACGATGGCATCCTGCAATTTCTTCTTGCCACCCTCTCTTCCCTGCTGAATGATCCGGTTGATAACATCCGCGCCATAGCGGATCTGTCCGTTGCCGGAAGAACCCTTGGCCAGGATCTTGCCGTCTTCCAGGTCGGTAAGTACCATGGTAACGGTGGTTGTGCCAATGTCAATGGCGCAGCCCACGATCTTGGTATCCTCAGGGGAAGTGATTTCCATACAGGTAAAGGTATCGCCCTTGACTTCGCCCTTGACGCAAACGGTGAAGTTGTTTGCACGCAAAGTAGATGCCAGCCGCACCATCACGCAGAAAGGAATTTCTACTTTCTCCACACCCAGCTGGGCGGTCAGCGCCCAAGTCAGCCGTTCATTGTCGGGCATAGTGTCATCCAAAGTAGGCTCGTCCATAGATACAACTACACTACGGTAGCCATTTACCAGTTCAATACCTCTTGCTTTCAAATCATCCTGGGCCGCCTGAAAGATGGCGATTTCCTTGGGACTGCTTAAGTCGGCGGTCTTCATCCGGGACTGATAGGCAGAAGCAATATCCGGCACAAATACCACGCAGTCAGAAAGTACCTTGCAGTTGCAACTGAGTCTCCAGCCTGCCTCAAATTCATCGGGAGTAATGTGACGGGAAGGAATGGTCTCCACCTCTCCGGACACCATCTTGATGCGGCACTTGCCGCAGGAGCCGTTACCAGAACAGGGTGCATCGATGGCCACATTGCTGCGACGGGCAAGCTCCAAAAGGTTGTCCCCCACATTGCATTCTACGGCAACCTCCGCCGCCCCTTCGATCTGAAATACAACTTTAGGCATAAAACTTCCTCGCTTTTACGATTTTCTATGAATTATATCATACTATTCGCTATTTGTCTATGCGCCCTTTGGTTTTTCCCATTTGCTGCCGCCCATCCTAAACGCTATGTTGCTATAACTGCGTTTTTCAAAGATAGGTAATAATAATCTTAATTCGTATTGACAATACATTATTCGCATTGTAAAGTAACATTGTAAGGAAAAGGAGGTTGATACCAACGGGATGTTAATATTTGATCCATTGAAGTCAAACATTAACAATAGTGAGGTGTTTATATGAAAACGACAATATCGCTCCTTCTTGCAATAGTATTTGTTTTAGCCTCCCCCATACCTATCTTTGCCACCACAGAAAACAACACGAGTCAGTTAGCACCAATGGTAGGAATTCTTACATTAGACGATGGAACGCAAGTCGAAATTATTGGAAAACTTTGTTCGATAAATACGCGCACAACAACTTCAAATGATACCTGTTTAAGTATCACATATCAATATGACATTCCTCGCCCAGCTTCTAATGCTAGAGCCGGTGGTGAAAGCACAATTTGGGATCATGATGGTGGTGTCGCGTCAAATGTATACTTAACATTACATTATTTAACAAGAAATTCTCCCGCAGAATATCTACTAACTGCCGTATCTGGCTATTGGGACGTACACGATCCTAAGGCATCGGTTGAATCTGCATATCTAACCTATGGATGCTCGGGATTATTCCCTCTCCCAGTTTCGCAACACGCATATGATATACCCGTTAACAATAATTTTTATGTGGCAACATCTTTTACAAATTACATTGCAGACACCGATTGGTCCGCTCTTGGTGCATACTTAAAAGTCAATTACTTAATGGGTACAGCACGCCGATGGGATTTCACCTTGAAGAATTACTTAATAGATAATGGCGGTACACTTTTTCCGTAAAATACGATATATTAATTTGGGGTAATGTATATGAAAATTCTTAAAAGTAAGCCCAATGTAGCCCGTATTCTGCTGTTTACGCTCACAGTCATCGTCTTTATTGCTATGATAATCAGTAAAAACGCCCCGCGCAATCCCTTTGCGCTCCCCGAGCATATCATTTGGTCTGTTTTCTATATTACGCCGCTTTTTTGGCTGCTGTTAGGCGCATTCATTGGTTCCCTGATCCCCCTGCTGAAAAGCCGCCCGATTGCCGTACTGCTTCTTGTAATCTGCGGTATAATTACTGTAAGCTATACATTTATTGCGGTGTCTATTCATTCAGCAAATGCGTCGGGAATGCCCCTTGAAGCCTTTATATGGCTCACGGAGCAGCCTTACCTGTTCCTGTTCCCCGGCTTGTGTGCCGGCTGTGCGCTTCCTGCGCTATTAAAATAAAATTTGCCCCCGGTCGTTTCAAACGACCGGGGGCTCAGTCTGTCGAAAAGCTTATTTTTGGCGTTTCAAGACTATTTTGACGCTCTGTGCCCCGACCGTTTAAAACAGCCGGGGACGGGCAACCGTTCTCACAGCAGGTACATCGCCAACAAGGAAGTCCATTATCCATTATCCATTCACATCCGTAATATATCATAAAAAAGAGGTGCGGGCGCACCTCTTTTTTATTAGTAGCGATTACATAAGGGGATCCATGGAAAGAACGGGGTGGCCCTTTTCGGTCAGCCAGGAGATCAGTTCCTCTGCATCGCAGGTAACGGTCTCATCAGCAACCATATCCACAAAGTTTTCGATGCCGTACAGCTCGAAAGCAGTCTTGTTCAGGCGCTCTGCCACATCGTCCTTCAGCTCCTTGGGCATCCAAACGATACGCTCGATACCGCCTTCTGCAGCCAGGAACTTCTTGGAAGAAATGAAGTGACGGCCGTGACCCATAAAGCCGGGGGTCTGTACACCGCCGCCGGTGCAGGAAGCCAGTCCACCGAAGGTCATACCGGCAGGGGTCATACCCTTGTATTCACGGTTAACAACGATAACACCACTGGAAACGGCTTCGATACCACAGATACATTCGAAGCAGCCGCAGGAAGTCATAGGATCTTCCAGGATGGAGTACAGAGTAACATTTTCTACTGCGCCGTGGGTAGCATCAGCGATGGCCTTGTTGACGCTTTCAAAACGACCGGTACGCTCGTCCAGCAGACCTTCCTTGAAGATGGGCTGGCAAGGACCGTTGGGATCCAGCTCATTGGTAGCCTTTGCATCCAGCCAGGAAACAGCACCACACAGACCCAAACGCTCGGGGGTGACCACGCAGCAGTGAGCAGGTGCGAAGGACTGGCAGAGCATACAGGTGTAGTAACGGTCAACGGCTTCGTCAGTCATAGAAGCCAGACGGTCATCTCTCTGGACGTAACGGGGCATAGCCACTTCATCACGGAACTTGGCAGCCTCGGCAGCATCGGTGATCAGGGTGATCTGGCACTTGTCAACAACGGCATCGAACTCATCCATGATCATTACGTACAGAACTTCGGCAAAGTCCTTCAGCCGCAGACCGGCTTCAAAGGCAGCATTGGAAACACGAACACGAACCTGGTTGCGCTGACCGGTGTGCATCACGCCTTCCATGTAGTTGAACCAGGCGTGGAACTTACGCTCGATAACGCTTTCGAAGTCCACCTGCATCTTCTTGCCGGCAACTTCCACGAAGGTAGCCAGAGCCAGTTCGGAAGCGCCATCCAGGTCAGGACCAACGATGGTGATCTTGTGGTCTTCCACTTCGTTCATTTCCCGCATAACCACCAGTTCGGCAGTGGGGTTCTTGGAGGACCAGAACTCGTTGTGCATATCAGCCTTACGGATGATTTCGCCTTCAAAGGCAGCAGCAAATGCCACGGGAATGGGCAGTTCCTTTACCTTGATCTTAATGTTCCGCAGTTCCAGGGACTTCTTGACAGTGTTGGCGTGGTCACAAACGGATTCCAGCGCACCGGGAACCTGATTTTCGCCCAGGTCAATGTCCACAACCACGGGGAATCCCAGGGCGATGGCGCCGGCACCGGCGGAAACCACAACAGCGTCGATGGCACCGAAGGTGTTGACAAAAGCAGGCACGCGCTCCTTGGTGTAGGTCAGCAGGCCGCCCAGGTCACCGGGCTGCACGTTACCGAAGATCAATGCTGCACGGACAGCAACGGTAACCACGTGGATCACGGAAGTTACATCGTGACCCAGGGGGATCACACGGAACTCCAGACCCATCTTCACGCCGCCTTCAGCGCACTGCTCGATGACAAAGTCGGAGGCCAAGCGGTCTTAGGAAGACAACATTCACAC
>JAZRUE010000059.1:0-40381 GCA_045652345.1 Faecousia sp. | reverse complement strand
TCTGCGGCCAGGGCGGCGCGGAGCCACTTGGCGTTCAGGCCCACCTCATTCATGCCGATGAGGCCGATGGTGGAGAAGTGGTTGCCGAAGGTACCCAGGTAACGCTTGGTGTAGGGATACAGGCCACTTTCCATCAGACGGGTGATGACCTGGCGCTTGGTCTTAAGGCTGCGGGCAGCGATGTCCATCAGCTTGTCCAGGCGGTTGTAGAAGTCCTGCTCGTCGGCAGCCAAATAGGCAATGCGGGGCAGGTTGATGGTGACGACACCGATGGAGCCGGTGGACTCACCAGAGCCGAAGAAGCCACCGGACTTCTTGCGCAGCTCACGCAGGTCAAGTCTCAGACGGCAGCACATGGAGCGGACATCGGAGGGCTCCATATCGGAGTTGATGTAGTTGGAGAAGTAGGGAGTGCCGTATTTTGCGGTCATTTCGAACAGCAGCTTATTGTTCTCGGTCTCGCTCCAGTCGAAGTTACGGGTGATGGAGTAGGTGGGGATGGGGTACTGGAAGCCACGGCCGTTGGCGTCACCCTCGATCATGATTTCGATGAAGGCCTTGTTCACAAGGCGCATTTCTTCCACGCAGTCACCGTAGGTGAAGTCCATTTCCTTGCCGCCGACGATGGCAGGCATATCTGCCAGGTCCTTGGGAACGGTCCAGTCCAGAGTGATATTGGAAAACGGTGCCTGGGTGCCCCAACGGGAGGGGGTATTCACACCGTAAACGAAGGACTGAATGCACTGCTTGACTTCCTTGTAGCTCAGGTTATCCACCTTGACAAAGGGAGCCAGGTAGGTATCAAAGGAGGAGAAGGCCTGGGCGCCGGCCCATTCATTCTGCATAATGCCCAGGAAGTTGACCATCTGGGAGCAGAGGGTGGAAAGGTGTTTGGCAGGGGCAGAGGTGATCTTGCCGGGAATGCCGCCCAAACCCTCCTGAATCAGCTGCTTCAGGCTCCAGCCTGCGCAGTAGCCGGTGAGCATACTCAGGTCGTGGATATGCATATCGCAGTTGCGGTGGGCTTCGCCGATCTGCTCGTCATAAATCTCGCTGAGCCAGTAGTTGGCGGTAACAGCGCCGGAGTTGGAAAGAATCAGACCGCCAACGGAATATGTAACGGTGGAGTTCTCCTTTACACGCCAGTCCAGTGCGCTCAGGTACTGGTTGACGGTGGACTTATAGTCTAAGTAGGTGGAGGTCATGTTGCGGAGCTTTTCTCTCTGCTTCCGGTACAGAATGTAAGCCTTGGCCACATTCTCGTAGCCGCCCTGGGAAAGAACGGTTTCTACGCTATCCTGGATATCTTCCACGGAAACGATACCGTCTTTGATCTTGGTCAGGAAGTGGGAGCTGACCCGCAGAGCCAAAAAGTCGATGACGCTATCGGCATAGGGGGTCTCGGTAGCCTCAAAAGCTTTTTTGATCGCATCGGCAATTTTTTGCAGATCAAATTCTACAATGTTGCCATCGCGCTTCAGAATCTTATACATGGTTTTCTCTCCTTTATCTATCTATCGTTCAGATGCCCCGCAGAGCAACTGTGGGTATATAGTGTTGTACCGCCATAAAAAGGCCATATAGTTCCTCCGAAGTGAAGGAGGAAAGTCCTTCCGGGGAAAGAACGGTGTCCCGGGGTTCATAGCACTGAAGGTACCAGCTTTTTGCACCCATGATCCAGCAGGCGGCTTCCAAAAGGGATTCCTTTGTGTGCAGACCTTTGACCACGGTGGTGCGGAATTCATAGTCCACCGAGCCGTAAAGCAGAAAGTTTTTGCTTTCTTCCAGGGCGGCCAGATCAACAGATTCCTTGCCGACGGAAAAGCCGTAGGCAGAAGGCCCGTTCTTAATATCCATAGCTACCTTGTCCACGAGGCCGGCTTTTACCAGCTTTTTCAGAAAGGCGGGGTTAGAGCCGTTGGTATCCAATTTAACTTTGTAGCCCATGGCCTTGACTTTTTCCAAAAAGCCCTCCAGACCCGGGTGGAGCAGAGGCTCGCCGCCGGTGACTGCCACCCCTTCCAGAATGCCCTGCCGCTTTTGCAGGTAGGAAAGAATTTCTTCTTCCGGTATGCGCTCCGGGGCGTTGGCGATGACCAAAGGGGCGTTATGGCAGAAGGGGCAACGGAAATTGCAGCCACTTGTAAAGACTGTGCAGGCTACCAGGCCGGGATAGTCCAGGCAGGATAGTTTCTGTATGCCGCTAAACTCCATAAAATCACCTCGGGACTTCTAAAGTAGCACATCTTGTGTGGCATGTCAATGACAAAACACAATATATAGTGAAGAATTTTCAAAAAGGTTGCAAAAGCCACAATCTCTTGGGGAGAGAAAAGATAAAAAAATACCGCTCTGCAGCTGCGTGCAGAGCGGCAAATATTCAGGAAAATCAGGCTTGGTCGTCGTTGTTGAACACAAGGATTCCCACGGCGCCAAGAATCGCATAAACGGAAAGGGCAACCCAGCTGAGCCAGGGAACGCCAATGGACCAGGACTGCTCCTGGAAGGTAGCACCGCAAAAGGCGAAGCAAACCACCTGCAGCAAAGCACCGCCAACGCCCACAAGGCCCATATAGAAAGCAGGCATTTTTACCTTCAGGAATTTGGCAACAAACCGGTCATAATAGTTAAAACGGAGCTGTTTCTTCAAAAAGTAAAAAGCACCCAGGATGGAGATAAACAGATTGCAAAGGCCGAAGAGGATGTTGCCCACATAAGCCCAGGCGGCACTTTCGCCCATAAACTCCCAGGTGGTGGCAATCTCGGAAAGAGCGCCGTATACTGTGCTGCCCGCACCGGAAGCAGGAATCTGCAGAATGCTAAAAGTGTTCAAAATGAACAGCAAGAAGGCAAAGGCAGAAACAACCACCATCATCACAGACAGAAAGGGGCGGATGGTGGGCGCCAGAGCAGCCAGGGGCTTTTTGTTCTTCCCCTTGGATTTGGCAATCAGGGGATGGCCGCAGGTTTGGCAGAAACGGGTGTTGCCGGAATTTTTTGCGCTGCAGTTATTACAAGTCATACACTTACCTCCAGGGTTTCGGAAACTACCTTTACAGTATAAAAAGTTTTCTCCCCGGTGTCAAGGCAGGGAAAAGAAAAGAGCGGATCGCAAGCGATCCGCTCTTTTATATGTAGAACAATCAGTCTTCTTTCTTGCCCCGCAGTTGCAGGAAAGCAATGGCGCTGTAGAAGACGGCGCAGACCCAGGCGCTGATCGGCACGCTGATCAGGCAGGTCTCCAAACTGTCGCGATATCTATTGAAGCTAAGGCTGAAGCAGAAGGACAGGAACACGAAGGTAAGGGTGCTACCGGCAGCGATGAGGGTTGCCAGCTTGTAGATCTTGTCGCCCTTGCCACCGCAGGCCTTTTCCAGAAGAGAAAGACCGGTCAGCACAGCGGCGCCCAGCAGAGCGATGCCGTACAGGAAGGTCAGCACATTCAGATAGGGAGCGGAATCGCGGAATGCACCACTTTCGTTGTACAGACTGTTTGTGGTTACTTCCTTAACACCTATCACATCTGTGCCGGTCAGCTTGGTGAGGGTCAGGTTGAAAGAGCCGGTCAGTGCGGTCAGACCTATCAGCAGGGAGACTACCAAAACGATAATCATCAGTGCCTTGGCCCGCTTGGTAGCCAGTTCGGAGATCTTGTCCAGGGTGATTGCAGACTTTTTCTTGGGAGCTGCAGGGACGCCGGAGAGATTGTTGCCGCAGTTGGAGCAGAAAGCAGTGCCTTCTTCGTAAGGTGTGCCACAATTTTGGCAGAACTTCGTCATGTTCGTTTCCTCCTTGAGTGTATTGGGATACCAATATTATACAAAGGGAAAAATCCATTGTCAATGTATGAACCTGTCTATTCTTGGGGGATATTGGCGGCTGGAAGGACAGTTTCCTTTCGCTTTTCAATTTCTGCGGCAACAAAGCGGACGATCTCCTCCGCGCTGTTGCGCCCAAAGTGGGCTTTCAGGTTTGCGGACATCTTCTCCCGAAGGGCTCTATCCCGTGCCAACACCACAGCCAGGTCCACCACTTCCGCTTCGGAAGTGCTGCCCAAAGCATACTCTTTGGAAAGAAAATAGTTAAAATTCCGGCTTTCGCAGGCGCCGATCAGGTTGAAAAACACCATGGGAAGACCTTTGTTAGCCCCTTCGGTGGAACTCAGTCCACCGGGCTTGGTGATCATCAGATCCACCGCATCCATATAGATATCGATGTTAGTGGTGAAGCCCAGTACCGTGAGCCGGGGGCTTTGCAGCTTTTCCATAGAGGCAAACAACGATGCATTACTGCCGCAAACGGCAATGACCCTGGCATTTTCCGGCAGAGCCTTCACCAGATCCTTGGCGATTTTTTCAATAGGGCCGCAGCCCATACTGCCGCACATCAAAAGCACATAGATGCTCTCCGGGTCCAGCCCCAACTGCTCCCGGGCATCCTGCCGGGACTGCCTTTGATAGAAAGCCTGCCGCACGGGAATGCCGAAAGGGAGAAGTTGCTCTGAAGGAATGCCCGCAACCTCAAATTCTCCGATCTGGTCAGCGGTGGGGATAAAATAGCCGTCCAGCTGGCACTGCTCAACGGTGGGGTGGCAGGTGTAATCTGTGTCCACAAAGTAGCAGGGGATTTCCAGCCCCCAGCTTCTGCGGATTTCTGTCAGCATCAGGCCGGCAAAGGTGTGGGTGCAGAGAATGGCATCAAAATCCTGAGCCAAAATCCAGTCCCGCAGTTTCTTTGCCCCCAGAGCCAGCAGCTCATAAATGGGATTGAAATCATCCTGGGCGGCGGTGTACTCGGCAAAGCGGTAGCCCCAGTCAAACAGCTTCGGGCCGTAGCGATACAGCCGCACGTGCCAGTTGCAAATAAACTTGGAAAAACCGGGGGATAAAAAGGCCAAAGTATCCTCTAACTGGCAGGGAATATTTTGGCGCTGATAGACTTCCATAATGGCCTTGGCGGTGGCATTATGGCCTTCGCCGGTGTTGGCGGAAAGTAGCAAAATTCCCATTTTCGTACCCCTTTCTTTCCTTTTTCTTTATTATACTTCCTTTGACATAGGGATTCAATCGTTTTCTTATTTCGTTCCTCTTGCAATTTACAAAAAAAGTGATAGAATATCCATATTCCAAGAGAATGAGGCGATTTTATGAGCTATAAAAGAGTATTAACCATCCAGGATATTTCCTGCGTAGGCCAGTGTTCCTTGACTGTGGCCTTGCCGATCTTGTCTGCCTGCGGTTTAGAAACGGCAATTTTGCCTTCCGCGGTGCTTTCTACCCATACTGCCGGCTTTACAGGTTTTACCGTTCGTGACCTGACCGATGATGTTCCCGGTATTGCCGCCCACTGGAAGAAAGAGGGCATTGGCTTTGATGCCATCTACACCGGATATCTGGGCAGCACCCAGCAGATCGCTTATGTGGCAGATATTATGGATAATCTGGGCAACCCCGGTTGTAAGAATATCGTTGACCCGGCTATGGCCGATAATGGCAAGCTGTATCCCGCCTTTGACGATGCCTATGTGGCGGAAATGAAGAAACTCTGCGCCAAGGCAGATATCCTGCTTCCCAATATCACTGAGGCCTGCTTCCTGACGGATACCCCCTATCAGGAAACCTATGATAAGGCCTATGTGGACGGCCTGCTTGCAAAGCTGACTGCCCTGGGCGTAAAGACGGTGGTGCTCACCGGCGTAGGCTACAATCCCGGCCAAACCGGTGTGGTAGTCTATGAAAATGGGGAGTATTCCCACTATGTTCACGCCCGGCTGGAAAAAAGCTGCCACGGCACCGGCGATGTGTATGCCTCTGCCTTTACCGGCGCTTATATGCAGGGCTTCAGCACCTACGAAGCTGCCAAGATCGCCGCAGACTATGTGGTCCGGTCTATGCTGAACACCCAGGATGATGATAGCCACTGGTATGGCGTCAAGTTTGAAACTGCCATCCCGGATCTGATCAAGGCACTTAATCTATAATATATGCAAACTGCCGCCAGGTGTTCCCTGGCGCCTGTTTTTATTCTCTAACTAAGCAGACAATAGATTCTACATGGGCACATCTGGGGAACAGATCAGCGGCTTGGGCGGAAAGAAGGCGGTAGCCTCTTTCTTTGAAAATGGCCACATCCCGGGCCATGGTTGCCGGGTCGCAGGATACATAGACGATTCTTCGGGGGGCCATTTGACAAATGCCCTCGATGGCATCGGCATTCAGACCCTTTCGGGGCGGGTCCACTACCACCACATCCGGTTTTACACCCCGGCTTTCCAGTTCCAGGGCGGCTTTGCCTGCATCACCGCAGAAAAACTCTGCGTTTTCGATGCCGTTTCGTTTTGCGTTTTCCCGGGCATCGGTGACCGCTTCGGCAACCACCTCCACGCCGATGACCTTTTTGGCGGCCTTCGCCATGGCCAATGTAATCGTACCCACACCGCAGTACAGATCCAGCACCAGATCTTCCTTGGTGATCTGCCCCTGGGCGATGGCGGCTTCGTAGAGCCGCTGTGCCTGATGGTGATTGATCTGATAGAAAGACTGGGCGGAAATGCGGAAGGTAAGACCACAGAGGGTATCTTCGATATACCCGGGGCCATAGAGGACTTTGTTTTCATCCCCTAAGATGGTATTTCCCTGCTTTTTATTGATGCTGAGCACCAGGGTGGTAAAGCCGGGGATCTTCTGAAGCCGCTCCAACAGAGCATCTTGCCGGGGCAAGGAAGTGCCGTTAATGCACAGGCAGACCAGGATCTGCTTGCTGACCGCTCCCTGGCGGACAAAAATATGGCGCACAAGACCTTTGTGCTCTGTTTCCTCATAGGCGCTGATGCGGTACTGGTTCATATAATCCAAAACCGCTTTTTTCACAAGGTCTGCCTCCGGAAAACCGATCCGGCAACCTTCGTTTTCCACGATCTGGTGGCTGCCTGCCCGGTAAAAGCCTGCGTAGGCTTTGTTTTTGTTGCTTCCTACGGGGAAAATGACCTTGTTACGATAGTTATAGCAGGTGGGGGCGGAAAGAATGGAGATCTCCTCTAAAGATTCTCCGGCCAGTCGGTTCAGGTTTTGCCGTACCCGGTCGGCTTTCAGCCGACATTCTTCTTCGTAGGTCATATGCCAGAAATCACAGCCGCCGCAGAGCTTGGCAACAGGGCATTCCCGGTTTACTCTGTGAGGGGACTTCTCTAGCACCTGGGTGATCTTACCCACCGCCCAGGTCTTGTTTGCCTTGATGATGGCGATCTTGCAAAGGTCACCCACCACGGCATTGGCCACAAATACTGCACAGCCGTCAATTTTGGCAACGCCCTGGCCGTCAGCGGTGTAGTCCACGATCCGGGCCTCATAAATTTCGTTCTTTTGTAGCATTACAGCACCTTTTCCATAACGGTTTTCTGGGGCGCAAAGCCCATTTTGTCATAGAAGCCCTTCGCGGCATCGTTGCCCTCCCACACATTTAAGGTGATGGCATCGCACTTGCGCATTTTGGCATAGCGGAGGACTTCATTATAAAGCTTTGTGCCGATCCCTTTGCCCCGACAGCCTTCCAGCACGCACAGATCGTCGATATACAGGCATTCCCGATCTTCCAGAACCGGATCTTTCCGGGTGGTATGCACCTGGCAGAAGCAGTAGCCCAGCACCTTGCCCTCTTCCACTGCCACAAAAACAGGGGTATCACTGCTTTCCATCAGGGAAAATAGCTGGGAAGGGCCGTACTTGCAGGCCTTTTCCCGGAACAAATCAGGCCGCAGGTCGTGGTGCAATGCCCCTACCTGCCGCAAAAGGGCCAGGATACCGGGGGTGTCTTTTTCTTCTGCAAAACGAATTTCCATAGGGGCCTCCTGTAACATTTTTCTTTATCATAGCATAAAAAATAGGGGCGGTAAAGATGGGAAGGGGGAGAACTTGCAAAAAACGCATACCGGTCTAAAAATTGCCGCATAATTTGTAAATTACACTTGAATTGAAGGCCGGGATATGGTAAAGTGATAGAAACGACGCGAAGGGATATGCGCGTTTAATTAAGGAAAAGGAGAGAAGAAGTATGCCTACATTTGGCTATAGTTACGGTTACTATGACTACTATGACTACGTTTACGACTATTATTCTACATACCTGATTGTTTACGCAATCATCGGTCTGATTGTGGCCATTGTTTTTGGCTGCATCACCAAGAAGATCAATGAAAACAAGGGTTATGACGGCGGCTTTGCCTGGGGCTTCTGGCTGGGCGTCATCGGTATTATTGTTGTTTCCTGCAGAGCCCCTGCAGAGGATGTGTTTGACTCCTACAGCTACTCCAATAATCCCCTGCCCAGAGCACAGGGCACGTTGCCTCCCGGCGGCTGGTACTGCACCGGTTGCGGCCGTCAGCATGCTGCCTATGTAACTTCCTGCGTTTGCGGAAAGAAAAAGACCACGCCCGGCACGGTATCGCACACCCCTGCAGCTCCCGCAGCCCCTGCCCGCCCCACCCCGTACAAGCCTACTGTGACAGCGGCGCCTGCAGCTCCCAAGCCCAGGATGAACGAGGCTGACGTCATCCACACCCTGAAAGAATACAAGGAACTGCTGGACTCCGGCGTGATCACCCACGAGGAATTCGAACAGAAAAAGAGAGACCTCCTCGGTCAGTAAAACAAACTCCCAACGGCTTGTCCGTTGGGAGTATTTTTATAGATTCCTATCCATAGAGCGCTTTGCTGCTTGCACCAAATCGGCAATCACCTTGGCCTGCTGAGGGGAGCACTGCGCCAAAACGGCGGCAATGTCCTTTGCTGCGGTGTCGCTGCAGACGGCGTCATCGCCCAGCAGATCATCGGTGCGGATTCCCAATACTGCGGCGATATCCACAAGCACAGGAAGACTGAGCTTGGTGTTGCCTGTTTCAATGTGACTCATATGGGTGGTGGAGATGTTTACCTTTTCCGCAAGTTCCTCCTGTGAAAGCCCAAAGGACTTGCGGAATCTGCGAATTCGCTGCCCGATTTTATAATAATCCAAAGAAAACACCGCCTATTCAGTAAAATACTACTTGAATTATATAGGCAGCCGTGCTAAAATTACATAAACTGCATAGGCTGAATTACGCCTACACAGTTAATATCTGCAAAAAAATAGAAAAGGATACATCCAATTAAGTGTATCCTGCGCAGAAGGAGAAATGGAGACGAAGGTAAATGATTATTGCGATATTGGGCCTGCTATGCTTATTGCTTTTACTGTTCCCCGGGTTTCTGAAGTTGCTGGTTGCGGCTTTGGTTGCAATCTTTTTCATCGGTATGGGTACGCTCACCTGGGTGATCAACAATGCAAAGGGTCGGGATGGCGGTTTCTGGTGGGGTTTTTTCCTGACTTTCATCGGCGTTCTTGTGGTAGCGGTTCGGCCTGCCGTTCTGGTTCCCACCCCGGTTCGTGGTGACGACTGTCCGCTTTATTTAGAGAACCCGGGTGCGTGGTATTGCCCCCGCTGCGGTCGTTCCCATGCGGTATATGAGCATTCCTGCCTTTGCGGCACAACCAAGCACGAAGTAAAGGGAACCTTTAATCTTGAAGCCTTTCAGCCTGAAGTAAGGGCTATGGAATCTCGATAAGGGAAGGAGTAAGGAACAAATGCAATTACTTTTTGAACTGTTGCAGTCCTTTGGCGAACTGCCTGAGGAGCTTGTTATTTATTTGGTTTCCCTGCTAACATCAATAATTATAGGCTTTGCCGGTGAAGCTGTTGGTATGGGATTTATTACCCGGGCGATTAATAACGGAAAGGGCCGCGGCGGCGGTTTTGCCTGGGGCTTCTGGCTTGGCTTGATCGGCATCATCGTGGTAGCCTGCCGTCCTGCAAAGAAGGCAAATACAACGGACCGGAGCGGTGATAATCCTCCTCCCAGGCCGGATGCGCTGGAAATGATGGCTGTGGACAGCCAGATGTGGTTCTGCCCCGGCTGCGGCCGTCCACACTCTTCCGCAGAGGATTTTTGCTATTGCGGCGTGCGCAAAAAATAATACATAAAAACTCCCAACGGGCAATCCGTTGGGAGTTCTTTGCGCCTGAAATGTCTTGCAATACACAGATAAAGATGATAGAATATTGCTATGAAATTCACAGATTTTAGCAAAGAAAGCAAAGGATAGAAAAGAGGGTCGTTTATGGCTTTGTTTAAGTGTAAAATGTGCGGTGGTTCTTTGGAAATCCAAAGTAACGAGACCGTTGCAACCTGTGAATACTGCGGCACCCGGCAAACCTTGCCCCGGCTGGATGACGACCGGAAGGCCAATCTTTATGACCGTGCGAACCATTTCCGTCGTAATAATGAATTCGATAAGGCCATGGGAATCTATGAGCAGATTCTCAACGAGGATAATACCGATGCAGAAGCGTATTGGTCCTTGGTGCTGTGCTGCTATGGTATCGAGTATGTAGAAGACCCCGCTTCCCATAAGCGGCTCCCAACCATAAACCGCGCCCAGTTCACCTCTATCTTTGACGATGATAACTATAGATCTGCTTTGCAGTACGCCGATAGCTATCAGCGCGCCATTTATGAGGAAGAAGCCAGGGCAATTAACGAAATCCAAAAGGGAATCCTTGCCATTTCTCAAAAGGAAGAACCTTTTGATGTGTTTATTTGCTATAAGGAAACGGACAATAACGGACGGCGCACGCCGGACTCTGTTCTGGCAAACGAGCTGTATCACCAGCTCGTCCAGGAAGGCTTCAAGGTGTTTTTCTCCCGGATTACCCTGGAGGATAAGTTAGGCTCTGCCTATGAACCTTACATTTTTGCGGCGCTCAACTCTGCAAAGGTGATGGTTGCCCTTGGCACCCGGCCGGAATACTTCAAGGCGGTGTGGGTGCGTAATGAATGGAGCCGGTATCTTTCCCTTATTAAGCAGGGTAAAAAGAAAATGCTGGTTCCCGCTTATAAAGATATGGATCCCTATGACCTGCCGGAAGAATTCTCCCATTTGCAGGCCCAGGATATGTCCAAATTGGGCTTCATGCAGGATTTGATACGTGGCATCAAAAAGATTCTCGATGCACAAGCACCAAAAGCAACGGTGGTAAAAGAAACCGTTGTTTCCGGTGGATATGCCAACACCGCGCCGCTTCTGAAGCGTGCCTTTATGTTCTTGGAAGACGGAGAGTTTGACCGTGCAGACGAATTCTGTGAGCAGGTGCTGAACATTGACCCGGAAAATGCCCAGGCCTACTTGGGCAAGCTGATGGCGCAAATGCAGGTCAGAAACCGGGAGGCGCTGAAGGACTGTGCTATGCCCTTTGATGGCAATAATAACTATCTAAAAGCAGTGCGTTTTGCTGATAGGGAATTGAAAGAGATTCTTGCCGGCTACATAGAGCATATTAAAATCCGGAATGAAAATGCCCGGCTGGAAAATCTTTATCAGACAGCCAGCAGAAAAATGTCCGTAGCTGCCACAGAAGCCGCTTTTAAGGAAGCCTCCATGGCCTTTGCCATGGTCTTTGGCTACAAGGATGCGGATGCTTTGGCAGAGCAGTGCCTGGAAAAGGCAGAGGAAGCAAGAAAGGATGGAATCCTTTCTCAGGCAAAGGCAAAAATGTCCGATACAGTTGTCCACAAAAACGAAGAAGCCGTCAAACTGCTGAAAACCGTTTCCGGCTGGAAGGATGCGGACGAGCTGATCGCAGCGTGCGAAAAGAAAATCGCAGAGATCCGGGCGAAAGAGGAAGCCGACCGGTTGGAGCGTGAGCGCCAAGCAGAAGCCGACCGGTTGGAGCGTGAGCGCCAAGCAGAAATCGCCCGCCAGGAAGCGGCCCAAAGGGCAAAGCGCAATAAAAAGATCGCGCTGATTTCGGCGGGAGCAGTGGCGGTTGTGGCAGCAGTCCTTGTGCTTTTGTTCACATGGATCATTCCCAGCATGGATTATTCCGCAGCTATGGAATTAAAGGAAAAGGGTGAGCTGAAAAAGGCGGCAATGGTCTTTTCTGAATTGGGAGATTTCCGTGATGCTAAAAATCAAGCAAGCACTATTTTGGAAAAACTATTTGTCCGAACAACCATCAGTGTAGGCTACGATCATACAGTAGGCTTAAAGGCAGACGGCACAGTGGTGGCGTCCGGAAGCAATTACTACGGTCAATGCAGAGTGTCTGATTGGAGGGGCATTGTTGCCATCAGCGCAAGAAGCAGTCATACGATAGGCTTAAAGGCAGACGGCACGGTAGTAGCGACAGGAGATAATAGCGACGGCGAATGCTATGTGTCCGGCTGGAAGAACATTGTTGCCATCAGCGCAGGCTACAAGCATACAGTAGGCTTAAAGGCAAACGGCACGGTGGTAGCGACAGGAGATAATAGCGACGGCGAATGCTATGTGTCCGGCTGGAAGGACATCAGGATTCCCTCTATCGACTGAGCATAAAATCAACAAAAAGGGTGTTGCCCAAGGGCAACACCCTTTTTATTATTTATATATATCTTCCCGGAAAAGGGAGTACAGGCAATCGTCGAAAACGGTATCGCCGTAGCCTTTTACGCACTGACGGATAAGCCCTTCTCTTTGGAAGCCTAAGCTTTCCAGCAGGCGCTGGGAAGCAATGTTGGGCAAAAAGCATCGGGAAGCGATGCAGGTGAGGTTTTCTGCTGCAAAGAGGTGGTCAATCACTGCACCCAAAGCTTCTTTCATATAGCCTTTTTGTGTTTCCTCTTCCCGGAGAAAGTAAGAAAGCTCCCTGGAAGCCACGCCGTAGCGCAGGCTATCCTCTTCCACAAAGATCATACCGATGAGCCTGCCCGTTGCTTTCAATACGATGGCAACAGAAGAAAAATCGTCCGGTGCATTTGCAAACTGACCTTCAGCCTTTTCCCGGGTGACGGGGGCCATGGCATTATAGCGCATAACAAAATCGGAATTGACAAATTCCAAATAATCGTCTACATCGGTAATTTCCGGTTTCCGCAGGATCAGGCGCCGGGTTTCCAAATACATAAAAGCACTTCCTTTTTTGCACCCTCTCTTGGCCCCATCTTTGAGGGGGCTGTCACCGCAGGTGACTGGGGGAGTGCCGTTCTTAAAATAGGCCACTCCTGTTGCGGGGCCCCATTTATACCTGCCACTGGCAGCGCTCCCTTCGCTCCCCCACCGTCTTTTGCTTCGCAAAACCTACCTCCCCCATAAATGTGGGAGGCAAGGGGGGCGTTGGCATTATTTACAAAGGTCTTTGATCACTTCGCCTGCGATAATCAGCCCCACAACAGAGGGGACCCAGGCGCAGGAGCCGGGGAGGGCATTTCTGCCTTCCGGAAGCTCTGCCCAGGCGGGGTCATCTGCAGGCAGGTCGCACTGGATAGGCTCTTCCTCAGAGTAGACCACTTTCAGGCTTTCAATGCCTCGCTTGCGGCATTCTTTCCGCATGATCCGGGCCAAAGGACAGACAGAGGTTTTGTAAATATCGGCCACCCGGAAGGCGGTGGGGTCTAACTTGTTGCCTGCGCCCATAGAGCAGAGAATGGGCGTGCCGGAGGCTTTGCAGGCCTCCACCAGGGAAAGCTTGCCGGTGACGGTATCGATGGCATCGACTACATAGTCATACTGGTTAAAATCAAACAAATGCCGGGTATTAGGGCCGAAGAAGTCACAGATGGCGGTTACCTGGCAGTGGGGGTTAATGGCCTTGACCCGCATTTCGGCGGCCTCTGCCTTTTCCATTCCTACTGTATCCTGGGTGGCTAAGATCTGCCGATTGATATTGGAAAGGCTGATCTTATCGTGGTCCACCAGGGTCAGCTTGCCAACGCCGCTTCGGGCAAGGGCTTCTGCCACATAGCCTCCCACACCGCCCAAACCAAATACTGCTACATGGGCGTTATTCAGTTTTTCCATAGCATCTTCTCCCAGCAAAAACCGGGTGCGGCTGAAGCGTTCCATAGGCATCTCCTTTTCCTTTTCTCCATCCTACCACGAAAGGCCTGCCCTGTCAAATCCCGGTTGCAACTTTTGGGAAGGTATAGTATACTACACGGGAGAGGATGTGGTTTTTTGAAGCTAAAGCGAGCATTACAGGTCTTTTGGACCTTTTTTAAGATCGGCGCTTTCACCTTTGGTGGCGGCTATGCCATGATTCCCCTGATCCAGGCGGAAACGGTGGATAATAAGAAGTGGATCACCCAGGATGATATTCTGGAGATCGTGGCCATTGCTGAGTCCACTCCCGGCCCTATCGCCATCAATTCGGCAACCTTTGTTGGCTACCGGGTGGCAGGGGTCCTCGGCAGTATGTTTGCCACTCTGGGGGTGGTGCTTCCCTCTTTTGTGATCATTCTGCTGCTTAGCTTTGTGCTGCGGCAGTTCCAGGAGCTGCAGGCGGTGCAGTATGCATTCTTCGGCATCCGTGCAGGTGTGCTGGCCCTTTTATGCAAGTCCCTTTGGACTATGTATAAGAAAAGCCCCAAGGGCTGGGCGGCCTATGTGGTGATGGCGGGGGCCTTTGTTGTGAGCACTTTCTTTGATATCAATATTCTCTTTGTGATCATTGGCTGTGCCGTCTTCGGACTGGTCACCTCCCGGATTATGGAAAGGAGGGGCACACAATGAACTTCCTTGAACAGTTAGCCGCTTTTTTTGAAAAATTTGCCCCTTACCTTGAACTGTTTGCCACCTTCTTTATGATCGGCGCAGTCACCTTTGGCGGCGGCTATGCTATGCTTCCTATGATTCAGGAGCAGGTAGGCCAGCGCTGGGGCGAGATTATTTCCGAGCAGGCGATGATCGATTTCGTGGCTGTCAGCGAATCCACCCCCGGCCCCTTTGCCGTGAATATGGCAACCTATGTGGGCAGTGAAGTGGGCGGTCAGTATCTGGGCGTGTTTGGCAGCGTTTTAGGGTCTTTCTGCGCCACCCTTGGCGTGGTGCTGCCATCCTTTATTATCATTTTGATTGTTGCCAAGTGCTATGAAAAATTCCGTTCCAGCCGCACCGTCCAGGGCATCATGACCGGCTTGAAGCCTGCAGTGGTAGGTCTCATCGGCAGTGCCATTGCTGGCGTATTTATGACGGTGTTTTTCTCCAACGGCTTCAGCATAGAGGTGTTTAAAGCGCCGGAATTTTACATCAGCGCAGGTATTTTTGCCGCTATGCTTTTGCTGGCCTTTAAGAAGGTACACCCCATTTTAATCATTTGTATTTCTGCCGTATTGGGCATTGCCTTCGGCTATATGGGCCTGATTTAGCATGAACCGGGACGCTTCCGAAAGAAGCGCCCCGGTTTTTTCTCTTGCAAAAAGAAAATTTAGGGTATAATATATATTTAATGTATACTGGTGAAGTATTTCTAAAAGGAGAACAGCCATGGCGTGGAAGGAAATTCGCAGATTGCGGTGGAAAAAGGGACTCAGCCCTGCACAGAGCATTGCCATCGTTTTTGCAATTATTATCATCATTGGCACCGTGCTGCTGTCCTTGCCGGTTTCTTCCCGAACCGGGGAAGGCCACAGCGTTCTCGATGCGCTGTTTACTGCCACCTCGGCCACTTGTGTTACTGGTCTCGTGCCCGGTGATACCTACACCATGTGGAGCGACTTTGGTCAGGTGGTTATTTTGCTCCTGATCGAATTGGGCGGCCTGGGCTTTATGAGCGTGGCTTCCCTGATGATGCTGCTTTTGCGGAAAAAGGCAGGTTTGAAGCAGAGAATGCTCATCGCCCAGGCTTTAAGCCTTGACGATATGCAAAGTGTGTGGAAGCTGCAAAAATGGGTGCTGGCAGGCAGTCTGCTGATCCAGTTGACAGGCGCATTGGTCCTGTTTTTCCGCTTTTTGCCGGAGTACGGCTGGCTCACGGCACTGAAATGGGGCGTTTTCCATTCTGTTTCCGCCTTCTGCAACGCAGGCTTTGACCTGTTCGGTCAGCTGCAGCCGGGTGCAAGCGTTGCCCCCTTCCAGAATGACCCGGTGGTGCTGCTCACACTGGCTACCCTTATTATAGTGGGCGGTCTGGGCTTCTTTGTTTGGGAAGAAGTGGTGCGGCTGCACAGCTTTAAAAAGTTTTCTGTGTACACCAAGCTGGTGCTGCTGACCTCCGGGGCGCTCCTGCTGCTGGGCACAGCCCTTACCCTGCTTTTGGAGTGGGACAATCCAAACACACTGGGAGCCATGGAACCGGGAGAAAAGATATTAAACGGCTTTTTCCAGTCCGCTTCTCTGCGGACCGCAGGCTTCTCGGCGGTGGATCAGGCCAGCCTGACAGATGGAGGCAAGGCGATCTCCATGGTGCTGATGTTTATTGGCGGCTCTTCCGGCTCGACTGCCGGTGGCGTAAAGACGGTGACCATTGTGGTGCTGATACTATTTCTGTTTGCCCGCATCCGGGGAAAGCAGGATGTAACAGTATTCCGCAGAACAGTTCCGTCGGAAAAGGTGACGGACGCCATGTCTCTTGTGGGCGTGATGCTGCTTTTGGCTATTGCAGGGGGCATCGTCATTTGCGCCACCAGTCCTGTGGGCTTTACCGATGCCCTTTATGAAGCGGTCTCGGCCCTGGCAACGGTGGGAAACACCGCAGGCGCAACGCCTTTGCTGAGCCTTGCCGCAAAGCTGCTTGTGATCGTGTTTATGTATTTCGGACGTGTGGGCGTGCTGACCCTTAGCTTAGGTTTCCTCTCCGGCGACAAGGCACAGGAGCGCTTCCGCTATGCCTCCACAAATTTACTGATTGGATAGGAGCATGCATATGAAATCATATATTGTTATTGGTTTGGGCCGCTTTGGCACAGAGGCGGCGATCCGTCTTTGCCAGCTGGGCTGCGAAGTATTGGCGGTGGACAGAGAGGCTGAGCCTGTGCAGCAAATTAGCAATGATGTGACGCACGCAGTTGTGGCAGATGCCCGGGATGTGGGTGTCCTGCGGGCCCTGGGTGGTGCAGAATTTGACTGCGGCATTGTTGCCATCGGCGATGATTTGGCAGAATCTGTCCTTGCAACGATGAGCCTGAAGGAACTGGGCGTTCCTATGGTGGTGTGCAAAGCCCACGATGAGGTTCATGCGCAGGTGCTGAAGAAATTGGGGGCTGACCGGGTCGTGATTCCTGAAAAGGAAAACGCACAGCGGCTTGCCAAGAGCCTTTCCAGCGAGAACGTGCTGGATTATATCGAACTGTCTGACGATTACGGCATCATCGATGTGCCCGCTCCCAAGAGCTGGCTGAATAAGAATCTGCGGGAACTGAATGTGCGAGCCAAGCTGGGCGTGAATATCCTTGCTGTGAAGCGGGAAGGAAAGATCAATGTTTCTCCCTCTGCAGATTTTGTGATTGAGGCGGGAGATGTAATGGTCATTCTGGGTGACAATCAGGCCTTGAGCCGGGTGCAGAAATTATGACAGAACTGATCACTTCTCGAAAAAATCCGTTGATCCAGCAGGTGCGGCAGCTGCTTTCCTCCCGGAAGGCAAGGGCAGAAGCGGGCCTTTTTGTGGCAGACGGCACAAAGCTTCTTGCAGAAGCGGTGAAGTGGTGGCCCGGATTGAAGACCGTTCTGCACACCCCGGATGTAGAGCCGGAAGTGCCGGAAGGGGTGGAAAGGGTCTGTATCAGCCGGGAGCTGATGGAATATGTTTCTCCTATGGAAACGCCCCAGGGCGCACTGTTTGTTTGTGCCTTGCCGGAAGAAAAACCGTTGTCCGTTGTGCCGGGAATGCTCCTTTTGGACGGCATCCAGGATCCCGGCAATTTGGGAACGATCCTGCGAACGGCTGATGCTATGGGCGTGAGCGTGGTACTGCTGGAAGGTTGTGCCGATCCCTATAGCCATAAGGTGGTCCGTTCTTCCATGGGTGCGGTGTTCCGCTCTGTTCCCGCCATCAGCACCTGGGAGCAGGTGAAAGAGGCCTGCGGCAGGGAAAAGATCCCGGTGGCGGTGACGGCTCTTTCTTCCAGGGCAAAGGATATTCGCCAGGCAGACCTTTCTCCAATGGCGGTGGTCATTGGCAGTGAAGGCCGGGGCGTACGGCAGGAGATTCTGCAGTCTGCGGAAGAGCAGCTGATTATTCCTATGAGTGAAAAATGTGAATCCCTCAATGCGGCGGTGGCGGCAACCATCGTCCTTTGGGAAATGAGAAGATAGAGAGAAGGATAGGGCTTGCTGACATACTGGCTTTGGCTGGAGCAAATTGAAGAAGTGACTGCCGGGCAGAAGCGCGCCCTTTTGGAGTATTTCCGGGACCCGGAGGAGCTTTATCGGGCAAAGGAAAACAGCTACCGGGCAGCAATAGAACTGTCCCCGGAAGGCTATGCTGCCCTGGAAGAAAAGGATCTGACCAAGGCCCGGGCATTGGCGGCAGAATGCAGCCAAAAGCGAATTGGCATTGTGGCCTATGGGGATAGCAGTTATCCTGCCAGACTGCGGCAGATTCCGGATGCACCGCTGGTGCTGTATTATAGGGGCAGATTGCCCAATTGGGAAGTGTACCCCGCCATCGGTGTGGTAGGAACCCGGAAGGCCAGCGCTTACGGCCTGCAGATTGCAGAAAGAATGGGCGCGCAGATCGCCGCTTGCGGCGGTATGGTGGTATCCGGAGTTGCAGCAGGCGTGGACAGTGCGGCTATGGAGCAGGCCCTTTTGCAGGATGGATGTGTGGTTGGCGTCTTGGGTTCCGGCGTAGATGTGGTTTTTCCTGCATCAAACAAACCGCTGTTTGAAAAGATAGAAGAAAAGGGCTGCTTGCTTTCGGAGTACCCTCCCGGCACACCGGGATACAGATGGAACTTTCCCCGCAGAAACCGGCTGATCAGCGGCATCAGCCATGGGGTGCTGGTGGTGGAAGCCCCGGAGGGCAGCGGCGCGCTGATCACCGCCCGATATGCCATGGAGCAGGGCAGAGAAGTGTTTGTCGTTCCGGGAAACATCGATTCTGCCAGCTGCGCAGGCAGCAATCATCTGCTCCGGGAAGGGGCAACTGCCGTCTTTGAAGGTTATGATATTCTGCGGGATTACGAGAGCCGTTTTCCGGGACAAATCCGGCGGGTCGAACCGAAGACGGTTGTGAAACAAGCACCTAAAATTCCGGAAAACGAGACACCGGCTCCCAATAAGTCCCGAAAAATACCCATTGACAATGGCGGTGTTACCCAGTATAGTGTCTTAAATAGTGGCGGGCCTGCCCTTTCAGAGGAAGAAAAGGTCCTCCTTTCCCATCTGACCGGCAAGGTGGAGGCAATGGATGAAGTCATTGCCCGCAGCGGGATTCCCTCTGCGAAGGCGCTTACCCTGCTTACAAAATTAAGCATGAAAGGCCTTGTGAAGCACCATCCGGGCAAGTGCATTTCCCTGAAATAGGGCGTATTTTGAATTTTAACTAAGCGGAGGAATCCCATGGCAGCACAGTATCTTGTAATTGTAGAGTCCCCGTCCAAGGCAAAGACCATTGGCAAATACCTTGGACCGGCATATACCGTAAAGGCCAGCATGGGCCATCTGCGGGATTTGCCCAAGAGCACCATGGGTGTGGATATTGAGGGAGGCTTTGTGCCGGAATATATCCCTCTGGATACCAAGAAGGATCTGATCGCAGAGCTGAAAAAGGCCGCCGACAAGGCAGACCTTGTGTATCTTGCAACGGACCCTGACCGGGAGGGCGAAGCCATCTCCTGGCACTTGAAAGAACTTTTGGGCCTGCCTTCTGAAAAGGCCCGTCGGGTTACCTTTAATGAAATTACCCAAAAGGTGGTCTGCCAGGCCATCGAAAGCCCCCGGGATATTGATGAAAACTTAGTGGATGCCCAGCAGGCAAGACGGCTGCTGGACCGGATCGTTGGTTATCAACTTTCCCCGCTGCTTTGGAAGAAAGTTCGTCGCGGTCTGTCGGCAGGCCGTGTGCAATCTGTGGCCACCCGGCTGGTGGTGGACCGGGAAAATGAGATCCGTGCATTCCAAAGCAAGGAATACTGGTCTTTGGATGCATCCTTGTCCCTGACCGGCAAAGATGGCAAATTTGTTGCCCGGTACTTTGGCAAGGGCAAGAAGGCAGAACTGGAAAATGAAGATCAGGTAGATGCCGTCATCCGGGATGTGGATGGCAAGCCCTTCACCGTGGAGAGTGTCAAGCGGGCAGACAAGAAGCGCTCTGCAGCCCCTCCTTTCACCACTTCCACCTTGCAGCAGGAAGCCTCCCGGAAGCTGAATATGACCCCCAAGCGCACTATGGCCATCGCCCAGCAGCTGTATGAAGGCGTGGACGTGGCAGGAGAAGGCACTTTGGGTCTGATTACCTATATGCGTACGGACTCTCTGCGGCTGAGCAACGAGGCTATGGATGCCGCAGGCGCATTTATCAAGAGCCGTTATGGTGCGCCTTACTATTACGGCAAGCACCATGTATTCAAGACCAAGTCCGGCGCCCAGGATGCCCACGAAGCCATCCGTCCCACCCATGTGGAACTGGATCCCGATCGGATTCAGAGCTCTTTGACAAGAGAACAGTATCGGCTCTATAAGTTGATCTGGAGCCGTTTCCTGGCAAGCCAGATGGCAAATGCGGTGTATGATACCGTGTCCATCGACACCGTTTGCGAAGGGCATATTTTCCGTGCCACCCACCAGAGCGTCCGGTTTGCCGGCTTCCTGGCAGTTTACGAAGAAGGCCGGGACGAGGAAACCCAGGCTGTGGGCGCTGCCCTGCCGGAACTGCATGTAGGGGATAAGGCCACCTGTACCGACCTGAAGAAGGAACAGCACTTTACTCAGCCTCCTGCCCGGTATACAGAAGCCTCTTTGGTGAAGGCTATGGAAGAAAAGGGTGTAGGCCGTCCTTCTACCTATGCAGGCATCGTGTCTACCATTCAGGACAGAGAATATGTAAATAAAGAAGAAAAGCACTTGATCCCCACGCCTCTGGGTGAGGTGGTTACGGGATTGATGATGGAAAAATTCCACGATATCATCGATGTGGAATTTACCGCCAATATGGAAAACCGGCTGGATGAAGTGGAAGCAGGGGATTGCTTCTGGAAGGACCTGCTTTCTGACTTCTATGAAGGTTTCCACAAGCAGATGGAGCAGGCAGAAGAGGCTCTGGCAGGCACCCGGCTGAAAGTGCCGGACGAAGTCAGCACAGAAGTTTGTGAGGTCTGCGGCAGAAATATGGTGATCAAAGCGGGCCGATTCGGCAAATTCCTTGCTTGCCCCGGTTTCCCGGAATGTAAGAACACCAAGCCCATTGTGGAAAAAATGCCCGGTCGCTGCCCCAAGTGCGGTGGCACGCTGTTAAAGAGGAAGTCCAAGCGGGGCTTCGCTTACTATGGCTGTGAGACCGGTGCTAAGTGCGGCTTTATGTCCTGGGATGTTCCCACCGCAGAGGATTGCCCCAAGTGCGGACAGACTATGTTCAAGAAAGCGGGCAAGGGCCGCAATAAGCCCTTCTGCATCAATGAACAGTGCGAAAACTTCCTGCCGGAAGATAAGCGGGGCTATTACAAGAAAGCGGAAAAAGACGGGGAAGAAAAGAAACCCGCCAAGAAGACCGCAACCAAAAAGACGAAGAAGGTATCTAAATGACAGTAAAAGTGATCGGCGCAGGTCTTGCCGGATGTGAAGCCGCCTGGCAGCTGGCCAACCGTGGTCTGCAGGTGATGCTTTATGAAATGAAACCGAATAAGAAGACCCCCGCCCATCACGCGGACACCTTTGCAGAACTGGTCTGCTCCAATTCTCTCCGGGCGGACGGCCTTGCCAATGCAGTGGGCCTGCTGAAGGAAGAACTGCGGCGGCTGGACAGCCTGATTATGGCCTGCGCCGATGCCACTCGCGTAGAAGCAGGCGGCTGCCTGGCGGTGGACAGGGAAGGCTTTTCCCAAATGATCACGGAGAAGATCCGCAATCACCCCAATATTACGGTGGTGGAAGAGGAAATTACCGAAGTGCCGGAAGGCCCGGTGATCGTTGCCACCGGCCCGCTGACTTCCGATGCCCTGTCTGAAAGCATCGGCAAGTACTTTGGGCAGGATTATCTCCATTTCTTTGACGCGGCAGCGCCCCTGGTGACCGCGGAGTCGGTGGATATGGAAAAGGCCTGGTGGCAGAGCCGTTATGATAAGGGAACGGCAGATTATGTAAACTGCGCCATGGATAAGGAAGAGTACCTGGCTTTCTGGAATGAACTGATCAAGGCCCAGGAAGCAGAGGTTCATGGCTTTGAAGATAAGAATGTTTTTGAAGGCTGTATGCCCGTGGAAGTGATGGCTCGCCGGGGAGAGGATACCCTGCGATATGGCCCCCTGAAGCCCGTAGGTCTTGTAGATCCCAAAACCGGCAAAGAGCCTTATGCAGTTGTCCAGCTTCGGCAGGATAACGCCGCAAAGAGCGTGTTTAACTTAGTGGGTTTCCAGACCCACCTGAAATTCCCGGAGCAAAAGCGGGTGTTCTCTATGATTCCCGCCCTTCAAAATGCGGAATTTGTCCGCTACGGTGTGATGCACAGAAATACCTTCCTGCAATCTCCCAAACTGCTGGACCGGTACTATGCAGACAGAAGAAATCCCCTGGTAGCCTTTGCAGGACAGATGACCGGCGTGGAAGGGTATGTGGAAAGCACTGCTTCCGGCTTCCTGGCGGCAGTGGCAATGGCGGCCAAGCTCCAGGACAGACCTTTACCGGAATTCCCCAAGGAAACCGCCATCGGTGCTTTGGGCCTTTATGTCAGTGATGAGAGCATCGTAAATTTCCAGCCTATGAATGTGAATTTCAGCATTATTTCTCCCCTTCCTTACCGGGTGAAGAAAAAAGCGGAAAAGAATATGGCAATTGCAAACCGTTCCTTAGAGATCATCGAAAATCTAAAAGCGACTTTATAAAGAGAGAAGGCTGTTTATGAAAATTATTGTAGATGCCATGGGCGGCGATAATGCCCCGCAAGCTCCCGTATTGGGCGCATTGGATGCAGTAAAAAAGTTTGGCGCCCAGGTGGTGCTGGTTGGCCGTGGGGAAGAGATCCTGAATGTGATGAGATCCCGGGGGATCTCCGATCTGCCGGAAGGTGTGGAAATTGCCCACGCCGATGATGTGGTGGATATGCACGATGACCCGGCAACCGTTGTTCATAAGCGGAAGAATTCTTCTATGGTGGTAGGTCTGCGCCTTTTGGCTGACGGGCAGGGAGATGCATTCCTGTCTGCAGGCAGCACCGGCGCACTGCTTACCGGTGCTACCCTGATCGTTAAGCGGGTAAAGGGTCTGCGCCGGGCGGCTATGTGTCCTGCCCTTCCCAATAAGGCTGGCGGCAAGACTTTGCTGGTGGACTGCGGCGCAAACGCAGAATGTACCCCGGAATTCCTGCTGCAGTTTGGCCTGGTGGGCAGCCTTTATGCCAAAAAGAGCTTTGGCATGGCCAATCCCCGGGTAGGCCTGCTGAACATCGGCACGGAAGATTCCAAGGGCACACCTTTGCAGAAGGAAGCCTATGGCCTTTTGACAAATGCCCACAATCAGGGGCTTCTCAACTTCATCGGTAATGTGGAAGCCAGAGAGGCACTTATGGGCAGTGTGGATGTGATTGTATGCGATGGTTTTTCCGGCAATGTTCTGCTCAAGAGCATTGAAGGCACTGCGGCCTTTATGGGTAGTCTGATGAAGCACAAGATCTTCAAGCGCAACATCTTCAGCAAGATCGGTTACTTGTTCTGCAAGCCCGGTGTGAAGGAAGTTGTTGGCATGATGGACTATCGGGAAGTGGGCGGCACCCAGTTTGTAGGCGTCCGTAAGACTGTTATCAAGGCCCACGGCAGCTCCGATCAGCTGGCATTCTGCAACGGCGTACATCAGGCCATGGAATTGGCCACCCAGAACTTCAGCGAGGAGCTGGAGCAGGGCTTGAAGGAGCTTGCACCTAAGCTGAGTGAATCCGAACCGCAGTAATCCTTCAGCAATTCTTTTCGTTTCTTTTTGCCTTATCTTCCTTGCTTTGCGCCAAAAATCAATCCAAAATTATTTACTGAGGGACTGTTGCGGCTTGGATCCGCTCAGCCTGAGGAGGAAGTATGATCAAAGATCTGGAAGCCGCGATTGGCTACCGTTTCAAGAATATTACCCTGTTGCAAAATGCCCTGACCCATTCTTCCTATGCCAACGAGCGCTGGCACGACAGCCTGATGAGCAACGAGCGGCTGGAATTTTTGGGCGACTCCATTTTGGGTATGGTGGTGGCGGACTATCTGTACCGGAATTTTCCCCAGCGCCCGGAGGGCGAACTGACCAAGATGCGGGCGGATATGGTCTGCGAAGCCAGCCTTGCCCAGGTGGCCCATCAAATCAAACTGGGGGACCATCTGCTTTTGGGTCACGGTGAAGAGCAGGGCGGCGGCAGAGAGCGGGCATCCATTTTGGCAGATGCCACCGAATCCGTGATTGCAGCCTGCTACTTAGATGGGGGTATGGAGGCGGCAAAGGCCTTCATTGAGACCTTTATCCTTTGCAATGTTCCCACCGGACGGCTCCACAATAAGGACCATAAGACCGCTCTGCAGGAACTGATTCAACAGAGAAAAAACCAGACCCTTACTTATACCCTGGTAGGGGAGCGGGGACCGGACCACGATAAGGAATTTTCCGTGGAAGTGTGCCTCAATGGCAGACCCATCGGCACCGGCGTCGGCTCCAGCAAAAAGCGGGCGGAACAGGATGCCGCCAGAGTGGCTCTGGAAAAGTTAACACAGGAATAAGAAAAACAGACGCTTCCTTTTGGAGCGTCTGTTTTGTATTTTTTCGCCCAAAAGGGGAATAGTACCCTTGGAGGGATGGCTATGACGGAAAAAGAATACGGAAAAATGGTAAAATCCATGGCACCCAAGTCGCCTATCAAAAAAGACTGCCTGTTTGCCTTTGTGATCGGCGGACTGATCTGCACGTTGGGACAGGCCATCTTAAACGGCTACAGTGCGTTGGGTCTATCGGAAACGGATGCGGGCACAGCGACCTCTGCTACGTTGGTGGCTCTTTCCGCATTGCTGACCGGTCTTAGTCTTTACGATAATATTGCCAAGTATGCAGGAGCAGGCACCCTGGTGCCCATTACCGGCTTTGCAAATTCCGTAGCCGCCCCGGCAGTGGAGTTCAAAACCGAGGGTTTTATCCTTGGCGTCGGCGCGAAAATGTTCACCATCGCCGGCCCGGTCATCGTCTACGGTGTGAGCGCCAGCGTGGTGTACGGACTTATTTATTGGGTAACAACATTATTTTAACGTAAAAGGCTTGACCCAATGGGTCAAGCCTTTTAAATATGAATATGCAAAGTTATTACAAACCGAGTTGCTGATATAATTTATGGATCACCTTTGCGATACGGTAAAAACCAAGATCGTTGGGGTGAAGACAGTCAACGGTGCAGAAATCACGGTCATCTTCTCCAAACAAGGTTTCACCATCGATGAAATAAACGTTTTCATCCCCATTTTCGCAGGCCTTCATATAGGAATTCCGCAGTACTTCCCGCCGTTTTTCAGCGTCGGGGAAGTTGTCGAAGCAGGGGACAGACATAAAAACAATGGGCACATCTTTTTGCGCTCGGCGGTATATCTCATAAAATGGGAAATGCGTTTGTTCAAGATACTCCACAGAAGGTGCGTTGCCGTCATAGGCCATGAAAAATAAACTGCAATCAATACCGGCGAGATATTCAGCTACCAAAGGCTCACCTTTGCAATTGCCCGAAAAACCTAAATTTATGAAATCAATGTCGTTCCACTTTGATATCATTGCGGGATAGGAACAATCAGGACGGGAGGCGCATCCACCCTGATCAATGGAGGCGCCGTAATATAAGATCGGGGCAATGTCGCGGTATTTTTCGGGTTCGCATAAGGTGGCGGAGGAGTCTAAATAAATTTTTAGCGAGCTAACGCCATTATATAAGGGGAAAAACAGGACATACTCATGAATACCCTTATTGGCGATACGTACCTCGCCCGAATAACCATACTCATCTTTACTGCCCGGACGGAAAACGGTGATGGTCTTGTATGTGTTATCTACCTTTTCAGCCAGAGTAAAACCGCAACTGCCGGTAAGGGGCATATGGGACATTTGGTCTAAGGAGGAATAGGTGACGGAAATGCCAATGACAGAGGAATCTGTGGAAAAACGCAGTCTGCCGCCGGATGTGTGAGTGGAAAGATGATTAAAACGGGCACTTACTTGCTGCGCGACATTATGGTCCATTCTCACAAATTTCTGTAACGCTTCATCGTAAAAAACACCATAGAGATCAAATTTTTCGCAAGGGATCGTATAGCCGATTTTACCGTCCTTTGAACAGAGGTCTTCTTGCTTGAAATGTGGATCAATGTTTTCGATTTTCATTGATGATCATCTCCTGCGTATCGCATATTTACCACTCAGTATAGTGCTCGGCAATATTTTTGTCAACATTATAATAAATGGGTCCCGATTGTACACGATCATAGAGCCTCATCCTGGGCGTTGGTGCGAAGATGTTCTCCTGTTGCGGTGCCTGGTGTGCGCCTTGCCGTCGGTGCGGCTGCGTTACACACCGACCGCTGCCACTCGCTCAGGTCGCTTCATCCGCCACCGGCGGCGCTCCCATCGCTCCCCATCGCCGGCCTGGTGATCGTCTACGGCGTGTCTGCATCAGTTGTTTATGGCTTGATTTATTGGATAACCAGATTATTCTAACACAAAAGGCTTGACCGATTCGGTCAAGCCTTTTCTGTATGTAATGAAACTTGGCAAATTTGGAATAGCAAAGCTTTGGAATGCTTGATATGATAGGTACGAAGGGTAAAGTTAAATGAAAGAATGTAGAATCCTCAACGATCATATGAAACATAGTAACTTTCCGGAAAAAAGCAGGCTGTTTATCTGCATCAGGGACTATCTGAGTATTCTTCTTGGTAGTTTTCTTTATGCTGTCAGTACAGTTCTGTTTATTTTTCCACATTCATTGATATTGGGTGGAACATCGGGTATTTCCGTCATACTGAGTCCGGTTCTTCATTTATCCCCAGGAATTATTTTAATGGTTATCAATTTTTCCTTAATTGTATTGGCATTCGTGCTTTTGGGAAGGGAAATGGGAATCAAAACAACAGTTGGTTCAACGCTAACAGCGGTTTTTATTGGCATGTTGGAACAAGTTTTTTGCTTCCGGGAAGCGGTTGTTTCTAACTGTTATATTTCCGCTGCAATTGGTGCGGCGTTGATTGCTGTGGCAAGTGGTAGTATGTTTTATATTGGCTCCAGCTCCGGTGGTACAGATGTTATAGCGCTTATTATTAAAAAGTATTCTGAGATCAAAATTGGAAAAGCGTTACTTATTACAGATGTTCTAATTGTGATCACAGGCGTAATGCTGTCGGGAATCGCCATTTTTGGCAGTTCCTTTTTAGGATTGCTGATAAAGACATTTGGGATTGATGTGGTCATTGCTATTATAAAAAACAGCGTTGCCAATAGCCCTGAAAATAGGAATAAGGCTTGAGTGCGTGATCGGGTCTACTTATAGCATTCTTTTAATTCGGGTAAGTTTGGAATTGCAAAGATGTGGGAATGCTTGATATGATGAATAGAGGGGGGGAGGAACATGGATAGCCTAAAGATTATCAATGACTGTGTGTCGTACATCAATGCACATTTGAAGGAATCTCTTTCCCTAGAGGTTTTGGCGGATCTTGCTGGGTTTTCTCCTTATTATTTCAGCCGCCTGTTCACGCTATATATGGAAATGCCGGTAATGGAATATGTCCGTCGCAGACGGCTGGCACAGGCGGCAGACGATCTTTGCAACGGAAAACGGATCATTGATGTGGCAATGGACTATGGCTTTGAATCCCACAATGGCTTTGCAAAAGCCTTTCGGAAGGTCTATGGGTTTTCTCCCAATGAATATCGCACACGGGTTGTGCCGCACCGCCCGATTGCACCCAATCCCCTTGCTGGTCAGGGGCAAAATATGACGGTGATGCCCCAGGTGCGCATTGAAAAACGGGAAGGCTTTTATGTGGCGGGTATGGTGGTGATGACATCATCTACGGTGTCCAGCATTGCGCAGCAACCAGCATTGTGGGACCGCATATGGCTGGCAGAGCAGGAACATAAGATCTATGCCATTGCACGACCCAAGGATCATGGGGAGTATTATATTTCTTTTCCCGTCAAGAATGACTTATACCGGTTGGTGACCGGAGTGCGGATCGAAGACCCAGAAACGGTAGATGATGGACTTTATATTGACTGGGTGCCGGGGGGCGAATATGCCGTTTTTTCTACACCGCCTCAGGAAAGGGATTTCCCGGAAACCATTGTGAAAACCTGGCAGTATATTTTCGAGACCTGGCTACCTTCTTCCGACTATGTCTTGGCAGAAGAGGGCCTGGATTATGAGTTCTATGACGAACGTTGCCACGGCAAGCCCTATTCTATGGATATTTGTATTCCCATAAAGAAACGCTAAGTGGAAAGGAAGATGGAGCATGGCAGAATTGATTACCTACTTAAACGGAGAATATGTACCCATTAGCCAGTGCAAAATATCGGTAATGGACATTGGCATTACTACCGGCGCGTCGGTTACAGATATGGTGCGTACCTTCCATGGAGAAATCTTCCGCCTGGAAGACCACGTGGATCGCTTTTTTGCTGCCGCAAAGAATGCTTACCTGAGGATCCCCCATAGTAAAGAAGAGGTATGCCAGATCAGCCGGAAATTGATCGAGTTAAACAAAGAGATCTACCCCGAATGCGAATTCGGCATGTGCTATTATGTTACTCCTGGCACAAGTTATGTGTATGCCGGCTCGGCGGTGCCTGCGGGAGACCTGCAGCCTACCTATTGCCAGCATGCATTTCCTATGCCGTTTACATTGTGGCAGAGGAATTACACGGAGGGCATTAATATGATCACCTCGCCCATTCCTCATGTGCCGCCTCAGTGTGTCAGTCCAAGAGGCAAGCACCGCAACCGGCTACATATGCGTGTGGGCGATGAGATCGTGCACGCAATGGATCCTACGGCAATGGCGGTCTACATGGATCAGTTTGGCAATATTACCGAGACCGGCGGTTCTAATTTCCTCATCTATAAAGATGGCATCGTTTATTCGCCCAAGCGTCGGAATATTCTCTGGGGAGTCAGCCTGCAGACCGTAAAGGAACTGGTGGAGGAAATGGGCATTCCCTTTGTGGAAGAGGATATTATGATTTACGATGTAGTGAATGCCGAAGAGGCGTGGGTCACTACCACTCCGTATTGCATAGCGCCGGTAAAGAAGTTTAATGGTCAGCAGATTGGCAACGGTACCAGTCCTATGTTCAGAAAAATTCTGGATGCCTGGGGTAAGCGCGTTGGAAAGGATCTGTGGAGTGAGCTGGTGGATGCCCAGCCTATCCAGTATCGATAATTGGAAAACCTTGTTATAATGAAATGGCTCGCCTTTTGGCGAGCCATTTCCTATAGAGATGAATTTGTAGTGTTTGAAAGAAATTACGCTGTTTCGACAAAACACTGCGTCCTAAGCCGACACAAGCCAAAGGATCCTGCTGCACATTGGCTTTTTGGATATTGAAAACCGGCGGCTTTGTGCTATAATGATTGCATTCAACGGGCACAAACGGTTTTTGCGGAGAAAGGATGGAACAAATGAAACTTAGTATTTGGTCAAGCTATTATCCGGAATTGAAAGCGGAAGATGCCATTCAAAGGCTGGCGGACAATGGCATATACTGCTCAGAGCTTTCCGATGAGCACGGCTTTGAGCTCCTGTCCAGAAGCACTGATGTGCTGAAAACGGCAAGGGACTTTGCCGAGTTTTTGGCGGAGCGAAACTTTGAGATATCCCAGGGCCATTTGTGGCTCAGGATCAAGATCTGCGAGGATGATACGGCCTTGGAAAAGCTTTATCCCTGGATCGATATGTATGAGGCTATGGGCATCAAAAATATGGTGCTGCATTGTGACAACCTGATTGAAACCACATTCACCCGGCAGGAAAAGATCGAAAAGAACATCGAAAAATTACGCCTGCTGGCTGACTACATAAAGGATAAGGATATTACGATCTGCCTTGAAAACCTTCGTCCTCTTGTGCCCGGACAGAAAGAGCTGATCGACAGAAATGCTGACGACCTTTTGTATATGATCGACCGCATTGGAAGCAGCAAATTTGGCATCTGCCTGGATACGGGACACCTGAATTTGACCGATAAGGATCAAATGGCATTTATTCACAAAGCAGGGGTGAAGCTGAAAGCCTTACATATTACGGACAATGACGGCAGCGCAGATCAGCACCTGATGCCCTTTAACAGGGGAGAAATCGATTTTGAGAAGATCGTAAAAGCTCTTCGGGAAGTCGGCTATTCCGGTGTCTTTAATTTAGAGATCCCCGGTGAAAGGAATGTTCCTATGCCGCTGCGTGATGCGAAGATCGCCTACATCAAGGCCGGGTATCAGTATTTGATGAATGCATAATTGCGCAAATCGACCCACAAAAAAGGCTTGACCGATTTGGTCAAGCCTTTTTATGTTTATTTGCGGTATTCAGAAGGTGTCATACCGGATACATTACGAAAAGTGCGGATAAAGGTAGACATATTTTCAAAGCCTGATTGGTAACATGCTTCGCTGATAGAGCATCCTTGCTCGATCAACCGCTGACTGTATGCAATTCGACGTGCCTTTATATAGTTTGAAACAGTGGTGTTAAAATACTGGCGAAAAAGCCTTGATACATATTCACGGCTATAAAAGAAATGATCTGCCACCTCTTTAACTGAAGATATTTCAACGAAACTTTCCTCGATATATTGCTTGATAGCAAGAAGATTTTCCGGCAAGACCGCCCTGTGATCTTGGAAGGTCGAATTGCTTTCGCTGATTAAAAAGAAGATCTGCAGGATCAATCCCTTGGCAAGGGCGCGATAAGTCGGTTTTCCCTCGTGATTCAAGGCTTCGGATAGCTGATGGAGCAGTAAAAGAATCAAAGAACGATCTTTTTCAGAGAGCCGAAATACTGCGAGCCCTTTAGAGGATTCCCTTAAAAAGGAAGTCAGCGCCCCACACTCCCATCCGTCAAAGGCATCGGGATACAGATAAAAAACATGGCGCTTATAATGGGTTTCTTCACACCCAATTTTAGACATATGAAACATCCCGGGCTGAATCAGCAGAATATCCCCTTTTTTTGGATGAACACAAGTCGACTCGCAAATATAATCAATATTTCCTTCTTCAAGAATGACAAGTTCATAATAATCATGGTAATGAAGGCTGGAAGGAAAAGTGCTGGGATTATAAAGGGTGGAGCGGTAGGAATAAAAAAGAGAATCCCCCAGATCGTACTCTTTCCAGTTGATGATCTGCTTTGCATTCCCCTTATTGCTTTGCTTATAGTGGCTAACTTTCTTCATTTGCCTCTCCCAAATATCACATATTTATAAATTTTAATCACATTATCAGTAGACTTTTCAGTTCAAGAACTATATGGTTGATTATAAGATAAACGAAATAAAATTTCAAGATTTTTGAAAAAGGAGAGAAAACAATGCTAAAAACAAAGCTACACAAAGCAGACATCTGCGTCGTTGGAGGCGGAATCGGCGGTATGTTTACTGCCATCAGTGCCGCAAGACACGGAGCGAAGGTGCTACTGATGCAGGATCGCCCTGTGCTGGGCGGAAACGCCAGCAGCGAGATTCGTATGTGGATCTCCGGTGCGGGTACCCGTGTGCGGGATTTGCAGGAAACCGGTATTATGGAAGAACTGTTGCTGGAAAATATGTATCGCAATCCGACCCGTAATTTCACCACATGGGATGCTTTGCTATATGAAAAGGTACGCTTTGAGGAGAATATTGAACTACTGCTGAACTGTGCTTGCTGTGAAGCAACCGCTGAAAATGGACACATTTTGTCGGTCAAGGGCTTTCAACTCACCACATACACATGGCATGAAGTGCAGGCTAAAATTTTCGTAGACAGCTCGGGCGATAGTATCCTTGCACCCTTGACTGACGCGGAATTTATGGTGGGGAGAGAGGCAAAAAGCGAATTTAATGAGGAATTTGGACTTGAGATTGCAGATAACCATACTATGGGCATGAGCATTATGATGCAGTGCCGTGAGACCGATCATCCAATTTCCTATACACCACCCGCTTGGGCCTATGATTTTCCCGATGATGATGCGATGAATAACAAGCCCCACAACCTCTATGCCATCAATACCAACTTTTATTGGATTGAATTGGGCGGTATGCAAAATAGCATTGATGATACGGAGGAAACCAAAGATGAATTGCTGAAAATTGCCCTCGGCGTTTGGGACCATATTAAAAACCACGGAGATCACGGGGCAGAAAACTGGGATTTAGAGTGGGTTGGTTTTTTACCCGGCAAGCGGGAGAGCCGCCGATATGTGGGCGACTATATATTGACCCAACATGATGTAGAAAACTGCACGCCATTTGAGGATGTGGTTGCCTATGGCGGCTGGCAGATCGACAATCACCTGCCCGGCGGCTTCCACATGGATGCCAAGGGTGGTGCCCATCTGCAAAAGCGCAGACTCAGCGAGCCCTATCCCATTCCGCTTCGCTCCCTATATTCCAAGAACATTGATAATCTGATGTTTGCCGGTCGAAATATCAGCGCAAGTCACGTTGCTTTCAGCTCCACAAGAGTAATGGGAACGATCGGAGTGATCGGTCAGGCTGTGGGTACTGCGGCAGCGATAGCTGTAAAAAATAATCTTTTACCGAGAGAGGCGGCACAGCAAAAAATTGCTAAAATCCAAACTGCCCTGCTGGAGGATGATTGCTTCCTGCCGGGATTGCGTCGTGAGATCTCGCCCTTGGCGAAAAAGGCGAAGCTCACCTGCGACTACGGCGATTGTACCAATTTGATAAACGGTCTTGATCGTAGAATATGGGGTAATGATAACGGCTATTTCGGAAAGACCAATAAATCCATCACCTATACATTTGATCAGCCTCAATTTGTAAATGGTGTGCGGCTGGTCATGGACAGCGATCTTGACCGCGAATATACTGAGGGAAACCCGGATGGATTGCATACCTCTGCTGTGTTATTCTTTCCTGCCAGCCATAATAATACCAGATTTGGTTTCCCCAAATGCTTGATCAAGCGTTACCGGATTGAGATTTTAGATGAAAACGGTCAGTGGGATACCGCTTTGGAGATCACCGATAACCATCAGCGGTTCGTCAAGCACGTGCTAAATAGGATTGCAAAAGCGGTGCGTTTTACGCCTTTAAGCACCTATCACAGCGAAACAAAAACCGAGGATTACGGAAGTTCAACAGCGCACCTGTTTAATTTTGAGTTATTTTGATGATAGGGACACCCTTTCGGGTGTCCCTGCTTATTTTGAGGAAACTTGGAATAGCGCAACAATAAAAGACTTACTATGAAAAAGGGGGGATCTTGGATAGCCGGAAAATGATTGATGACTGTGTATCCTGCGTTCATGCCCATTTGAAAGAGCCCCTTTCTCTTGAGATTTTAGCGAATCTTCCTGGCTTTCCCCCTTGTAGGTGTTATACATCATTGTACCCCTTATTGGGACAAAAATCGACTGGAATGTGGCTGGTCTTGCTTTTTTTGCAGGGGTGTGCTATACTGGGTGGTAGCAGATTATGACCATTAGGTGGTAGGTATGAACATACAGTTCTTTAACGCGTGGTATTTCCTGTTTCTTTTTTTGTCTTTGGCCGGTTTTGCTGGCCTTTATCTTTTGCTCCGTAACCGGAGACAGAAGACCATTAAGATTGTTCTGTTCTCCTTGCTGGTCTTTGCGCTCGTTCTCCATTTTTTAAAGGGATTTTACCCGCCCTATTCTGTGGACCATGCAAGACATCTGCGGGATTCCTGGTTCGTCAATATTTGCGGGGCAAATATTGGACTGTTCCCCTTTCTGTTCCTTTGCAAAAATAAGCATATAAAGGACTATATGTTCTATATCGGCGTTCTCAGTGGCCTGATTGCCGTTTTCTATCCCATCGAGCCGGTTTTAAAGCCCAATCAGGCGGCAGAGGCTTTGGATGTGGTGCGTTTTTACATACACCACAATTTGCTGTGGTATGTTCCTATGCTGATGGTGCTTTTGAAGGTCCACAAACTTGAATACCGCCGGGTGTGGTCCACCCCTGTGATCTTCCTGCTGGTGATGCTGTTCATTATGCTCAATCAGATTTTCCAGAGCGAGTTGGGCTATGTTGACCTGCGGGGAGATGACATGCACGATATCCCCTATGTAAACAATTCCATGATTTGGGGGCCGGATGGTAACCTCTCCAAGTTGATCGAATGGGCCTGCCCGGACTTCTTTAAAACCGTTCCCGTAGGCTCTCACGCAGGAGAAGCAAAGTATTGGCCCTGGTTCTGGCTGATCGTACCCTGTTTCGTCATTCTAACACCGTTGTGTTTCCTGATCGCTATGATCTTTGATTTTGGCAGTTTTAAAAAGGATATGCAGACCCTGAAAGCAAGAGTCTGCGCCTTGCGAAAAACATAGGAAAGAGAGAAAAGGAAAAATGAGTTTTATTGATTGGCTGTTTGGCGGAGTGAATAATCCCTATGTGGATGGGCGTTGGGGATTTCTGCACATTCTCACCCTTGTTATTTGTGTAGGATGCATCTTGGGCTTTTACTTTATAGTCAAAAAGGCAAAAAATCCGGAAAAAGTGAAGTCCCGTATCATCTGGACAATGGCCGCAGCCATTGCCTTCTTCGAGGTCATGATACGCTTTGTGCGTTTAATGAGTCTTTATTATTTCCAGCAGGTAGATTTTGCCATTATCGACTTTGCGTGGGTTTTGATTCCCAGACCCTGGTGTGCCATTTCCTGCTGGCTGCTGATGGCCTGCGTATTCGTGAAGAAGCCCTTCTTCTATAATTTTGCCAGTCTGTCCGCGCTGCTTTGCTCTGTGATTTTCTTCGCCTATCCCGGTGTGGGCTATAATAGCGAGTACATTCTGTTTGATAACCTGTATTCCATCGTTACCCACGCCCTGCTTCTGACCATGTCCATTACGCTGATGGTTTTGAAGTTTACCGATTTCCGGTATAAGCATATGCTGAAGCTTGCCATTTCCTTTGCGCTGACCTTTGTGTATGCACTGTTTTTGATCTACGTGCTGGAGATCGAAGCGGATCCCATGTATTTTATGCCCGGCGGTGATATCCAGGAGGATATTTTGGGCATCAGCTACGGCTTGTATTTGTTCCTGTACTGCTTGCTGCTGGTGGTTTATGTCAATGCGTTCCATCTGGTCACTACGATCAAAGCCAAAAGAGCTGGCAAAAAAGAAAAAGTCCTTGTTCGGTAGAATGTAAAAGAAAGAAAAGGCACCGTGAAAACGGTGCCTTTTTAATGCTCTTTTCGATTATACGCAGGGAAAGTAGCCGCCGTATTTTTGGAAGAGGGAGTGGATGTAAGCCATATCCTCTTTGGGAATGCTGAAATAGCGATAGTTCCCCATGTCCTGCAAATAATTGCAGGTATCGCAAGCCACAGCAAAGACCCGGCCGTCCACGGTTAGGGAAATGTTTTCATCAAATCCGCAGGAGGGAATACCGGAGCCGATGGAAGCGTAGTCGTTGCCATCCAGAATGGAAATTACCTTTTCAGCCTCCTCTGTTTCCAATGTAACACGGATATCCGCTTCCATGTAAACAAAGGTCAGGACTACATCTTCGCCCTCGCTGACGCTGGTTTGCGTACAGCCGCAAAGGAAAAGCGCAACAAGAACCAAGAAAGCAGAAATAAACCGCTTCATTTACCGCACCTCCTTGTTTTTATCATACCATGGGGCGAAAGACTTGTAAACCGCAAAAGGCAGGAATACCATGTAAATCAATCTGTTTTTTATACAGCGTTGGTTTATGTAGTTTACCGGAATTGTCTGCGGATTATGTTTCGTAGGGGACAAAGGTGGGGACGCCGTCCAAAACCCTGATGGAACCGGCAAGATCGGTGGCAGTATAGGAAAGGTCTGCCATATTGCCGTTGCGTATTTCTATCTTTGCAGCATACACACAGTAAAGTGGAAGATACTCCAATTCTTGTGAGGAGAACGAGGGGACAGCAGCGGAAACAAATAAATCTGTGCCGGGAGTGTCGGTGGTGGAAGTATCATAAAGAACGGTAGAGGTTTTGGAATCGGAATGGAATAGGGAAATGACGGAACGGTGCATACCGGAGCCCCAGGAGGAAGCTACCAACAAATCCTTATTTCCGTCCTCATCAAAATCGCAGGGGACGGCATTTACGAATCCGTAGCCCCCAAAGGACACACAAAGAGGATAGATCTCGTTATCCAGCAGGACAAAGGATTCGCAGGAGTCGGAAAACTTGAAGATTCGCATACTTGTTTCGACGGCAACTTGTATTGGCGTTACATTATAGCAGTGGGTTTCGTCATAGGAATAGCCACTGGTCAAATTGCCCGTCTCCCATTCCTTCAGCAGAGCGAGAAATTCTTCAACACCCTCTTTGCTGGGGGCGGTTTTCATAGTTTCATAAGAGACAGTTTCCTTTTCTTCGGGAGCATTTTGTCTGCAGCCGCACAAGGAAGACAGTATGAGAATAACAAGTACTACAGTAAAAAGCTTTTTCATAGTGCTCACTCCTTTTTTCTATTATTACATAGAAGCTTGCTCTAAGTGTTAAAATAATGTAAAACCTGGTAGAATTGATTTTTATGGTCTTGAAGGCTATAATGAAAAAGAGAGAAGGTGATTAGGTGTATCGGACGGCAAATGACTACTACAAGGAAAAATACGGGGAAAAGGTGTATAAGCTTTCTCTGGATGGCGGGTTTACCTGCCCGAACCGGGATGGGACGGTTTCCACCGGTGGCTGCATTTTCTGCTCCAAACTTGGGGGCGGAGAGTTTGCGGAGTTTGGCACGGATATCACCGAGCAGTTGGAAAAGGCCAAAAGCCGGGTGGCGGGGAAAATGAAAGAGGGCAAATATATTGCCTACTTTCAGTCCTTTTCCAATACCTATGGGTCTTATGAGCGGCTAAAGAGCCTATACTATGAAGCCATCGCACCGGATTACATCGTGGGGCTGAATGTTGCCACCCGGCCGGATTGCCTGCCGGATGAAACCATCCACTTGCTGAAAGAATTAAATGCCATCAAGCCGGTGACGGTGGAATTAGGTTTACAAACGGCAGATGATGCCGTTGCCCATTACATAAACCGTGGCTATCAAACGCAGGTTTATGCAGATGCGCTTTCCCGGCTGAAAAAGGCCGGGATAGAGGTGATCACCCATATCATCATCGGTCTGCCGGAGGACGACCCGGTGGCTACCACTCGCTATGCATCCGATTGCGGCACAGATGGGGTGAAATTTCACCTTTTGCACATTTTGAAGAACACCCGCCTTGCAAGAGAATACGAAGAAGGGCGGGTGCAGCCCCTTTCTTTGGAAGAATATGCCCGGGTGCTGAAGGCTTGCATTGGGGTGCTGCCAAAGGAAACGGTTGTCCACCGGATCACCGGGGACGGAGCGAAGAAAGATCTGATCGCCCCCTTGTGGTCTGCGGACAAAAAGAAAACCCTGAATTATCTTCATAAATATCTGAAAAACGGCTGACCCGGGAAGGTCAGCCGTTTGCTTATTTTTGTTTGATGTACTTGAAGTTTCCGTAAGTTTCATTCACTACTTCAAAATAAGAGAATGTGTCGCTGTATTTGGAGAGGATTTTTTGGAAATCGTTCAGTTGGTGCTTGTTGATCACGCAGATCAGTACGGTTTTCTTGTTGTGGGTGTAAGAGCCTGTTGCTTCGATTTCTGTGCATCCGTGGCGAAGGACGTGGGTGACATCTGCAATGATCTCTTCCTTGTGGGAAGTGATCACTGTGAATTTATAGGCGGTCTTGGAGCTTTTCAGCATCAGGTTGCCCACAAAGGTGGAAATGAAACAGTAGATCACGCACAGAGCGGCAGGCTTATAGTTCAGTGCGCCATCGGAGTAGACCAGGACAGAAATAATGGCGACGATGCCATTTAAGATAAAGGTTACTACGAAGAAGTTGGTGTCCGGCCGGATCTTGTTGATATAGCGGGAAAGAATGTCCGTGCCGCCGGTAGAGGCGTTGTTGCGGAAGCAAATGCCGTAAACCACACCGGCGCACACACCGCTGAGAATAACAGGATAAATGGTGTCGTGGCCCAAGGCGTTATACTGAATGAAGGTGGGATTGATGTGCTGCAGCAGCAGAAAGGACAGGGAATAGACCAGGGAGAATAGCAGGGTCTTTACCGCAAAGTCCTTTTGCACCAAAAAATAGGCGATCACGGACAGAGGAATGTTGATCAGCAGCGACATATAGCTGATGCTGAAGCCGGTTTTGTACTGAATCATGGTGGCGATGCCGTTGAGTCCTGCGGGCGCAAAATTGTTTTGGATAATGAATATGTAATACACAAAAGCCAAGCCCACAGCGCATAGGGCGATCTGCAAATAGTTCCACAGTTTTTTCATTGTGTCAACCCCTTTCAGCGATGTGGATTATATCATCTGCCGACAGAATCTGCAAGAGGTTGCCCAATATTTGTCTTGTTAACCTTGCTCCTTCGTGGTATAGTAGACCTATAAAAAGGGGGTGACGGCTTGGATAGAGAAATTCTTGCCCATTTGCAGAAGATTACAGCAGAAGAACAGGCTATTTTGGATGGCAGAACCACCATCGACCGGGAGATCTATATGCAGGGGCAGTCCAACACCGTCAACGCAGGAAAGCTCCTGGCGGCAGGCAAGCTGATCACCGTCCGACCCCATACCCGGTTTATCCACTTCCCGGAGCACACCCACGATTATGTGGAAGTGGTGTATATGTGCTGCGGGCAGACGACCCACATTGTAAACGGCAAAAGAATCCGCCTGCAAACAGGGGAACTGCTGTTTATGAATCAGCAGGCGACCCATGAAATCGAGTCGGCCGGCCAGCAGGATGTGGCGGTAAACTTTTTGGTGCTGCCCCAGTTTTTCAATACAGTCTTGCCCCTTATGGGGGAAGATGAGACCCCTCTGCGGCGTTTTTTGGTGGATTGCCTTTGCTCCCAAAGCAGTGAGGCTGGCTTTTTGCATTTCCAAGTGGCCGATGTTACGCCCATTCAGAATTTAGTGGAAAATCTGCTGTGCATTCTTTTGCGGGAAACCTCCAATAAGCGAAGAATGAGTCAGCTGACAATGGCGCTGCTGTTTATGCAGATTATGGACCACACCGGAAATCTGAGCACCCCCGATGCGGAGCAGACTGCCATTTTCCGGGCGCTGGCCTACATTGAAAGCCACTATGCCAACGGCAGCCTGACGGAACTGGCAGAACTCCTGCACTATGACCTGTACAGTCTTTCCCGGCAGATCAAGCAGAAAACCGGGAAAACCTACACAGAGTTGGTCCAGGAAAAGCGGCTTTCTCAGGCGGCATTCCTGCTGAAGACCACCCGCAGAAATATAGAAGAGATCGCCCGTGGCGTAGGCTATGAGAATATGGGCTACTTCCACCGGATTTTCAAAGAGCGGTTTGGCCTGTCTCCCCGCCATTACAGACTGCAAATCAGGTAACTTTTTTCACCAACTCAAGACCTCCCATTCGAACAGCTGCTATGGTAGAGTAGTAGTTGACCGAAAGGGAGGTCTTATTTTTATCAAAAATGGAGGAAATCATATGTCTTATATAGAAGCAAAAGCAAAATACGGTGCATTGGGCGTGGATACCGATGCTGCCATTGAAAAACTCAGGAATGTTCCCGTGGCGCTGCACTGCTGGCAGGGCGACGATGTGCGGGGATTTGATACAGACCCCACAAAGCCCCTCACCGGCGGCATCCAGACCACCGGCAATTATCCCGGCAGAGCAAGAACCCCGGAAGAACTGATGGCTGATCTGGATATGGTCTTAAAACTCTGCCCCGGCACAAAAAAGATGAATTTGCACGCCAGCTATGCCATCTTCCAGGAGGGAGAATGGGCAGACCGGGATAAGTTAGAACCCAAGCACTTCCAAAAGTGGGTGGACTTCTGCAAGGAGCGGGGTCTGGGTTGCGACTTTAACCCCACTTTCTTTTCCCACCCCAAGGCCAACGGCCTGACACTTTCTTCTCCCGATCCCGAGATCCGCAATTTCTGGATCGAACACGGCAAGGCCTGTATCCGGATCTCCAACTATCTGGCAGAGGAACTGGGTCAGCCCTGTATTATGAACATCTGGACCGGTGACGGCTTTAAGGACATTCCTGCTGACCGTATGGGCCCCCGTGTTCGCTATAAGGAAGCCATCGATGAGATCCTTTCCGAACCCTTCGACTTTAACAAGGTCAAGCCCTGTGTAGAGAGTAAGGTGTTCGGCATCGGTGTGGA
>JAZRUE010000058.1:0-96884 GCA_045652345.1 Faecousia sp. | reverse complement strand
GCTTCTGATGCTGATACCGGTGAAGACAAGATGCTCAAGGGCGCAAAACGCGAAAATAAGTCTGTCATGGAGATTGCGCAGTACTACACTGATGCGTTTTTTGCGGATTGTGAAAAGCTGAATATCAAGAAGCCTGAAATTGTACAGCCGGCAACCGGTTGTATTGCTGAGTTTATCCAGATCGTTGAAGGTTTGCTTGAGAAGGGCTTTGCATATGTTGCCGGTGGTAATGTCTACTTTGATACTTCAAAGCTGGAGAAGTATTATGTATTTAACGACCACAATGAGGAAGATCTGGCCGTAGGTGTTCGTGAGGGCGTGGAGGAAGATACCAACAAGCGCAACAGAAACGACTTTGTTTTGTGGTTCACTAAGTCTAAGTTCGAGGATCAGGCGCTGAAATGGGAATCTCCCTGGGGCGTCGGCTATCCCGGTTGGCATATTGAATGCTCTGCAATCTGCCAGAAGTACCTGGGAGAAGACCTGGATATCCACTGCGGCGGCATTGATAATGCGTTTCCTCATCACACAAATGAAATTGCCCAGTCGGAAAGTTACTTTGGCCATAAATGGTGCAATTACTGGTTCCATGTGCATCATTTGAATACGGACACCGGCAAAATGTCAAAGTCGAAAGGCGAGTTTTTGACGGTTAGCCTTTTAGAAAGCAAGGGCTATGACCCTATGGCCTACAGACTGTTCTGTCTGCAGAGCCATTACCGCAGAAATTTGGTGTTTAGCTGGGAGAACTTGGATAATGCTGCTCAAACTTATGAAAAGCTGATCGCGAAGATCGCTGCTCTTGTTCCCGGTGGTGATGTGGATGCAGCGGCATTTGATGCTCTGAAAGAACGCTTTGTTGGCGCATTGAACGGTGACTTGAATACATCTCTTGCTGTAACTGCGATTTACGATGTACTCAAAGCAAAAACCAATGATGCAACGAAACTGGCTGCTCTGGCAGATTTTGATCGCGTTTTGTGCCTTGACCTTTTGGCAAAGGCAAATGAATTGCGGGAGAAGCAAGCAAAAGAAGAAGCTGATTCCGCAGACCCCGAAATTGACGGACTTGTCCTTGCTCGCACGCAGGCAAAGAAAGAAAAGAACTTTGCTGAAGCAGATAGAATTCGTGATTTACTAAAGGAAAAAGGAATCGAAATTATTGATACCCCGCAGGGTACAAAGTGGAGACGGGTATGAAACTTTTAATTCTGGATGGTAACAGCATTATCAATCGTGCGTTTTACGGGGTGAAGCCTCTTACCACCCGTGAAGGTCTGTACACCAATGCGATTTTCGGATTTTTAAACATTCTTGACCGTATGGAAAAGGATGTCCAGCCGGATGCCGTTTGTGTGGCATTTGATCTCCACGGTCCTACTTTCCGTCATAAGCAGTACGATGGGTACAAGGCAACAAGACATGGAATGCCGGAAGAACTCGCCCAGCAAATGCCGGTTATGAAGGATGTATTGCGGGCGATGAATATCCCTGTTTATGAATGCCAGGGCTGGGAAGCGGACGACGTGATCGGCACGGTTAGTGTGATCTGTAGCAATAATGACTGGGAGTGCGTTGTCGCCACCGGCGACCGTGATAGCCTGCAGCTTATTGATAAGAATGTCCACGTCCGTCTTGTCATTTCAAAGCCGGGCCAAACAACAGCAACCATTTATGATGAGGAATTATTCCACCAGGAATATGGCTTTGAGCCGAAGAAGATGGTGGACCTGAAAGCGCTGATGGGCGATTCTTCGGATAATATTCCCGGTGTTCCCGGTGTAGGCCCTAAAACGGCTACAGAACTGTTGATAAAATACGGCTCCTTGGACGGTGTGTATGCCAATTTGGAAGACCCCACCATCCGTCCCAAACTGCGGGAAAAGCTGGAGGCAGGAAAGGAAAGCGCTTATCTTTCTTATGACCTTGCTACTATACGCACTAACGCACCTATAGATTTTGCACCGATGGATGCAGTTATTGCACCCTATAATAAAGAGGCTCTTTATGCCCTTTTTACAAAGCTGGAATTTGTAAAACTGATTGATAAATACGGTCTGCGTGGTGTAACACTGATAGAAAAACCTGTGGATATTTGCAAGCGTGATCCGTTGCCGGTGGTCAGCCAGCCTGATGGAGCAGGGAAGGAGATTGCCCTTTATATTGCACCGGATGGGGCGCTGGGGATTGCCTGGGAAAAGGGCGTGTGCGCCCTTACACCTATGGAAGCCTTCTGCGCAGAAGGTGTACTAACCGGGGCAGAAAGCATTATCTGTCACGATTTGAAGTCAACACTGCACCTTCTGGATTCTATGGGTTTACCCCACGGTAATTTTGTATTTGATACGGCTCTTGCTGCGTATAATTTGAATCCTTCCCAATCGGGCTACCCCGTATCGAAACTTGCCACAACATTTTTTGGTAAGAATGTGGAAGATGGGGACCCCTGCGCTTGCGCGGAGACAATTTGGTATTTGAAAAACATTCTTACTGATGCACTCAAGGCTGAAGGCATGGAAAGTCTTTACCGTGACATAGAATTCCCCCTTTGCACAGTACTGTACAAAATGGAGAAGCAGGGTGTGGCTATTGATGCAGAACAACTGAACCAGTTTGGGCAAATGTTGTCTGGAAGGATCAGCGATTGCGAAAAACTGATTTTCTCCTATGCAGAAGAACCGTTCAATATAAACTCTACAAAGCAACTGGGGCAGCTGCTATTTGAGAAGTTAGGACTACCGCCCATTAAAAAGACAAAGACCGGCTATTCTACAAATGCAGACGTTTTGGAAAAGCTGAAAGATAAGCACCCGATTATCCCTTCCATTATGGATTATCGGATGCTGACAAAGCTGCACTCCACTTATGCTGAAGGATTAACCAACGCCATTGCAGCTGACGGACGCATCCACACAACATTTCAGAATCTGGTTACCGCAACCGGTCGACTGTCTTCCACAGAACCCAATTTGCAGAACATTCCGGTTCGCACCGACTTAGGAGCGGAAATCCGAAAAATGTTCATTCCTAAGTCGGGTTATGTTCTTGTGGATGCGGACTACAGTCAAATTGAGCTGCGCGTGCTTGCGCATATAGCAAATGATGAAGTGATGCGCAGTGCATTTATTAATGGATTGGACATTCACACGGCCACAGCTTCTCAAGTTTTTGGCGTAGAGCCCGATGCGGTTACTCCCTTACAGAGAAGACATGCAAAGGCAGTAAACTTTGGGATTGTCTATGGCATTTCTGAGTACTCTTTGTCTGAGGATATAGGAGTCAACTTCTATCAAGCCAGGGAATATATTGAGTCCTACCTGAATAATTATCGCGGCGTAAAAGCTTATATGCACAATGTTGTGGAGATGGCTCGTGAAGTTGGCTATACGCAAACGCTCTACGGGAGAAAACGCAATATTCCGGAATTGAAGAGTAGCAATTTTAATATCCGCCAAGGTGCTGAACGCATAGCCCTAAATACACCCATTCAGGGTACTGCCGCAGATATTATCAAACTTGCGATGGTACGGGTCGATAAGGCGCTTAAGGATCGTTATCCGGAAGCGAAGCTGATTTTGCAGGTACACGATGAATTGATTGTTGAATGTCCCGAAGAAATTGCCCCGCAGGTTGCACGTCTTATCAGTAATGAAATGGAACAAGCGGCCAAGCTGTCTGTACCCCTTCTTGCAGAGGCAAAGTGGGGAAGAAGCTGGTATGAGGCAAAATGATGGAAATTGTAAATATGTCTGAAATCCATGTTTCAGCGATAGCTGAGCTGGAAAAATTATGTTTTTCCGATCCGTGGAGCGTCCATTCTATATCCACTGAGCTGACGAATCCGTTATCTACCTGGCTTGTTGCGACGGAGAACGGAAACGTATTGGGATATGTGGGAGCGCAGAGTGTTCTCGATGGCGCTGATATGATGAATATTGCTGTTCACCCCGATCACAGAAAGCGCGGAATTGGATATGCGCTTATTGAAAGGTTGATTCTATTGCTGCAGGAAAGAGAAGTGAACAGCCTTAGCCTGGAAGTTAGAGTATCCAATGAGAGCGCTATTGGCCTATATTATAAAATGGGCTTTGAAGTTGTTGGAAAACGCCCCGGTTATTACCGCAATCCCCGTGAAGATGCCTATATTATGCGAAAGGAGTTTGCCAAATGAATATTCTTGCAATTGAATCTTCCTGCGATGAAACTGCGGTCAGCGTTGTCCGTGATGGCCGATTTGTTTTGGCAGACTGCATCGCATCTCAAGTAGATCTGCATCGTATCTACGGCGGCGTAGTCCCTGAGATCGCATCCAGAATGCATATTGAGGCAATCTACGGCTTGGCAGATCAGGCGATTGCACGTTCGCAAATCACCAGGTCTGACATTGACGCAATTGCTGTCACTTACGCACCTGGCCTGATTGGTGCGGTGCTTGTTGGTGTGAATTTTGCAAAGGCTGCGGCTTTGGCTATGGATAAGCCTCTGGTTCCAGTTCATCATATTAAAGGGCATATTGCTGCCAACTATATTGCATTTCCTGAATTGAAGCCGCCTTTTCTGTGCCTTGTTGTTTCCGGTGGTCACACAATGATTGTTGATGTGCAGGACTACACAAAAATGCAAATTTTAGGAACGACATTGGATGATGCGGCAGGGGAGTGCTTCGATAAGGTTGCCCGCGTATTGAATATGCCTTACCCTGGCGGCAGCGCCTTGGATAAAGCGTCCCAAGAGGGTGATGACAATAAGTACTCTTTACCCCGTTCCAAGCCGGGAACAAATCCTTACGATATGAGTTTCTCCGGACTAAAGACTGCAGCACTGAATTTGATTCACCACGCAGAGCAAGTGGGTGAGGAGTTGGATATCCCGAGTCTGTGTGCAAGCTTTAGTAAAGCTGTTTCTGACACGCTTATTCCACGTATTGAAATGGCACTGGCGCAGACAGGATATAAAAACGTCGCAGTTGCCGGAGGCGTTGCTGCGAATTCTACCATACGGTCTGATATGCAGACTGTTGCTGAGAAGTTGGGTGTAAATTTATATCTCCCGCCTCTGAACCTATGTGGTGACAATGCTGCAATGATCGGTGCCCAAGGATATTATGAATTTTTGACAGGCAATATTGCGGGAATGGAATTGAATGCACATGCCACGAAATCCATTCTCGGAGAATCTATGTAACTTTCCAGAAAACCGAATTTTTTGTCATATTTTGGAGAACATCTATTGTCAGTGTTTCTGAGTTATGTCTACCTCTGACAAGACCTTTAAAAGCTTTAAATTAGTTCGAGATTCCTTTCGATTTTAAGGTTAATCCTGAACAATTTAGCTGCTTTCAAAATGGCTTCCTTGTGGATAACCTTGTGGAATGTGTGGATAAGTGTCCAAATTTACACCGATTTTGGCATTATGGAAACCGAATTCCACAACTTTTTGAAGGAAAATGGCTTTTGTATAACATTTCATGCATTGGAGAAATGTTGTTATGAATTTGTGGTTTTGCAACTTTCGCGACTTAGATTTTGAGGAATTAGTGAAAGTCTGTCAAGAGGATATCTTGACGCATGGAAGGCTACACTATCCCAACGAATCCACAACTGAACAGCTACGACTGGCGGAAGTAGATTTTGCTGATTATCTAAGAAATGTATTTTTTCGGCAAAAAGGTTCAGCGTATTGCGTTCTTGTGAATGAGGGTAAGTATATCAGTGCCGCCAGGCTGGAACCTTATGAGAATGGATATCTGCTGACGGCCTTAGTAACACGGGCCGACTATCGCAGAATGGGTTATGGCAGACGGCTTTTACTGGATTTGATGACCGATTGTGTTGCGAATGAACGCTTGCCAATATATAGCCATATTGCCAACTGTAATGTTGCATCGTACAACTTGCACCTTCAGTGCGGATTCCAAGTATTAAAAGATACGGCAACATACCTGGATGGAAGTGTGCATACAGACAGTAAAACATTTATCTATACAAAATAGCGGTTGCACTGGGCAACCGCTATTTTTCGTATTTCTCTTTTAAGTATGTCATTGCCTCACAGTAGCCATCAAAACCGTGGCCTTTTATTGTCAAATCGCATGCCAGGCCTGCATATGAAACCTGACGGAAGCGCTCTCGGCTGTCAACATCAGAAATGTGCACTTCTACAGCGGGGATAGCGACGGCTTTTAGTGCGTCCAGGATCGCTATAGAGGTGTGAGTATAGGCTGCAGGGTTTATGACGATCCCATCGTAGTTTCCAAGTGCCTGCTGGATAGCATCCACGATAGCACCTTCATAGTTGGATTGCATACAATCTGCAGTCACGCCAATCTTTTGTGCATAGTTATGAATCGTATCAGTTAGATCGTTGTATGTGCCTTTTCCGTAAATGTCCGGCTCGCGGATACCAAGCATATTGATATTGGGGCCATTAATGATCAGTAATTTCATAATTCTCTCCCTTATAAGCCTTCAGAATGGCTTGTATGGCCGTATTCACGGTGTCATCATTGTTTACGACGATGTCGCAAAAGCGGGAATAAAGGGGCCTGCGGACCTCGTACATAGCCTGGAGGGTGTCCGCTTGGGAAAGAGGACGCCCATCTGTCGGCAAGGAGGTGATTTCTCTTTGAATCCATATAATCTTGCCGTTTTGCCGGAGGGGGTTATAATTCTCTTCTTGTGTTACACACCCACCGCCTGTTGCGATGACCAAGCCGGATTGTCTGCAAACTTCACGAATAACTGCGGCTTCTTCCTGCCTGAACTTTTCTATGCCAAACTGTTCCATGTAGGCAGGAATGGACATCCCCACTTTTTGCACGATCAGCTGATCGGTGTCTACAAATTCTCTGTTTAGAGACTCAGCCAGGATTCTGCCAATAGTGGTTTTTCCGGAACCCGGCATACCAATAAGCACGATATTCTCCATCTGACGCTTTAGCATATTGTATAGCTCTACAATTATTCGGTCAGGGATCTTTTCTCCAGTGAAATATTCCGCACTTCCTTTGGCTTGCGCAACGAGCATAAATAAGCCATTCACGGCAACCAAACCAAGCATTTCTGCTTGCAACAAAAGTTCGGTTTTACAAGGATTATAGATTAGATCCAATACGCCCTCCAAGTGCGGAAAATCGGTTAGGTCAATAGGGGATACTCCCGTGTTGGGGAACATTCCTACTGGAGTAGCATTGACAATGACGGAGGCGTCTTCATGCAGATGCAGATTTTGATAGTTGTTTTCCCCTTCGCGAGAAATGGTAACAGTATTTGCACCCATATCTTGCAGTACAGCGTTGACGGTTACTCCAGCGCCGCCACTTCCAAGAACGAGGACCTTCTTGCCACGAACATCCAGTCCGGAAATATGAACCATTTCCTGAAAACCGAAATAATCGGTATTGTGGCCGTACAAGGTGCCGTCATTTCGTTTGATAATCGTATTAATGGCACCCAATCTTTCTGCGATGGGCGATAAGGCGCCACAGTAGGGAAGGACTGCCTTTTTATACGGAACAGTTATGTTAAGTCCAGCAAAATCTGCGGTCTTCATAAAAGCATCCAGCGCTTGAGGTGAAACTTGTATCAGTTCATATGGATAGTTCCCCAGTGCTTTGTGGATTTGAGGGCTATAACTGTGAGACAATTTTTCCCCCAACAGACCATATCGCATAAAACCACCTCACAATAACTACCTAAGTACGTAAATTTTTCGCTATAGTATCCAATTTGCAGCCAGAGCGCTCAAACTCTGCCGAGTGAAGTCGACAAGCGATTTCAGTATTCGGGTTTTGCCGGCTGAGTAGCATCTTGGCTGATGCATTTGGCCTGATAGCTTTTGCTGATCTCAAAAATCGCAGCATATAATGAATGAATATAACTGTTCATTTCAGGGCCGGCCTTTGCTGCAACATCCAGCAGTTTTTCCTGCTCTCTGGCCGGTGCGTATATGGGCAAATTGTTTGCTTTCTTATATTCTGCAACCTGTTTGGCAATAGCCATTCGTTTCACAAATAGATGGACAAGCTCGTCATCAATTTGATCAATTTCCTGGCGAAGATTTGCAATTTCCATAGTTATGCACCTCTGTTATCTGAAAGAATTGCATCAAATAGCACTATGGCTACGGCAGCTTCCACCACAGGGACGGCTCTGGGAACGATGCAAGGATCATGACGACCTTTTACTGCAATATCTGTCATTTCCATAGACTGTAGATTTACGGTTTTCTGGGGCTTAGCAATAGACGGTGTGGGTTTGATGGCAACACGCAGGGTAATAGGCATGCCGTTTGAGATGCCTCCCAGGATGCCACCTGCATTATTTGTAAGCGTGTGCACCTTTCCATCATTGATTACAAAAGGATCATTATTTTGGCTGCCTAATGTGGATGCGGCATCAAAGCCATTGCCAAATTCCACACCCTTTACGGCGGGGATACCAAATAAAACCTGTGAAAGTTTGCCTTCCAGGCCTTCAAACAAAGGGCCGCCGATGCCTGCAGGCAATCCGGTGACGACACATTCGATGATGCCGCCTACACTGTCTCCATCTTGCCTTGCTTCAGCGATTCTATCCAGCATTTGCTGTGCCCGGTCCTGACTTATAATAGGGAAAAGGGGATCGTTAAATGCTGTTTGAGGGGCGCAGGGATCTAAGCGGGAGGGGAAATCTTCAATGCCGCCTATGGCACTAATGTGCCCGGTGACGTGAATGCCCATTTTTTCCAACCATTGTAGACACATGCCGCCTGCGATGCACAAAGGAGCTGTCAAGCGCCCGGAGAAAGGGCCGCCTCCGGCAACATCATAATCAGCGCCGTATTTGATCCGCGCTGTATAGTCAGCATGTCCGGGACGGGGGCGTACATTGAATTCGGCATAGTCTGATGAACGCACATTGGTGTTATAGATGACTGCAGACAAAGAGTCTCCGGTAGTTTTGTATTCATCCAGACCGGATCGGAATTCGGGCGTATCTGCTTCCTTTCTTGCGGTTGCATATTGGGCATTTCCGGGAGCTCTGCGTTGAAGAAAAGCCTGAAGGGCTTCCATATCCAATGTGTAGCCGGCAGGAACACCGGTAAGTGTCATGCCGATGTTAGGGCCGTGAGAAGTACCGAAAATCGTGAGTTTCAGTCTTTCACCGTTCCAATTGCTCATAGTTGCCTCCTAATTTAGAAAAGTCCTTCCAAAATGCAGGATAAGACTTGCTAACGCACTGTCCATCGATAATAGAAATTGGTCCACTTGCGACAGTTGCTGCAATGGCTGCTGCCATTGCAATGCGGTGATCGTTGTACGAATTGACGGTGCAGGACTTCATTTCACCTGGCCAGACTTTTAGTCTATCTTCTGTGCTTTCCGTTCGAATGCCCATACTTGAAAGCATTTCTTGCACAGACTGCACACGATCCGACTCTTTAAGACGCAGTCGCTGAATATTTACAAATTCGGCGCCGCTCTTTGCAGCGGCCAAAACACTCAAGATAGGCATTAAATCGGGACATTGCGACACATCAATTGTTTGCATAGTGGATGTGTGAGAAATGACTGCTTCAATTGCGCGATCGCCTTGAAAGCTGTTGGGATTTAGATTTTCAACACAGATATTACTGCCAATTGCGTTCGAGACGAAAAAGAATGCTGCACTGCTCCAATCGCCTTCCACAGTGAGTTGTTCCGGGCCCGTCAATGGGAACTTTCCGACGATATAATTTCCCTCCATATTTACGTGAAAGGCGGAGAGAACATCTTTTGTGATATCCACATAAGGCTTGGATTGCAGGTTTCCGGTTATTTCCAATTTGGAATTGCCAGGTAGAACGGCAAGTGCAAACAGAAGCCCCGTGATAAATTGACTGGAAACGCTTCCGTTAATGGTGTAGTTTCCAGCACGAAGCCGACCGATGCATAAAATGGTATTTGCAGTTGGGCGGCTCAAATTGCACCCCATACGTTCCATTTCTTCCCATAAGGGACTCAGGGGTCTTTGGGAAAGTCTGCCACGGAGAAGGAATGTCGACTTCACACCCAAAGCACCTACAAAGGGAAGCAGAAAACGAAGGGTAGAGCCACTTTCTCTGCAATCTAGCATAACTTCGGTAGGGAGGTGTCGAACGGGCTCAACATGGAATGAGCCATTCTTTCTTTCAATCCGCGCGCCCAAAGCACGCAAGCAGGATACTGTGGCATCAATATCTTCATTCGTGTCGGGGCAAATAATGCGGCAAGGTTTATCAGACACAGACGCCAGAATAAGCATCCGATGAGCCTGAGATTTACTGGAAACTGCTCGAACACTACCGGAAAGTTTACCGGGGTAAACAGTGATTTGCATAATCTTGACCAGCCTTTATAAAGGATTCAAGGGTTTGGATTGGGTAGGAGCAAATGATGCATTTACCAATTTCTTTTGGTAGAATGAGATTGATAGCGTCATTTGACCTTTTCTTATCCCGCAGCATAACTGTAACAAGTTCCTCCACGCAATAGGAGGTTTCAACGGGAAGGCCGAAAGCCAACAGAATCTCCTGAATCTTTCGATGCACTGTGACATCGCATATTCCGCAGGATGCAGCGCTTGCTGCAATTATGTTTGTGCCGATGGCGACAGCCTTTCCGTGAGAGATGCTATAGGAACTGTTCGCTTCAATGCTGTGCCCAATGGTATGCCCGAGGTTCAGCAGTTGGCGGTCACCATGATCCCGTTCGTCTCGGTTTACAACATTCCGCTTCAGTTCCACACAGCGGGTAATGACGTATTCTCTATCGAACGCGGGTCCATACTTGGTAAGATGGTCAAAAAGCTGAGCATCAAATAATATGCTGTATTTGATCACTTCTGCGCATCCGTCCAGAAATACATCCTTTGGTAGGGTGTTGAGCGTATCTAAGTCGCACAAAACAAGGCTGGGCTGATAGAATGCGCCTGCCAGGTTTTTCCCTGCAGGAAGATCAATTGCGGTCTTACCGCCAACAGAAGAATCTACCATAGCAAGAAGTGTAGTTGGTACTTGCACAAAGGCAATTCCGCGCAGATAAGTGGCTGCAACAAAGCCGGCAAGATCGCCAACAACACCACCGCCCAGAGCAATGATACAGTCTGCACGCGTCAGTTCCATCTGGGAAAGATAGTTAAGAATCTTCAGATAATTCTCTCCATTTTTGCTTCTTTCACCTGCATTTATTACATAGCTGCAGACGTAATATTCAGAGCTTTCCAATGCCCGCAATAATCGCTCTCCATAGAGAGGCCAAACATTGCTATCTGAAATGACGGCAACGCGCGTTCCTTTTGTGATGCTTCCAATATAGGTGCCGATCTCGTACAGCAGATTTGTACCGATATAAATCTGGTACTTTTTCGAAGTGTCTACAGTGACGGTATTCATCCGTCTACCTCCTCTTTGCACTTTCTGCCTTCCTCAAGCAGGGATACCAATACTTCTTCGTTATTTTCTGCAATGGCAGTCTCATAGGCTTGCAGATTTTCAATATAATAGCGCAATTCCTTCAAAATATTTTCTTTGTTGGAAAGAAACAGTTCAGCCCACATATCGGGATTCAGCCAGGCGACACGGGTGAGATCCTTGTAGCTACCTGCGGAGAAGCCTTTATGATTCCTTGCGGTTGGTGATTTGATATAGGCATTGCTGACTATATGAGGCATTTGAGATGTGAACGCGATCATTTCGTCATGCTCATGTGCGGTCGTAATAGAAAATGATTTAAAGCCACACGGTGAAAGGGCGTCTTTTGCTCGCTGCAAGAGGACCGGATCGTCAAATCTGGGAGGTACCAACACCATGGGTGCTCCCTGGAATAAGTTGGAACGACTGTATTTAAATCCACTGTTATGGGACCCGGCCATGGGGTGACCCCCAACAAAAGTAAAGCCATATTGCTCAGCCAAAGGAAAACAACGGTCACAGATTTCTGCTTTGATACCGCAGCAGTCGATTACAAGGGCATTAGGCGAAATAAACTTTGCATTATCTTCCAGCCAGTCACCACTTGCCCCGGCATATACAGCCAACAGAATCAAATCGCAACTTCCAACTGTATCGGTGTTGAGGTGACCGTGTACAACATCACAAAGCCTTGCAAATTCCAGAATGCTTACATCGGTGTCGTGGCACAGAACGGTATGGCCGGCTTTGGCATAGGCCCTTGCAAGAGAACCGCCGATCAGTCCAAGCCCCAGGATACCAACATTCATTTGATGACCTCACGAATCTTCATGACGTTGCGGTTGAGTTCTGCAAACTGGGCAGGCGTAAGGGACTGCGCACCATCACAGAGAGCGCAGGCAGGATTATTATGCACCTCAACCATAATGCCATCAGCACCGGCAGCGGTAGCAGCCATAGCCATAGAGGGGACAAGGCTGGACTTGCCGGTTGCGTGGCTGGGATCCACAATAACCGGTAGGTGAGAAAGACCGTGTAAAACGGGAACTGCAGAGATATCAAGAGTATTGCGGGTGTAGGTTTCGTAGGTGCGAATACCTCTTTCACACAGAATGATGTTTTCGTTGCCTTCATTCATAATATACTCCGCACTCATCAGCAGCTCCTGCAAAGTATTGGCAAGTCCTCTCTTTAGCAAGATGGGCTTTTTCGTCTTGCCCAATTCTTGCAGAAGATCAAAATTTTGCATATTTCGAGCGCCGACTTGAATGATGTCAACGTCCTCAAATAGGTCCAAAGCACGGATGTTCATAATCTCTGTAATAATGGGTAGACCGCTTTCTCGCTTTGCTTCCACCAGCATTTTGATGCCTTCGTCCTTCAGACCCTGAAATGCATAGGGGGAAGTTCGGGGCTTAAAAGCACCGCCACGCAAAATATTCGCACCGGCATCCTTTACAGCCTTTGCCACGTTAATAATCTGCTCCTCTGATTCGATGGAACAAGGACCCGCAATGCAGGCAAAGTGACCCCCACCAACCTTGACACCATTTACTTCAACGATTGTGTCATTAGGGTGGAATTTACGGTTTGCCTGCTTAAAGGGTTCAGAAACTCTTCGTACGGACTCAACAATTTCCAGGCTGGTCAGAAGGTCGATATCCACTCTGCTCGTATCACCTACGAGGCCGAGTACAGTTACTTGCTCACCATCGGAAACATGGACATCCAGATTCATATTTCGCAACCAGGATATTAAATGGCTCTTTTGTTCTTCGGTTGTCCCTCTTTTCAGTATTGCGATCATACCATCATCTCCTAAAAGAAATGCCGCACAGAATGCGATTCTGTGCGGCAGTAATATTATGCCATTACCGGATTATCAGCAGCACAAATCGCTATTACTCTTTATCGGTCAAAAAGTAATAGTAGCCAAAGCAGGAATATACATTTGCAGTCAAAGCGATCATACTTGGCCTCCGTAATTTGTGGTTTCTCTTAGTATATCACCGAAGTATGGGCATTGCAAGAGTAAATAAGATTTTTTTAAAGCATAAAGGGAAGACGGCAGGAATTTCTTCCTGCCGTCTTAGAATCATTTGATTGTGATTTGTGTATCGTAGGCGAGAGCGCCGTTGTAGTAGATCTCCATCGTATAAGTTCCGGCAGTTTCGGGCAAGCAGGGTATGTCAAAGTAGCCATAGCCATTATACCACATATCGCCCCAGCTTTCCACAACGGAGCAAAGATGGGCAACCTTACCATTGGAGTCCCGGAATGCATACAATGTGGTGATCATTTTGTCAGACGTGAAGTAGCGAGAGATGATTCGACCAACTATTGATGCACTCTGACCTGCGGTGAATGTTGTGGTGTAGGAAGTAACATCGCTTTGTGTCCAGTTGGATTTAGAGGGACGAACACAGATGTTATACCGCAGATTGTTAGCAGTAATACCGTGGCCGGAGTAAGCATCGCCGCCGGTTGCTGTAGTTATAATCGGTGCGCACAGTACGCTTTCACCATTTGCACCTGCGAAGGTGAAAGTATGTGCGGCATTGGGCAGTGCGCTGGTGATTGTCACGGAATTGCTGTGCGTTATATATGCATCCTCAGCGGGAACACCATCCACACTATAGGTTACTACATAACCGCTTGCAGGCACATCGGAACTGGAGGACCAACTCAATGTGATTGTTCCGGGTACTGTAGTATCTGCGGAGAAATCGGACAGAGTGATGGAATTTTCGGAAACGCTCAGAGATTCCTTAACAGATTGGCCCATTGCGGTAATGTCAATTGTATAGGCTTTTCTGTCATCCGGCACATTGATTTCTGCTTCAGGCTTGTCTGCAACAACAGTAACATCAAAGCCATCGTCGTTGTAGCAGTGCACCATCCAGGTTGCGGCGATTGTTGTACTCCATTGAACGGAGATCTTGTTATTTGTGCAGGAGGTGACGCAGGGATCAATCGCTTTGATCACGGGACCAGGTGTGAAAGTTGTTTCAAGTTCGCCATCCAGGTAGAGTTCACTACTGTTGGAAATAGTGACTGTATATGTCTTACCGGATGTCAGACCGACAACAGTTGCTTTCCCGTTAAGGATGGTTGCGGTTTGGTCTTCTTCGCCTGCAGTCTTGAAGGTAACAAACCAATTACCTTCATTGGGACCGGCCAAGGAGAAGGAAACTTCTGCCATTCCTGCTTCACTGCCATTGAGTACAGTGAAATCGGAAACAGTTGTCTTTTCTGCAGTTAAGTATGTGGCTTCTGTTTGACCATAAAGGGTATGGAAGCCGTCTACCTTCAATGTTACTGTATAACTTGTTTCAGGGGACAGACCGGCAATCGTAGCCTTGTAATTTACCAATTTTGACTCAAATGTTTTGCCGCTTGCATCTGTACAAACAACGGAAAGCTGATCACTTTCAACGGTTGTTACGACTGCAACAGAGATAGAGTCTGCAGTTCCGTTAACAGACAGAATATCGATTTCCTGCATGTAGATGTGACGATAGAAGAAAAGACCACCTATAAGCAGTAAGATAATAAGAACTACGGAGCAGAAAATGGCAACTTTGCCCTTCCTGGACTTTTTGGGAACGGTTTCTTCTTCGGGATCTTCCACAGAAGGAATCAGGGGAGAAGTAACAACCTCAGGTTCTTCCTCGGGTTCTTCCTCAACCTCAGTCTCTTCAAGGATTAACTGCTTGTATTCTTCCGAAGTGGGCATAGAATTCTCGTCGATTTCGAGCTCCGCAATCAATTTATCTGCTTCTTGCAGAATGTCATCGAGAGAATCATCGCAATCCACCGCTGTGTCTATGGAGATGGGTTCCACTTCTGCAGTGGTGTCAGGCGTTTCTTCTGTAGTGGTGTCAGGCGTTTCTTCTGCAGCGATGTCAGGCTTTTCTTCTGCAATGGGGTCTACAACCTGTTCACATGCATCAGTTTCAATTGTTTCGATTTCTTCAGAAGCTTCGTTGGCATCCGCTTCAGTGACGATTTCAGTGGATACTTCTTCAACAGCAACAGCTGCTTCTGCGATAGGTTCTTCTTGGGTAGTTTCAATGGAATCCTGAACGCTCTCAGTTTCCACAGTCTCTATAACTGAGATAGGTGCACTTTCCTGGGATCCATCTTCTTCTGTCACAACAGACTCAACCGGTTCGATATCTTCTGCAACCTCTGCAGGCGCTTCAGTTTCAACTGATGCCTGCTCAAGGAATTCCTCAGCAAGTGCCATCGCACTATCTTCTTCGGAAGGTTCTTGGGCTGTGTCGTTACTTGCTTCGGGAATGGGACAGATCGGCGCGTCACTGACGCCTTTTCGCTGCATAACGCTGACAATTGCCTGACCAAATTCGGTGGGATCCTGCCAGCGGGAGGCGCGATCGGGATGAATTGCTTTCAGGATAATCTGCGCAAACTCTTCTTCTGCATATGCAGGTGCAGGATATTCTGCAGCAGATGCGTGATCACCGGTAAAGGGCAGACCGCAATTGAATATTTCATAAAGCACCATACCCAACGCATAAACATCCAAGGTTCCGTTCAAGGAAGAGAAGGCATCGGTAACTTCCGGTGCTGTGTAAGGGCTGAAATAGTTTGTAGGCAGGCTGTTATATTGCAGATAGTCCAAACCGATAAGGCCCAGATCACTGATGTGGTAACTACCGGAGGGCGAAACGCTTATGCTTTCAGGCTTCAGGTTTGCAAAGAGATAGCCGGCTCGTCTTGCGACAGATAATGCAGCGCAGATATCCAAAGCGAGATTGTAGCCGTCAAGCTGAGTAACAGCTTTCTGCTGTGACACCCGATCCCATGTGGGGCGGTAGGGGGATAGCAAGTACACATCGTATCCATTGCCGTCATCCATAGGCACAACCTGCATATTTGTGAATCCGTCAAAACCACCGGAATTTGCTAATTTGGAAAGAACGTCAGCCTCCTTAATAACAGAGTCGGCCAGTTCTGCAAAGTAATTATTTACAGATTCTGCGTCCTTATATGCACCGGTAATAAGCAGAGCATCTACCTGAGTTTGGGTTGCAGGAATGGAAACAATCTTTACAAGAAACTTTTCTTCCTTTTCCTGCTCCATCGCAGGGCAGATGCGAATGCCGCCTTTATCATAGATCGGTTCGCCCATGATAAAATTGTCTAACAACGGAGATACCAGTCTTGGTGTTGACATATAATCGCCTCCTTATCTTACTAATCTATATGATAAAATAAATTTACAAAAAAAGCAACAGGTTTGTAGTTGTTTTATTCATTAAGAAATGATATAATCATCTCGAAATGTGGATGTTCTTGCAGAGCATCAGAACGGAGGCTGTTTATGAGTAAGATTATTTGTGACATATGCGGAACTTCTTACGCAGATACCGCTGTGCAATGCCCGATTTGCGGATGCGTTCGACCTGCGCAGACTAATACTGTGCCGGACGAAGACACACCCAATGGTGGCTATACATATGTGAAGGGCGGCCGATTCTCCAAGTCCAATGTAAAAAAACGCAATAATGCATCGAAAAAGCCTGAGAAGCAAGAAAAGCAGGGAGGTAAAAAGGGCACAGCTATTCTTCTGATCGTCCTGATCCTCATTGGTGTAGTTGCAATTGGCGTGATTTTGTGGGCGGCGGGCGTTTTGGATCCGCTCTTTGGAAGTGAAGGCACACCTTCCACTACACCTGCCCCTACACCTGCGGCACCGACGCAACCGCTGGAAATCCCCTGTGAGGGACTGATCATCAGCGATGAACAAATTGTATTGACAAAAATTGGCGATACCTTTGCTATCGACTACATGGCAGACCCCATAAACACCACAGATGTTATTCATTTTTCCTCTGAGGATGAGACCATCGCAACAGTGGATGAGAACGGCGTTATCACTGCTGTACAAGCAGGAACAACCAATATTGTTATTGTTTGCGGCAATGTTGAAACCACCCGTGAAGTGGTCGTTGGCGATCCCAATGTGAAGCTTGAACTTTTGGAAACCTCCTTTGTTTTGAAAGAGGTTGGCGAAACGAGATTGATATATGCCGGCCCCATTCCTGTTGAAGACATTTCGTGGGAAACCAGCAACGAATATATGGCTACTGTAAGTAATGGTGTTGTCACGGCAGTTGCATCCGGCCCTGTAACGATCACCGCTACTTATATGGATCAAGTCGTCACCTGTGATGTTTTGTGCGATATTGATTATTCCGGTTCTTCCGGCGGCATTACAGAAGACGGCGGCATCTCTGAAGATGGCGGTAGCGCGGGAACAAATATCGAATTAGTAACATGGAATCAGTTGGGACCGTTGTACTATAAAAATGATACAACTTTAAGAGTTGGCGAGACGAATACCTTGTATCTTGGAAACAGCGATGGATCCGGTGAGAGAATAACACCCACTTGGACATGCAAAGAAAATGAGTATATTAGCGTTTCCGGTAATGTTGTTAAGGCGCTGAAGTCTACGAATATGCAACCGATTAAGGTTACTGCAGAGTTCCACGGCATGACATACACTTGCCTTGTTCGTGTTTCTTGATTTATAAATTTAAGGCGGCATCTTCTGATGCCTCCTTTTTTATTTTTCTGCCTTGAATTGTGCTCTGTTTCTGCGGAAAAGCATTGTAATACACCAAATGCCTGCAAGCCCTACAAGAGTATAGACAATGCGGCTGATCAGTGCATCCTGCCCACCAAATAACCAGGCAACCAGGTCAAACTGAAAGATACCGACAAGGCCCCAGTTTAATGAGCCGATAATGGAAAGAATTAATGCGATTGTATCCAAGTATATACACCTCCGATTGATTTCTTGGCTGTGCATATCATTCCCCAAATTTGTGAAACTATGCGTAAATGAAAGTTGCAAAATTCCTGAAATTCCGTTATACTGAAAAGAAAAAAAGGAGAAATAGTATGGTTACATTAAAAGAGTTTGCTTTTGCAAAAATCAATCTTACTTTGGACGTTTTAGGTAAGCGGGAAGACGGCTATCATGACCTTTCCAGCATTATGCAGACCGTTTCTATCCGCGATGATATTGAAATAGATATTGGAACGGGAAAACCCTGGAAGCTCACTTGCGATAAAGAGCATATTCCGGCTGATGAACGGAACTTGGCATGGAAGGCAGCAAAAGTATTCTTTGATGCCACAGGTAAGGACCCTGATGGCCTCGAGATCCGAATTATCAAGCGCATTCCAAGCGAAGCAGGGCTTGGCGGCGGAAGTGCAGATGCCGCTGCAGTATTACGGGCGTTGAATGCCCATTATAATGCGCCTTTATCTATCCTTGCGCTTGCTGAATTAGGCGCCCTCGTTGGGAGTGATGTGCCTTTTTGTGTTTTAGGCGGCACGGTAAAAGTGGAAGGCAGAGGAGAGCGCCTGTGTAAATTGCCGGATATGCCAGACTGCTTCATTGTTGTTTGCAAACCGGATTTTTCTTGTTCTACAGCAGAACTATACAAGAAGTTAGATGAGTCTGCAATTGCTAAGCGGCCTGATACTGCCGCAATGGAGGCTGCTATCTATGCAGGGGATATCGGGAAAATTGCGGAGAACATTTGGAACGTCTTTGATCCCGTTGTTACCAGCGAGCATCTGGAACTGAATTATATTAAGTCTATATGCAATAGCTATGGCGCTGTGGCACATCAGATGACCGGATCCGGCTCTGCGGTATTTGCGCTTACTGATAGCTTTGAGTACGCAGCTGTTATTTGCAATATGCTGAAGGATAACTATCCCCAAGTCTATATTTGCAAACCGGTTTGACTGAAAGAATGATTGTGTACATTTTATTTCTCTTATTTTAAGTTATCCTCTAATGGGAGGTGTTGACAATGCTTACTTTAATATTGGGCCCTGACTGGAAAGCAAACAGTGAAGAAGTTATGCGGCGAATTTCCGGCTGCATTACTGAAAAGAAGAAGAATCAAATTTTGATTGTTCCTGAACTGATCAGTTTTGAAACGGAGCGGAAACTTTGTGAGTATGCCGGCAACCAAGTAAGCCGTTATGCGCAAGTACTTTCTTTCACGCGACTTGCCAGCCGTGTCGCTGAGTCTGTAGGACATGGAGCGCCTGCTTGTTTGGATGATGGTGGCCGGTTGGTTGCTATGGCCAGTGCGGCAAAACAATTGCATAGCAAATTGAAGGCATATGCAGCCGTGGAAACCAAGCCGGAATTTTTGCTGAGCATGTTGGATGCGGTTGACGAATTCAAACGGTGTTGCATTCGTCCTGCCGACCTGCTGGATGCATCTACACGTTCTGAGGGTAGCTTGGCACAGAAGTTAGAAGAAATTTCACTGCTGTACGGTGCCTATAACAGCATTACTTCCCAGGGAAAGCGTGACCCGAGAGACGAAATGGATTGGCTGTATGGCGAGTTGTGCGACAGTGATTTTGCCCAGCAAAATACTTTTTATATAGATGCATTTCCGGATTTTACAACACAGCACTTGCAGTTATTAACGCACTTGGTTTGCAATAGTGCAAATGTGACTGTCAGCATTCACTGCGATGAACCTGCCTCTGATAAAATCGCCTTCGAGAAGGCGGGAAAAACCGCCCATACGATTTTACAGATTGCAAAACAAAATAACATTCCATATGAAATCGTACGTGTGGCGCCTGCAAATGACCCCACGCTTGAAGTTTGGCAGAACCTTTTACAAGGCCCTACACCGGTCAGCTCTTGTATTACGACCTATATGCCCCAGTCTATCCACGAGGAATGCTTGCTTGCAGCAGATCGTATTTTGAACTTGACCGAAGCAGGAGCCCGCTTTAAGGATATCCGTCTTGTATGTCCTGACTTAGGCGCATATAAATCCAGTTTGGAATTTGCATTTCGCCGTTGTAATATTCCTATCTATATTTCCGGCAAGGATGATATCCTTAGCCAATCTGTAGTGCATACTGTTTTATCTGCACTGGATGCAGTCATTGGAGGGTTTGAGCGGGAAGATGTTTTAACCTATATGAAGTCTGCACTTTCCCCTGTATCTCTTTCAGAGTGCGATCGCGTTGAAAATTATGCACATGTGTGGACTGTGTTTGGTAAAGATTGGCTTGCTACTTGGGATAAGAATCCTCAGGGCCTGTCTGCCAAATGGACAGAATATACCGATAAAGAACTGGCAAAATTGAATGATATCCGCGCCAAATTAGTGGATCCCTTAAATAGACTCCGTAACTCTTTACATGGTTCTGTCCGCTTAAAGGATATGGTTCAGGCTGTATACCGTTTCCTGGATGATATTGAGATGGCAGAGAGATTGCGGAAATTGGCATATTCTATGGAAAAGGATGGCCAATTGCGCAGCAGTCAAATTTTGTCTCAACTATGGGATATTTTGCTCAATGCCTTTGAACAACTGGAGGATATGCTTGGCGACACTGTTTGGGAGGAAGCTACATTTGTCAGATTATTGAAACTTTTGCTTAGTCAGTATAGTGTCGGCACGATTCCTTCTACTTTGGATGCAGTTTCGGTTGGCGATGTCAGCACGATGCGTTGTCAATCCGCAGACCACCTGATTCTATTGGGAGCGGTAGAAGGAAGCCTTCCAAAGTACGCGCAGTCTGCAGGTGTTTTGAATGATAGCGAGCGCACATTCCTGCGTGATTTGGGTGTTCCCATTAGTGGTGGAGCCATGGACGGACTGCAAATTTCTTTTTCTGAAATTTTCGCCACTTTTTGCGGTGCAAGAAAGAGCATTGTTGTTTCTTGCCCTGGCGAACAAGGCTCTTATATCTTCAAAAGGCTAACTTTGATGTCCAACGGCGTGTCTGCAATGCCCATTCTTCTAGGCAGTGTTCGCACCAATGCAGAGGAAGCCGGCGCATACTTGGCCCGCTATCGGGATAAAGAGGCTGCCATTGAACTGGGTTTGCAGGAAATATATGAGAAAACCCAAACGGCGCAAAATCAAGACCTGGGTAAATTAAGCCCCGAGCTGGTCACGAAACTCTATGGGCAAACGCTGCACTGGTCAGCAAGTCAGATTGATAAGCTGGCAATGTGTCGCCTGGGGTATTTCTTTAAATACGGGTTGTGCGTGAGAGAACGAAGAGTTGCAACAATTGACTCTATGGAGTACGGCAATTTTGTGCATGCAGTTTTGGAGAATACTGTTCGCGATGTGATAAAACTTGGCGGTTTTCACGTTGTCACGTTTGAAACGGTTGCTGACATAGCAAAGGATGCCGCTCAAGCATATGCAAAGGAGCATTTTAGCCAACTGGATTCTAAGCGCATTACTTACTTGTTCGATCGTAATAGTGCGCAGATTTCTTTCATTCTTAAGGAAATCTGTGATGAATTATCTGTAAGTCAGTTTGAACCGGTAGAAGTGGAACTGGGCTTCGGGTATGACGGACCAATGCCGGCAGTTAAGATTCATGGTAAAACGATGGACGCCGAGCTTGGGGGCAGAGTTGACCGTGTAGATGCCTGGAAAGATGATAATACCACATACTTCCGCATTGTTGACTATAAGACCGGTGGCAAGAATTTTGACTATTGTGAAGTGTTCAACGGTATTGGCCTACAAATGCTGCTATATTTGTTTGCGCTTGAGGAAGAAGGTGGGCAGGTTTTAGGCGATCCTCGGGTGCCTGCCGGAGTTCAGTATTTTGCTGCAAATGCACCTATTATTACAACAAAAGCAGATGTTAGTGAGGAGGACGCTAAGAAAGCGCGCGTTAAAGGTTGGGAGCGGAAAGGTCTGCTTATAAATGATTTGAATGTTCTTATGGCTATGGATCCCGAAGGCTCCTTCAAAAGACTGCCGTGCAAACAAAATAAAAGTGATGAGCTTGTTGGAGATTTAGCTGATAGGGCGCAATTTAAGCAACTGAAGAAGTATATCTATCAGTTTTTATCTGGCCTGCTGGACGATCTGTCAGAGGGCAATGTTGAAGCCAATCCTTATATGCGTGGTACTTCTTCGGGAGCATGTGTATTCTGTCCGTATACAAGCATTTGCACACGGAAGGAGATTCTCGGCTTACGAAACTATGAAGCAGTAAAAGCGGATCGGTTCTGGAATGATGTAGAGAAGGAGGTGTCCCGCAATGGCTCTAACTGAACAACAAGAACAAGCGGCCACCAACCGAGGAGGTAACCTTCTTGTTTCTGCTGCGGCAGGCTCAGGCAAGACGAAAGTGCTTGTTGAGCGTCTGATGCTATATTTGACCGATAGGGACGCTCCTGCAAACATTGATGACTTTCTGATTATTACCTATACAAAAGCGGCAGCTGCCGAATTGCGAAGCAAAATTGCAGATGTGCTCAATGAACGCATTGCTGCGTCACCGGAAAATCGTCATTTACGGAATCAACTGCAGCGGTTATATTTGGCTAAGATTTCTACGGTACACTCTTTCTGCGCAGAATTGCTTAGAGAGCAGGCTTATCGCTTAGATATTCCTGCTGATTTTCGGATTGCTGAAGAAAAAGAAACGGATATCTTGCGTCAGCAAGTTTTGGACCGCGTTTTAGATGATGCTTATGGCGCTGAAATAATGGATCCTGACTTCCAGGCGTTCATAGACAGCCAAGAAATGGGCAAGACAGACAGAAATCTGGCTGTGATTATCCTGAACCTATTTGATATCGCTTCTTGCCATAAAGATCCGTCTGGGTGGCTGACAAAATGCCTTGATGAGATGAATGTAACGGGTAAAACAGATGCACTGGACACCATTTGGGGTCGGCATTTGTTTGACGATTTGCAGGATCAACTGGCATTAAACTATGCCGCCATGTCTAAATGTGTGGAACGGGCCAAAACTGTTGCGATGTCTGATAAACCGGTCGCTATCTTTCAGGATGACATTCATTGGCTCTCAGAACTTATGTCCTGTAAATCCTGGGATGACATCGTAAACCACAGAGAGCACGATTTCGCTACACTAAGATTTTCCGGCAAGTTTGGCGACCCAGAATTGCGCCTGCAAATGAAAGCAATTCGGGAAACATGCAAAGATAATATTCGTGATAGACTGGAATGTTTCACGCAAACAAGCAGTGAAGTGCTGGAACAACTGGTGTCGGTACTGCCGTCTGCAAGGGGTTTAATCCACCTTGTTGAGACTTTTATGCAAGCATTTGCAGCAAAAAAGCGGCAATTACGGATAATGGATTACTCCGACTTAGAGCATATGGCGTTGGATCTGCTGGTTGGTAAATCCCAAGGAACACCTACAACACTTGCGAAGGAACTTTCCGAGAGATTTCGTGAGATCATGGTTGATGAGTTTCAGGATTCAAACGAGGTGCAAGATGGTATCTTCCAAGCCTTGACATGCCATAAACATAACTGTTTTATGGTTGGAGACGTCAAACAATCCATTTATCAGTTCCGGCTGGCAGATCCTGATATTTTCCTTCGTAAATTTGAAACATTCCCGGATGCTGATGTTGCGTTGGAAGGGGAGGGACGAAAAGTTCTTTTGAGTAAGAATTTCCGTTCCTCGGAAGGGGTTATTGAAGCAGTAAATCATATATGTAACTTGTGCATGTCTGTTCGAGTCGGCGGCGTTGCATATACGGAGAAAGAATGGCTTTACGCAGGCAGAACCACGAAATACAGTGGTGAACCGGATGTGGAGTTCTACGGCATTGATGTAGCTGAAGACACTTACCGCGAAGAATCTGCGTTTGTTGCAAAGAAAATATTGGAATTAACGGATGGCACCCATTATGTCAATGATAAGGACTGCTTAAGGCCCATCGTTTTGGATGATATCGCCATTATTCTGCGATCTCCGGGTAGTGTGGGAATAGAGTTTCTATCTGCTTTGCGGGAACATGGTATTCCGGCTTACATGGAGAAAGACGCTAATTTACTTCTTACAGAGGAAATTTCGACACTGCGCTCGTTTTTGCAGGTAATTAATAATCCGCAACTTGACATACCGCTTGTCGCAGTTCTTACAAGCCGAATATTCTGCTTTAATGCTTCAGAATTGGCTGAAATCCGTGTTGATAGCCGCTATGCAAGTGTTTTTGATTCCATTTGCGCATCGCAAACTGAGAAAGCAAAGGCTTTTATTGAGTGCATAAATCATTTGCGGCAATATGCACGCATCCATACGTTGTCCGAACTAATTCTGGAAATTTTCCACGCCTGCAATTTCGATAGTATTTTTGCAGCGGATCAACTCGGCTCGGAACGAATGGAAAATTTGCAGAGTTTCTGCAAACTTTTGTCTTCCTACGAATCTACAGAACACAAAACTTTGGCGCAATTATTAGATTATTTGGACACCCTTGAGTCAAAGGGTATTTCTCCAGAGAGCAATGGAAAACCGAGTGGCACGGTTGAGATCCTTAGTATCCATCACTCAAAGGGCTTGGAATATCCTGTTGTGTTCTTGAGCGGATTATCCAGAAACTTTAATACAAAGGATGCATATAGGCATGTGCTTCGTCACAAACGCCTTGGGTTGGGACTTTCCTGTTTCAACAAGGAAAAACGCATTCGTTACCCTTCTTTAATTAAGAATGCAATAACCAATCAGATACTTTCTGATAATTTAAGCCAGGAAATGCTCGTTCTTTATGTTGCAATGACCCGAGCCAGGGACAGACTGATTATGACATATGCAGTTAATAAGCTAGAAGAGCGCATTTCTGATACTGTTCATAGGATGGACCTATCAGATCCTCTGCTGATGACCACATCTGTAAAGTCCCCGGGCGATTGGGTGCTGTATTCCGTTCTTCACAGAAGTGAGGCAGGTGCTTTGTTTCAACTTGGCGGGTATCCCGAATGCAGAGAGGTTACGAAAATACCTTGGCATATTGATGTTGTTGATGGGGGGGACTTAACCGTCGTTTCTGATTGCGTAGAAGCGTCAACATTAGAACTGCCTGCTGAGGTTGTTTCAACAATTGCCAAGTCTCTTTCTTTCTCGTATCCTCATAGAGTTGCAACCGAAATGCCTTCAAAGTTAACGGCTACAGAACTAAAGGGACGTTGCCTTGATGAAGAAGTTGCGCAAAATACGCAAGCATCAAAGCAAAGGAGAGTATCCTGGGAGCGATCTTCTCGCAAACCAGCGTCAGGTGCGGCCTATGGTACAGCATTGCACGCCGTTATGCAGTACATTCGTTATGATACTTATCATTCAGTTGACGATGTGCGGGAAGAACTTAAACGCTTGGTAGCGGAGCAGTTCATCTCTAAAGAACAGGCCGATGCAGTGGACGCAGAAAGTATTCTCAAGTTTTTTGCTTCTGATATAGGAAAGCTGGCATTATCTTCTGAAATCCTGCGGGAATTCAAATTCACCATATTGCAAGATGCTTCTCAATTTTTCCCGAATGTGGTGGATGATAAAGTCCTTCTTCAGGGCGTTGTGGATTTAGCTGTATTCACGGAAGATGGGATTATTGTGGTTGATTTTAAAACAGACCGCTTAACTGAAGATACAATTGATCGTGTCGCACAAGGCCATTTTGCGCAAGTCAGGGCATATAGCCGTGCGATTGAAGAGATTTATCAACAGCCGGTTAAGAAATCCCTATTATACTTCTTCGGGATGAACGAATTCGTAGAAGTACCATAAATGAACCGCCGAAAGGGTGACCTTTCGGCGGTATTCTTTAGCGGTAGTTTTTATTCTGATTGTTGTTCTGATTGTTGTTCTGGTTGTTGTTTTGGTTATTATTTTGGTTGTTGTTCTGATTGTTGTTTTGGTTATTATTCTGGTTGTTATTCTGATTCTGGTTGTTCTGATTGCGGTTGCTATTTTGATTTCTGTTCTGGTTATTCATATTTCTACCTCCATATTTCTTGGGTTATCCCCAAAGTAGGTTGTCCCAAAAATCAGGATTTATCCCTGGCCTTAAAAAGAATACTGACAATGAGTCCTGCCATGATTGCAACGGTAATACCACCGGCTGTAGCTTTCAATCCACCGGTAAGAATGCCGAGAAATCCGTTTTCATCGACGGCATCTGTCACACCTTTTGCTAAAGTGTAGCCAAATCCTGTTAAAGGAACAGTTGCACCGGCTCCGGCAAATTCAACCAAAGGCTTGTATATGCCAATTCCGCCAAGAATGACGCCGATGACCACATAACTTACTAGGATCCTCGCCGGAGTCAATTTCGTCTTGTCAATGAGAATTTGACCGATTACACAGAAAATGCCTCCAACAATAAATGCGTAAATATAATCCATTATTTACCTCCCGTAATTGCGACCGCATGGCAGATACCGGGAATTGGGAGACCTTGCTGTACAGAAGTAGGGGATAGCAAGGCACCTGTTCCGCAAAATAGAATCTTTTTCATGCTTCCGATACTTAGTTTGTTCAGCAAGTATCCACAGAGCGTCACAGCACTGCACCCACAGCCAGATCCTCCTGCGTGTACATCCTGAGTGGTGTTATCGAATATTAAACAACCGCAGTCAGCAATTTTCCCGCCGATATGAACGCCCTCGTTTTCAAGCAAAGAAATTAGAATCTCTTTTCCCAGCTGCCCCAAGTCTCCGGTTACGATCAGATCAAAATCTTCCGGTCCGTTACTGAAATCATCAAAATGGGCTTTGATTGTCTGCATGGCAGCTGGCGCCATTGCAGCACCCATGTTATTTGCATCTTTGATGCCGTAATCTGTGACGGTGCCAATTGTGCAACCGGTGATTTTTGGACCATCACCTTGATTGCACACAAGGGCGGCCCCGGAACAGGTGACGGTCCACTGTGCCGTAGGAGTCCGCTGCCCGCCATAACCCAATGGAAAGCGATACTGCCGCTCTGATGAGGCAAAATGTGAGGACGTCAATGCGACTGCGTTATCTACAAAACCACCGTCTACAGCCATAGATGCCATGAGAAGACCCTCTGCCATTGTTGAGCAAGCTCCATACAACCCAATATGCGGGATGTTCGTATTACGAAGGGGAAAGGAAGAACCAATACATTGATTCAGAAGATCCCCGGAGAATACGACATCAAATTCGCTTTGGCGTATATTGGCTTTCTTAGCGAGAGTTTGCAGCGCAATTTGCTGCATTTTCTTTTCAGCTTGCTCCCACGTTTTTTGCCCGTAATAGGAATCCTCGCATGTTACGTCAAATGTTGTGCCAAGAGGTCCTAAAGCTTCCTTCTTGCCGACAACACTTGCCCATGCTTTGATAGTCAGAGGCGATCGCATCTGAAAACTATTTTTACCAATCTTTTGTTTATTCATTTTAAGCCTCCTTTGCCGTTAGTATGTTGCAAAGAAGCCAAAATATAATAAAAACACCCAACGGAAACATTCCGTTGGGTGTTTCATATCATTTGCCGGCAAGTGCTCTTTCAAGCCAGATACAGCCGAAATCCAAAGCGGTGTAAAGACCGGCTTTTTCGCTTTTTTTAACGACTCTGTCTCGGCTTTTTACAGCAGGATCAGTAAGTTGCAATTGTACAGAAACCTTTGTGGCGATATCCACGTCATTCACTTTCTTGGTTTCAAGGATCTGCAACATTACAATATGGGAATCTGCCATAGATCCATAGTAGATCATATTCCCTAACCGCATTAACGGGTGTCCCTTATATGTCAATACTTCAGCCATAATTTCCTCCAGTAAATGTGTCGGGATGCAACGCCTCCCGACGATAATTCTCAACACTTAAACAGATAATTTTGAACCAGTGCCTTCATCAGCTCATCTCTATCGATTTTACAAATAATGCTGCGGGCATTATTGTAGTTTGTGATATAGGTGGGATCTTCTGTGAGCAGGTAACCTACGATCTGATTGATGGGATTGTAACCTTTTTCGTTTAGAGCGTCGAACACACAGCGGAGAATTTGACGCATATTCTCTGTCTCGTCGCAGGGTACTTTAAATTTTATGGTGTTGCTATTATTGTCCGTCATGGAAACGACCTCCTTCCGAATTATGGAATTATTATACCCCATATATCAAAGCGTGTAAAGTGTTTTTTGAAAAATTTCGAATCAGCGAAGGGTAGCACCTAAAGTTTCCTTAAGAGCTGTGAGAACTTTGGTGATTGTGCCTTCAGAATCGTCATCGGTCAGAGTGCGATCATCTGCGCGAAGTGTCAGGGAGAAAGCAAGGCTCTTTTTGCCTTCGCCAAGATTTGCTCCTCGGTAAATATCGAACAAGCGAACGCCACGCAGAAGCTTGCCACCGGCCTTGATGATTACATCCTGCGCCTGTCCAACTGTTATAGCTTCATCGCAAACAAGTGCAATATCACGGGTAACGGCAGGATATTTGGGCAGGGGAGTGTATGTGGGTTCCGGCAACTGGAGGGCGAACAGCTTCTCGAAGTTAATTTCTGCACAGTACACTTCCATATCCATATCATAGTTTGCTGCAACCAGGGGGTGAATTTGACCCAGGTAACCAACATCTTCGCCGGAAATAGTGACCTTTGCACAACGACCGGGGTGATAGCTGGGGTTGTCCGTGACTGCCGTATAGGTGGCTTTTTGGATCCGCAGACCCTTAAAGATTGCTTCCAGTTCGCCCTTTAATGTAAAGAAGGTCTCAGCGGCACCATAGGTACCAAGCAGGAGAATCTTGGGCTCTGCGGGCAGACCGGTGGGTTGGGGCAGATAAATCTTTGCCAGCTCATACAGTTTGGCTGCCTTATTATGATATGCACTGTTTCGGGACAAAATGTCCAGCATGGAAGGCAATGCGGTGGTACGCATAATAGAGGTGTCTTCACCCAGAGGATTTTGAATCTTCAGGGTGTTACGCAGTTCACTGTCCTTGGGCAGACGAATCTGATCAAAGATCGCAGGAGAAACAAAGGAATAGGTGATAATCTCACTGAAGCCCAAAGAACGGCAAATATTGCCAGCTTTGCTTTCCAGTTTCATAATGGGACTGTAACCACCCTGAGTCGAGGTTTTAAATTCAGTGATGGGGATTTCGTTGTAACCAAAGCTACGTCCTACTTCCTCTGCGATATCAGCCATCAAGTTCAGATCGGGGCGGAAGGAGGGAACAAGAATGTCATCGCCTTCTACAGGAATTTCAAGCTTGTTCAAATAGAAAACCATCGTTTCTTTATCAATATTAGTACCCAGCAATGCATTGATCTTATCGGGCTCTAATTTCACTGTCTTGGGTTGGGGCACATAATTAATGATATCCACAATACCATCCATTACATCGCCGCATGCAAGCATTTCGACCAGTTCGCAAGCTCTCTGAACAGCGGGAACAGTCATCATGGGATCCAGATTCTTCTCGAACTTACCGGAAGATTCTGTACGCATACCCAGTGCAAGTGCAGTCTGTCGAATAGATGTGCCATTGAAATTTGCAGATTCAAAGACAACAGTGGTTGTGTCAGGCAGAATTTCGGAATTTTCTCCGCCCATAATACCGGCCAAGCCAATCGGCTTGTTTTCATCAGCAATTACCAGCATACCGGGTTTCAGATTGCGAACATTTCCGTCCAAGGTTGTCAGGGTTTCGCCTTCCTCAGCTTCGCGGACAATGATTTTACCGGAAGATACATACCGATAGTCAAAAGCGTGCATGGGCTGACCATATTCCAGCATTACATAGTTGGTAATGTCAACTATGTTATTGATGGGGCGCACACCGTTGGCACGAAGTCTTTGACGCATCCACTTGGGAGAAGGTCCAATCTTAACATTGGCGACCATACGGGCGCTGTAACGGTTGCAGAGGTTCTCAGCGGGCACTTCAACATCCAGATGTTCATACATAGACCCAGCATCGCTGCCCTTGACAGAGGGCTCGTGGTGCTTCATAGGCAAACCAAATGCAGCAGCGGATTCTCTAGCCAGACCGATGATAGAATAACAGTCGGGACGGTTGTTTGTGATCTCAAAATCCACGATGGTATCGTCGTTGCCAATCACGGAGTTGATGTCATCGCCAGGCTTGCAATCTTCCTCAATAATCCAAATGCCATCTTCGATTGCGTAGGGAAAATCGCCGAGGGTAAGATCCAATTCCTTTAAACTGCAAAGCATACCGTTAGATACTTCACCGCGGAGCTTGCCTTTGGTAATATGGATACCACCGGGCAGATAAGAATTGTGCAATGCAGCAGGTACAAGGTCGCCTTCTTTCACATTTTGCGCACCTGTAACAATTTGTACAGGTTCTCCCTGGCCAACATCAACCTGACAGACCCACATATGATCAGAATTCTCGTGGCGAACAATAGATACAACTTTGCCAACGACTACATTCTTAATCTGGGTATCCATTCTTTCATATGTTTCTACCTTTTGGCCGAAGATAGTCAACTTTTCTACATACTCTTTATCACTGACAGAGGAAAGGTCAACAAATTCCTCATGCAACCATTTTCTGTTTAATTTCATTGGAAATCCTCCTTAAAACTGGCTCAGGAAGCGGACGTCATTATCGAAGATCAAACGAAGATCGTTGATTCTGCGGCGGCGCATTGCCATACGCTCAAGACCCATACCGAATGCGAATCCGGAATATTCATTGGGGTCAATGCCGCAGCCTTCCAAAACTGCAGGGTGAACCATACCTGCACCCAAAAGCTCAATCCAACCCTCACCGTGACATGTGGAGCAAGTTGCACCGTCAACTTCGCCGGTTCCGTGACACTTATGGCATTGCATATCCATTTCACAGCTGGGCTCGGTGAACGGGAAATGGTGGGGACGGAAGCGCATTACGGCATCATCGCCGTAGAGCTTTTTCATAAGATTTACGAGTGCGCCCTTCAGGTCACCCATTGTGATATGCTTGTCAATTACAAGGCCCTCAATTTGATGGAACATAGGGGAATGGGTTGCATCCGCTTCATCTTTTCTGTAAACGCGGCCAGGTGCGAGGATGCAGATGGGCGGTTTCGTATTTTCCATAACACGAATCTGCATAGGGCTGGTTTGAGTCCTCAGAAGAACGGTATCGTCGTCGGTGAAATAGAACGTATCGGAGCGGTCGCGGGAGGGGTGACCTTCTTCAATGTTTAAACGGGTGAAGTTATAATCTGCATACTCCACTTCGGGACCGTCTACGATCTGATAACCCATTCCGACAAACAAATCTTTAATCTCCTGCAAGACCTGGTTCATCGGATGCTCATGGCCCATAATTACTTCTTCGCCGGGAATGGTCACATCAATTGCTTCAGCGGCAAGCTTTGCTTCCAGAACAGCCGCATTCAGTTCTTTTTTTCTCAGTTCCATCTTTTCCTCGATGGCAGCGCGAACGCTGTTTGCCAGTTGGCCCATAATGGGACGCTCCTCGGAAGATAAGCTACCCATCATTTTCAGTACTGCAGTCAATTCACCCTTCTTACCTAAAAGGCGAACACGAAGTTCTTCTAATGCAGAAGGGGACTGTGCCTGCTCCAGGTCCTGCAGGGCCTGCACTTTGATTTGCTCTAACTTTTCTTTCATTTCATACACCTCTCGGTAAAAATTTACAAAAAAATAATCCCCGTCCATAAAGGGACGAAGGATTTCCTCCGCGGTACCACCCACGATTCGTCAAATGACGCACTTTCGGTGCAAACACACCATAGACTTTTAACGCAGTCACGCGGCACACTCTACTATGGTTCAAGGTGCGGCTCCCGAGAGAAAGCCTTGTATGGCATCCATGTGGCTTACACTATCCCACATTCGCTGATAGGGATGAAATTCATACAAGACGGCTCGTTCACAGCCTTTTCATATCGGATGAATCATAACATGGATTGCAAATTTTTGCAAGTATTATTTGCTTGTTTGCATAAAATAGGGCGCATATTTAATAGTCTAACAATTGAATTCATAATTCCAAATCCGCTTCATATGTTGATTTAGAAGGAATCACAGCAAAGGAGGATATATGAAGCGATTTGTTACAGTACTAATTGTGTTCCTATTCTTAGCCGGTTGTGCAGGATCAGAAAACAGCATGGAACACGCCCTGGCTTTTCGGCAGAAATTATTGCAACAATCCGGCTGCCAATTTGTATGTGACCTGACGGCAGACTATGGTGATACATTATATCAATTTAAGCTTGCGTGTAAAGTTGACAGCAATGGTACAGTTTCCTTTGTTGTTACAGAACCATCTACGATAGCCGGCATATCAGGCACAATTTCCGGGTCGGGCACAAATGTTAAATTTGATGAGAATGTTCTGGGCTTTCCGATTTTATCCGAAGATCTCCCAACACCTCTTGGCGCGCCTTGGCTTTTCATTGCTGCTTTGCGTGGTGGATATATCCGTACCTGCGATATAAAGGAAGGAAAAATGGCATTGACTGTCGCAGATTCGTACGAAGAGGATACGATTTTGCTGCATATTGAGTTTGACGAAAAAGATAATCCGACCAGCTGTGAGTTTATATGGAAAGGTCGTCGTTTCTTGACGATGCAAATTACCTTGTTTCATTATCTGTAGCAAACTGTCGTTTCCGGCATAGAATGCAATGCAGTTCGCAAAGTATAAAACTCTATGGGCGTGGGATACTATTTGCACCGCGTTACATAGGAGTATCTGTAGCGTGTGCAATGTTTTCTGCGGAGCGTGAAAAGATGGAAGGTACAGTCAGACGGGGAGATATATTCTATGCAGATCTTTCTCCGGTTGTTGGAAGTGAGCAAGGCGGCACCAGACCGGTGCTGATCATACAAAATGACACCGGCAATAAACACTCTCCAACTGTAATTGCGGCAGCGATTACCAGTCAAACTGGAAAAGCGCGATTACCTACACATATCAATATATGTGGTGGGAGTGTTGGGTTAAGTAAGGACTCGATCATATTGCTGGAACAAGTGAGAACGATTGATAAGCGACGCTTGCGTGAGCATATGGGTAAGCTGGATGAAGGGACAATGGCCCTTGTTGACGATGCAATACTGGTTAGTTTTGGTTTAAATAATGGCCGTATTATGTGAATATTGCACCCCCACACTGCATAAATTGCAATGTGGGGGTGCTGTAATGTATCCAATACATTTTGGAAATGTTCTTTGTGGAAGTGCAGAGATTGTACAACAAGGGCTATATTATAAGATATGCTGTAAAAGCAAGATCCTAACCGGTGTGCCCTGTAAAATCTACATACAAACTGATAATGACTTCATTAATTTAGGTACATGCACGAAATATGGGGGTAGTTACTACGTGGAAACAAAAATCCCGTGCAAGAAAATCCCAAATGAAAAGATGCATTTTTGGCTTATTCCCATAGCAAGGCCCAATATCTTTATTCCTATTACCAACAAAGCACCGTTTCCGTATCTTAAAAACCTCGAAAACGCCAAGGTGGTCTTCCGGGGGGATCAAATTGGAATTGCATTTATAAGGTGAGTTCCAGGGAAACGGGACAATGGTCTGACCCGAAAATGTCTGTATGAATTGTCGCATTAGAAATTTTATCACGCAATCGTTCTGAAACAACAAAATAATCTATGCGCCAGCCTGCGTTATTCTTTCTGGCTTGGAACATATAACTCCACCAGGAGTACATGCCGGTAAGGTCAGGATATAAGCAGCGAAATGTATCTATAAATCCGTGTGATAACAGTTTCCCGAACGCAGCCCTTTCTTCGACGGTAAAACCGGCATTATGCTTATTTGAACTCGGATTTTTCAAATCAATTTCCTTATGTGCAACGTTGAGATCACCGCAGAGAATAACGGGTTTTTGTGCATCTAACTTGCAAATATACCTCAAAAAAGCTTCTTCCCATTGCAGACGATAGGGGAGCCGTGCCAGTTCTCTTTGAGAGTTTGGCGTGTAGCAGGTTATCAGATAGTAATCATTGAATTCTAACGTAATGACTCGTCCTTCTGTGTCCATGCCTTCGACGCCGATGCCGTATTCTACCTGAATAGGCCTTTCTTTGCAGAAGATTGCAGTTCCGGAGTAACCTTTTTTATCCGCGTAGTTCCAATATTGATTGTAACCGGGCAGATCAAGCACAATTTGGCCTGCCTGCAGTTTCGTTTCCTGTAAACAGAAAAAATCTGCATTGGCTTCCCGGAAAAAATCCAGGAAGCCTTTTTGCATACAAGCGCGCAGACCGTTCACATTCCAGCTAATGAATTTCATCTTTTTATCCTCACTGCAGCGGCGCATAAGAAATGTTTTGGTCAGAGTAAATGAAGCTGTCTGACGTGAATGTCTTGTAGGTGCTGCCATCGATAAATGTCCCGCTGGGAATCAGCAATAGAACCTGGACGGAGGTGTACTCGAATGCAGTTTGTGCAAGGCATGCAGTCGCAAAAGCAAGCTCATCGAGCGGTAATTTGTCAAAGTGTTCACTTAGGTTAAGAGTAAGGGCATTTCCGTCCCGTTTTGCATCTTTAATGTAGCTTCCTTCAGGGAACGGGTTATATAAGCCATCATTCGCTGGGCCTTTTAGATACTCATTAAATAATAACAAGACATCAGAAGAAAAGTCAGCACCTTCCCGATATTCTTTGATAAACACATCGCCGCCGTTTTTATGGTCAATATCTTTGGCGCAGTAGTAAAATGCAACGGGCGAGATAAACTCATTTTGTTGGGTGCAACCGATTAGGGAGAAGACCAAAAGAATGCAGAGGATAACAATCAAATATCTCATACTGCATCTACCTCCATATCAAAGACGGGGAAGGAGACTGTGAAAGTGGTACCAACCTGATCCACACTTGTGACTTCAATTGTACCATCGTTTCGCTCCACCATTGTTTTTACAATGGACAAGCCAAGTCCGCTACCACCGGTTTGGCGGGATCGGGCCTTATCCACACGATAAAAACGTTCAAAAATTCTGCTAATTGCGTCTTCCGGGATACCAACTCCCGTGTCCACAACCTGAAGTATTGCATCATCTTCCAAACGATCCAGTTTTAGCGTGAGAGATCCGCCTGCTTTATTGTACTTTACACCGTTTTCAGCCAGGTTAAACAAAATCTGATAAAGATCGTCTTCAATGATAAGAATGCTGCAGTCACGCTTGATCATTACATCAACCGTGATGTTTTTCTCCTGCGCAATTACAGAAACCATTTTAGCAACTTTTTCCATTGTAGGTCCAATCCATGTGATTTCTCTGCTCTTTTCACTGTCAGACTCGACTTTTGTCAGTGAGAGGAGCTTTTGCGTCATTCTTGTTAAGCGATCTGCTTCATTGCCAATATCGCCAACAAACTCGCGTATGGTCTCGGAGTCCATTTCGTTTTGCAATATGGAGTCTGAAAGCAATTTGATTGATGCAAGCGGCGTCTTTAACTCATGGGACGCATCAGAGACGAACTGGCGCCTGGTTTCCTCAGATGTGTGAAGAATATCAACCAAATCGTTAAATTCATCTCCCAAAACCGTGAGTTCATCGTTGCCGCCAACAGATACTTTGGCGGTGTAGTCACCGGTTCTGATCGTTCCAATGGATTTCGTCAGTTTTTTAATTCGGTGACTATATGCTTTTGAGAAGATTAGAGAAACAATGATGAGGAGAGCCTCAAGGATAATCGTTACAGTCAGGGTGCTTCGCTGTTGGTATTGCATAACCGCACCTTGCTGGGTATCGTACTCAACGATATATACACTGCCGACAATTGTTGTGCCGTTCATTATGGGGCAAGATGCTTTTGAGAGCATTGCCGCATCCTCATATTTCCAAGTAAATACATCATTTCCTCTAAGAGCGTCAACAACCTCTGGATACATCACATATTTCCCGACGGCCTCCATTTGAGGAAGGGAATCATAGATACCCATACCGGTACTATCTGTAACAATTATTCTGCTGACACGTAAGTTTCCGAGTGCATTAACCGCTTTGGAAGTGGTACTGTGATTCAGAACATCCAATTCCGAGACTTCAACAGCCACTAATTGACAACGCTCAAGCATATAGGATTGCTTGTTGCTGTAAAAGATTGACTGGTTTGTTTTTGAGGAATATACGTTGAGAAACAGCATTGCAATAAATGTAAGAACAATGTATAAAATCGCATACCGGAAGTGCGACCCGGTATAGCGAAACATCTTTCTTGAATTATTTTCTGAAGTAATAGCCAACGCCCCATTTCGTCATGATATATTGCGGGTCTGCAGGATTTTCTTCCAACTTTTCACGCAATCTGCGTATATGGACATCTACCGTTCGGATATCGCTTCGGTATTCATATGTCCAAAGGGTATCAAGCAATGCCTCCCGTGAGTAAACGCGGTTTGCATTTCGCATAAGCAACTCAATCACATCAAACTCTTTGGCAGTCAGCTCTACAAGAACACCATCTTTGTATGCGTTTCGTCCTTCCGGATCGAGACTGATGCTTCCAATCTGGAAATGTTGTGTTTGGGTTGCTATGTTCGCCTGACTGCGGCGCAGGAGTGCACGAATCCGTGCTTTTAACTCGAGAATATTGAAGGGTTTGGTAAGATAATCATCTGCGCCTTGCTCAAAACCCATCAACTTATCCATATCATCTGCCTTTGCGGTTAGCATGATGATAGGCACTTGCGAGAATTCTCTGATGTGCGTACAAGCTTCCAGCCCGTCCATCTCTGGCATCATTACATCCAGTATGATCAAATCGGGAGATTGCGTTTGTGCTGCTTGAACGGCTTCAATGCCGTTGGAACCGGTAATAACTTCATATCCTTCGTTCTGAAGGTTTAAACGAATGCCTTTTACCAATAAAGTTTCGTCATCTACAACAAGAATTTTCATATTAACCTCCCACTGTTACATATGGCCGCAGCTGTTCAATCATTGTGTAACTAAAGCCGTCTACATATATTAAGTCTTCAATGCAGGTAAACCTGCCATAGGCTTCTCTATATTCGATGATTTTAGATGCTTTTGCATTTCCAATTCCTGGAAGGAGGGTAAGTTCATTTTTTCCAGCTGTGTTTAGGTTGATCTTACCGATCTCCTCGGGTTTCATTGCTTCCTCAGTGGCAGCTGGTGTATTGTCGGAGGAAGGATCAAGGGTGAGCCAGGTCCCCTTTGAATTCCTACCAATAAATACACCGGCAATGATTCCTATAAATACCAAGGTTACCGTCAAGATGACATATGTGGTTTTTTTCAAAGGAATCACCTCCTGCATTGACTACGGCTGCAAATAATGCTATAATACAACGTAATTATACACGATGTTTTCCTTTTACACAAGTGTTACAGTTTTATTTGGGGTGGAAATATGAAAATTATGAAAGGCTTTGGCAAACTCCTGTGCTATATTCTTGCGCTCGCTATGCTAATGGCACCGGTTTCGGTTTTTGCTGAAGAAGACATAGATAATTCCATAATAAATGGTTGCAATACCCTTGACGGCGCCAATCCGCTTCTCGGTTCCAGCCCGATAAATAATACTGAGGCGGCAATTTTATATGAGACGAACAGTGATACACTTCTATATGCGCTGAACCCTGATCAGAGAATGTCGCCTTCCAGCCTTGCAAAACTCGTAACGGCCATTGTTGCCATTGAGCAGGCTGATCTTGATGAAGTGGCTGTAGCCGACGAATTGACTTTAAGCTTAATTCCTTGGGATGCAGTTTCTGTTGGCCTCCAACCCGGTGAAGAGATGCCCTTACTTGACTTGTTGTACTGCATGCTGGTTGGCTCCGGTAATGATGCCGCAGCGGTTATTGCTGTGCACATCGATGGGTCTATGGAGAAATTTGCTGAGCGAATGAATGCCTTTGTCACTTCCATCGGCTGCACTTCCTCCAATTATACAAACCCCCACGGGTTGCATGATGACGACCAATATACAACTGCCCGCGACGCGGCAAAGCTGCTTGCCTACGCTTCCAAAAATGAAACTTTTGCAAAACTCATCGGCGCAAAAGACTATTCTGTTCCGCAGACGAATCTAAAAGGTGAGAGGATTCTCACAACAAACAATTATTTGATCAGCCGCGCGACAATGAGCGTATACTACGACTCCAGAGTAACAGGAGGACGAACCGGCGTTGCCAATGATGGAACACGTTGTGTTGCTGCAACGGCAAAAAAGGGCTCGATGAATCTCATTAGCGTGGTTATGGGCTGCAGGAACATCTATTCCGGCGGTTCAATCAGCACTTTTGGCGGCTTCCCTGAAACGACTGCATTGCTGGATATGGGTTTCCAGGGCTTGCGCACTGTGCAAATTTTCCATTCCGGTCAGGTTTTAAAGCAATATCCTATGGCAAATGCCGATGCCAATCTTTTCATAGGTGTCCATGATTCTTACAAAACCGTACTTCCAAATGGTGTTGATACGGATGATCTGCGCTTTGTCTACCATGAAACCGGTATTATGGCTGCACCCATTGAAAAAGGAGCACCCCATGGTACTGTTGACATTTATTATGGTTCAAACTGCGTAGCCAGCGCACCGCTTTTTTCGCTGAACAAGGTGGACATCCTTCAAGGGGATATTATTACAGATAGGGTAGAGGAAGAGTCTGACGGATCGTCAATGGGCATCATTCTTGTGATTGTTGCTATTTTGTTTATTGCCGCATTTCTGTTCCTTCGATATAATAAGAAAATTGCCAGGATCATTCACAAAAGACGTCGCAGAAAGAGAAATATATAATGAGCCTAAATGATCTAAAATGCAGATGCGAATCTTGCAAAAAGTGTTCTCTTTGGCAAACTCGCACCAATCTTGTGTTTGGTGTTGGTAAAGAGGACGCAGATATAATGCTTATTGGAGAAGGCCCTGGAGAAAACGAGGATCTGCAGGGAGAGCCCTTTGTCGGCGCTGCCGGTAAGTTTCTCGATGAGATGCTTTCCATCATTGACCTGGACCGGACAAAGGTGTATATTGCCAATATCGTGAAATGCCGTCCTCCTATGAACAGAGATCCTGCTGACGATGAGCAAGAAGCCTGCATAGAGTATTTACGCGAACAGATTCGGGCGGTTAACCCTAAAATCATTATTTGTTTGGGTCGCATTGCTGCGAAGAAAATCATGAGCCCTAACTTCAAAATCACGCTCAGCCATGGTGACTGGATGTGCATTGATGGTGTTTGGCATATGGCGATGTACCATCCTTCCGCACTTTTGCGCGATGTTTACAAAAGACCCGAAACTTTTGAAGACCTACTGTCTATTCGAAAGAAGCTTAAAGAAGTGCATGCGAAATTATAAAAAGGTGGCTTCCTCAGAAGCCACCTTTTTTCTTATCATAATCAAGGATTTCCTTTGCCAGGTAGATGGGACGCTGCTTGCTTTGCTCGAATGTTCTGCCAACATATTCACCAATCACGCCGATACACAGAAGTTGCATACCGCCGAGAAATAGGATCAGCACGATGATTGTTGCATAACCGGGTATATCAATTCCTGCGATAATTTTCTGGAGTACCACGACCAATAGATAAATTAAGGACGCCAGGGCGGTCAAAATGCCAAGGAATGTTGCCATTTTTAATGGTTTTGTTGTGTAGCCTATTAAGCCGTCAATCGCATAGTTCAGCAACCGACGTACGCCCCATTTGCTCTTGCCGGCATTGCGTTCACATACTTGATAAGGAATAAAGCATGTGTCGTATCCAACCCATGCAAAAATGCCTTTTGAAAAACGATGGTACTCGCCCAGCGACAAAATGCTTTCAACAACGCTGCGGCGCATAGTGCGAAAATCGCTTGCATCGTGCTTCAGGTTAACGCTGGCTAGCCGGTTGATCACGCGATAGAATCCCTTTTTCAGGAAGGAAACGAACTTGTTTTCCTTTCGACCATCCTGGTAGGCAGCTACCACATCGTATTCCGGTTGCGTATCTAAGATTTCCACCATCTGTCGCACGATTTCGGGACGTTGCTGCAGGTCACCATCGATAATACAAACATAGTCACCCTTGGAATTTTCAAGACCGGCATAGATTCCGGCTTCTTTACCAAAGTTACGGGAGAAGCTAACCACCCTTGTAGGGCAGCGCTGCGCATTGTGGAGCTTCTTCAGATTGTGTAGTGTTGCATCTCGGCTTCCGTCATCGATATATACGATCTCGTAATCATAGTTGCAATCCTTGAAAGCTTCAATTACTGCATCCTGAAATGGTTTTACATTTTCTGCTTCATTATAGCAGGGGACAATTAAGGATAGTTTCATAGTCATTCCTCCTACCTCATACGTATATTATATGTTTATTTCTTATATAGTCAAGATTGTTAGCAATTATTGTTGACATAATGTGTTTTCTGTGTTACTTTTACTACGTTAAATGCGAAGAAGGGGAGGATCTGCCCTCAATTCCTTTCAGAGAGTATGTGGTTGGTGTGAACATACAGGAATGTGTTAGATTGTCGCCCTGGAGCAGGCCTTTTGAAGAAAGTAGGAAGGCTCGGGAATGCCCGTTATAGCATTCGAGTGCCCATGTTGGGAATTCAGGTGGTACCACGGAATGTATATTCCGCCCTGAGCGTTTGCTCAGGGCGTGTTTTATTTGAAAGGAGATCTTCTGATGTTAAGAGAACTTCCGAAAGTGTATGAACCGCAACAAGTAGAACAAGAAATCTATGACATGTGGGAAAAAGGCGGCTATTTCAAGCCCAGAAAGGGAAGGGATGCTAAGCCTTTTACGATTGTAATGCCTCCCCCCAATGTAACCGGTCAGCTGCATATGGGTCACGCAATGGATGCCACTTTGCAGGATACACTGATCCGATATAAACGTATGCAGGGCTTCAATGCGCTCTGGCTTCCCGGTGTTGACCATGCAGGTATTGCTACGCAGATCAAAGTGGAAGAAGAACTTCGCAAGGAAGGCTTAACCCGCTATGACCTTGGCCGTGAGCGTTTCCTGGAACGTGTATGGGACTGGAAGCATAAGTATGGCAACCGGATTGTGCAGCAGCAAAAGAAACTGGGTGCTTCCTGCGATTGGGACCGTGCTCGCTTTACGATGGACGAGGGTTGCTCTAAGGCCGTTCGTGAAGTGTTTGTGTCTCTTTATGAAAAAGGTCTTATCTATAAGGGAAGCAGAATTATCAACTGGTGCCCCCATTGTGTGACAGCCCTTTCTGATGCTGAGGTTGAATATGTAGATAAGCCCGGTCATCTGTGGCATATCCGCTATCCGCTGGCTGACGGAACCGGCGAAGTTGTTGTTGCAACCACTCGTCCGGAAACTATGCTGGGTGATACAGGTGTGTGCGTGAATCCGGACGATACTCGTTATACCCATATCGTAGGTAAGACAGTGATTCTTCCTCTGGTTAATAAGGAAATCCCCATTGTCGCGGATGGTTACGCAGAAATGGACTTTGGTACCGGTTGCGTGAAGATGACTCCTGCACACGACCCCAACGACTTTGAAGTTGGCTTGCGCCACAATCTTGAAGTGATTCGCGTGCTGGATGACAACGGTGTTGTGAACGCCTTTGGCGGCAAGTATGAAGGGTTGGATCGCTATGAGGCCAGAAAGCAGATTGTTGCGGATCTGGAAGCGCAGGGCTACCTGGTAAAAGTTGACGATCACGCTCATAATGTGGGAACTTGCTATCGTTGCCACAATGATGTGGAGCCTATCATCTCCGCTCAATGGTTCGTAAAGATGAGGCCCCTGGCTGAAGAAGCAATCCGTGTTGTAAAAGAAGGGGAGACCAAGTTTGTACCCGAGCGTTTCAGCAAGACGTATTTGAATTGGATGGAAAATGTTCGCGACTGGTGTATTTCCCGTCAACTTTGGTGGGGCCATCAGATTCCTGCCTGGACTTGTGCTGAGTGCGGCCATATGACTGTTTCCCGAGATGATGCAACTTGCTGTGAAAAGTGTGGTAGCACCAATATTGAAAGAGATCCCGATGTGCTGGATACATGGTTTTCTTCTGCTCTGTGGCCCTTTGAGACCCTTGGCTGGCCTGAGAATACCGAGGACCTGCAGTATTTCTATCCTACAGATGTGCTTGTAACCGGCTATGACATCATTTTCTTCTGGGTGGCCAGAATGATCTTCTCCGGCTGCGAGAATATGAAAAAAACACCTTTCCACACCGTTCTTATTCACGGCCTCGTCCGTGATGACAAGGGCAGAAAGATGTCCAAGAGCCTGGGTAACGGTATCGACCCTCTGGAAATGATCGAGAAATACGGCTGCGATGCTCTGCGTATGAATATGATCACCGGCAACTCCCCTGGAAACGATATGCGTTTCTATGTGGAACGTTGTGAAGCAATGCGGAATTTTGCCAATAAGCTTTGGAATGCCAGCCGTTATGTGCTGATGAATCTGAAAGAAGATGCAAAGAACGCCTTACCGGAGATCGAATTCCTTACCGCTGCTGACAAGTGGGTGCTTTCCAAGCTGAATAACCTTATCAAGGAAGTTACAGACAATCTTGATAAGTACGAACTGGGCGTTGCTATTCAGAAGATTTATGATTTCCTGTGGGACACCTACTGCGACTGGTATATTGAATTGACAAAGGCAAGACTGTATAGCGACGATGAAGCACAGAAAGAAACAGCACTTCGTGTTCTCGTTTATGTGCTTGATCAGACGTTGCGACTGCTGCATCCCTTTATGCCCTTCATCACAGAGGAAATTTGGCAGAGCTTGCCTCACGATGAAGAAGCACTGATTGTGGCAAAGTGGCCTGAATTCAGAGCTGATTTGCAATTTACAAAGGAAGAAGCGGAAATGGAATCCGTTATGGATGCCATCCGTGCAATCCGGAACAGAAGAGCTGAAATGAATGTTCCCCCCTCCAGAAAGGCTGCCCTGTTTGTGTTGTCCTCTAAAGCCCATATGTACAAAGAAGGCGAGGGTTTCATTCAGCGCCTGGCTTACGCAGAAAATGTGACGATTCTGGACAAAGAACCCGAAAATATTGACGGAATGGTTTGCTGCACTACCGCAGACGCCAAGCTCTATATTCCTATGGGTGAGCTTGTGGATGTGGCAAAAGAGCTGGAACGCATTGATAAGGAACTGGAAAAGGCAAGAAAGAATCTTGCCATGCTGGAAGGGAAACTCTCCAATGAAAACTTCATTGCAAGAGCGCCTCAAGCTGTTGTGGATGCTGAGAGAGAAAAGGCAACCAAGGCAAGAGACCTGATCAGCCAATTGGAAGAAAGTGCGGCTGCTCTGAGAAAACTGTAACTACAATTTCATATTTACAGCGCGTAAACAAAATGTTTGCGCGCTGTATTTTTTTTACCCATTACGACTGCAAAGTGCAAAAACGGTTTTCTATACTAATATTGCATTTACGAAAGGAGGAGCAATTATGCAATTAACAAGTTTACTGCAGGATGGAAAACTTACGATCATCCTGACAGGAGAGATAGATCACCACCGTGCAAAGGGCTATATAGAGGCGATTGCAGCTAAAGTTGAAGCCTACAATCCCAGGATCTGTGTATTGGATTTTGAAGATGTAACCTTTATGGATTCTTCAGGAATTGCCGTTGTAATCAATGCTTTACGCCAGATGAACAAAATAGATGGAAAATTGGTATTATCCGGAATTCAAAAACAGCCGGAAAAAGTTTTCCGCACATCCGGATTGGATAAATTAGTAGAAATTAAGGAGCGAGTATGATGAAATTTGATAACTATATGGCCTTGGAGTTTCCAAGCAAAAGCACGAATGAAGCGTTTGCACGTTCTGTTGTTGCAGCCTTTGCTGCCCAGATGGACCCCACACTGGAAGAACTGGGGGATATACGTACTGCTGTGTCAGAAGCAGTTACGAATTGTATTGTGCACGCGTATCCGGATGGATACGGAACAATATCGATGCGGTGTCGTATCCTGAAAGACGGGATTTTGGACATTGTAGTGAAAGATAAAGGCGTTGGAATTGTCGACTTGGAAAAAGCGAAGATGCCGATGTATACAACCGGTGGCAGCGAAAGAAGCGGCATGGGCTTTACGATTATGGAAAACTTTATGACAACATTTCGTGTTACATCGACTGTTGGCAAGGGTACAACCGTACATATGCGACGGAAGATTCAGCGGAAAAAATGAGTCGGACAGAAGACTTGATCCGGCTGTCACAATCCGGTGATAAAACCGCAAAAGAAACGCTGTTAAATGAAAACGCCGGACTGATTTGGTCCATTGCCAGGCGATATTTTGGCAGAGGTACTGACGTTGAGGACTTGTATCAGCTGGGATGTTTAGGCTTTTTAAAGGCAGTTGATGGGTTTGACGTAGACTTTGGCACACAGTTTTCGACCTATGCAGTGCCAAAGATTTCTGGTGAAATCAGACGTTTTTTGCGAGATGATGGGGCCATAAAAGTATCAAGGGTTTTAAAGGAAAGGGCGTTCTCTGTTACAAGCGCACGCAACAGACTGCTTAATACATTGGGAAGAGAGCCAACACTTTCGGAAATTTCTGCTGCAACCGGTTTCCTGCCTGAAGAAATTGTTGAAGCAGAGGTTGCAACGGCGACCACAGAGTCGATGCAAAACACAAAAGGTGAGGAGGGATTTTCCCTAGAAAAAGTATTAGCTGATCCAAAGACGGAGGAGGTAATACTTGAGCAGATCTCTTTGCAAGAAGCCATCCGCTTATTGCCTGAAAAAGAGGCTCTTGTGGTTAAACTGCGTTACTATCATGGGTTGACTCAGTCTCGCGTTGCTACGGTGATGCAAGTCAGTCAGGTACAGGTATCAAGAATTGAAAAGAAGGCGCTAAATCATTTGAAAGAATCACTAAAATGTATATATTAGCACTTTACCTTTGTTTGAAAATCGGTTAAAATAGTATCATCAAATTACAGTAGGTGTATTATGACTGATTCTTGGATTAACCGTTTCATTACGGCTCGCCGACGCTACATAGAAGGTCAATTTAAAGACCTGAATCCGGAACAGCGGAAGGCTGTTATGACAACTGAAGGACCTCTTTTGCTTTTGGCAGGTGCTGGCAGCGGTAAGACAACAGTTCTTATCAACCGAATAGCCAACCTGATTCGTTTTGGTTGCGGTAGCGACTGCACACTTGTTCCGGATTCCGTAACGGAAGAAGATGTTCTGTTTTTAGAAAATACGGATAACATTAACAGTTCGACAGATAAGGCACGCGCAGATTACCTTTGTGCCGTAGAGCCGGTCGCTCCGTGGAATATTATTGCTATTACATTTACAAACAAAGCGGCGAATGAACTTAAAGAGCGGCTGTGCAATATTTTGGGTGATGGCGGCCAGAATGTTTGGGCGATGACGTTCCATAGTGCTTGCTGCCGTATTTTACGCAGGGAAATCGAAAAAATCGGTTATTCCACGGATTTTACTATTTATGATACAGCTGACAGTGAGCGCATTATGAAAGAAATCATCCGTGACATGGGCCTCGATGATAAGACCTTTCCCGCTAAAATGGCCTTGTCCATCATAAGTCGTGAAAAGGATCGTATGGTCAGCCCCGATGAAATGATGGAGAATGTCAAGCATGCCCACGATATGCGTCTGTACCATATAGCTCGTGCATACAAGACCTATCAGCAAAAGTTAAAAGAGAACAATGCACTTGACTTTGACGATATTATTTTCCGAACGGTAGAATTGCTGCAAAATCACGATGATGTTCGTCACTACTATCAAATAAAATTTCGCTATGTATTAGTGGACGAGTACCAGGATACCAACCATATGCAGTATCTTCTTACGTCCTTATTATCCGGATACCGTGAAAATATTTGTGTCGTTGGTGACGACGACCAAAGTATTTACCGATTCCGTGGAGCGACAATTGAAAACATTCTGGACTTTGAGAAGCAATATAAAGGTGCGAAGGTCATTCGCCTCGAACAGAACTATCGTTCTACACAGTCGATTCTCAGTGCGGCAAACGAAGTGATCTCTCATAATCTTGGAAGAAAAGGAAAGAGTCTGTGGACCAATAATGGTCCCGGAAATCCGATAACCATTTATGAGGCTTCAGATGAGGGTACAGAGGCTTCTTATATCGCCGGTCAAATTCTTCGTGGCGTTGCTAAAGATGGATTTAAGAGCAATGCAATCCTTTATAGGACCAATGCCCAGTCTAATGCTCTGGAATATGCCTTTAAACGAAATGGCATCCCTTACCGTGTGATTGGCGGCACGCGCTTTTTCGACCGCGCCGAAGTCAAGGATATGCTGGCATATTTATGTGTGATCAATAACCGCAACGACGATTTGCGGCTAACAAGAATCATCAATAATCCCACAAGAGGCATCGGACCGAAAGCGCTGGAAACAGCGCAGAGAATGTCCCAAGCAGAGGGGTGTAGTCTTTATAAGGTTATTAACGACCCCTATTCCTATGGCCCGTTGGAGAAAGTTGCGAACAAATTCCTCGCCTTTACTGCCATTATTGAAGATTTGGCCGGGATGCTTGAAAATGGCATGCCTTTACCGGAGTTTTACGACCAGGTTCTTACACGGACCGGATACCTTCAGGCTTTAGAATCAAAGCCGACAGAGGAAAATAAGACGCGGATAGAAAATGTAAAGGAATTGAAGTCGAGCATTGCGGCTTATCTGCAAAATGCCGAAGCACCTTCTTTAGCCGGATTCTTGGAAGAAATTGCATTATATACTGATATCGAGGAATACAACGATTCCGATGATGCTGTGGTTATGATGACGATGCACTCAGCCAAAGGACTTGAATTTCCCAATGTCTATCTCGTCGGATTTGAAGACGGTCTGTTTCCCGGAATGAGATCCATTGGTGATCGCGAGGAAATGGAAGAGGAGAGAAGACTTTGCTATGTGGCAATTACTCGTGCAAAGAAAAACCTCACAATTTCTTATGCGCGCCAGAGAATGCTCTATGGTAAAACAACGCCTGGTATGCAATCCCGTTTTCTTCGGGAGATCCCTGAAAACTTAACTGTGAAAAAGGGGAGCTATGTGACTTCTTATTCTACACAGAACCAGGCATTCTTTGATGAACGCCCATATGTAAAACCTATCCAGACCGGATATGCACCAAAGATACCTGCACCGACAACGATATCTGCACACAAAGCACCTGCATTATCTTTGAATAAAGGCGATATGGTTCAGCATACGGCTTTTGGAAAGGGAATGGTCCTTACCGTTTTAAAAATGGGTGGCGATGCAATGCTTGAGATTGCATTTGATAAAATTGGCACCAAAAAGCTTATGCTAAATACTGCGGCACAGTATCTTAAAAAGCTGTCATAAGTTTTTACATTGCACATATACTCCTGCGGGGGGATTTTATGAAAAAACCCATTCGCAGATTTCTCATCCTTCTTGTTGTGCTAATTGTACTTATGTCCGCTGGTTTCTTTGCATTTCGTTCGAAATATCGGGAAGCGATTTGCGCCCTGTCAGAAACGCAGGTCAAGAACAGCACGTCAGATCTCATTAACGATGCAATTGACAGGCAGATTGAAACAGGGAACATCCAGTACGATCGAATGGTGTATTTCGAGAAAGATATAAACGGACGCATTACTGCACTTAAAACAAACATGAGCGAAGTTAATCGCTTGAAGACGGATGTGATCAACATCATCAATGATGATATTTTGGCGTTAGATACGTCGGATTTAGGCATTCCGTTAGGCAGTATATTCTTGCCGGAATTTCTTTCCGGAAGGGGGCCGCAAATTCCGGTCAACATACTTTCCATTCGCAATTCTGAAGCCGCATTTTCCAGTAGCTTTACCCAAGCCGGCATCAACCAAACATTGCATCAACTGATTATGCAGATCAGTGTAGATGTGACTGTTCTTGTTTTGGGACAGACCAATAGCTTTACAGTTGCCAGCCAAGTGGTAGTGGCACAGACCATTATCGTTGGAAATGTGCCTGACACTTATTTTCAAACCGGAGGAAACTATGGAAATTAAAGAAAGAATCATAGAACTTACCCGAGTTTTAAATCATGCGAATTATTTATACTATGTGCTTGATAACCCGGAAATGCCTGACTTTGAATATGACCGGTTATTGCGCGAATTGGAGATCTTGGAGGCAGAGAATCCCCAGTATGTTCAACAAGATTCTCCTACACTCCGTGTAGGCGGGCAGGCACTTAGTAAGTTTGAGAAAATCAATCACGCTGTTCCTCTTATGAGCTTGCAGGATGTGTTTTCCATGGAGGAACTGAATGAGTTTCTTGACAAAATTCAAGCGGTATACCCCGATACTGCCTTTACAATTGAGCCGAAAATCGATGGACTATCTGTGGCATTAGAGTATGAAAACGGTATCTTTGTTCGTGGCGCGACACGAGGAGATGGAGTTGTAGGCGAGGACGTTACAGAAAATCTGAAGACGATTCGCTCTATCCCAATGGTTTTGCAGAATGCTCCTCCACGCCTTATTGTTCGCGGTGAAGTATACATGCCCAAAAAGAGCTTTGAGAAGCTGAATGCGCGGCAAGAGGAAGAAGGGAAACCCTTATTTGCTAATCCCAGAAACGCTGCTGCGGGCTCTCTGCGGCAGTTAAACCCGCAAATTGTTGCCCAGAGAGGATTGGATATCCTGGTATTTAACGTGCAATTGGCGGATGGTGTGACCTTTACAACCCATAGTCAATCCCTGGCCTATTTGAAGGAATTACAGTTTAAAGTCGTACCTTATGCTTTGTTAGATACTAAGGAGCAAATCAATCATGAGGTCGCTTCGATTAATGAAAACCGTGAGCAGCTGGCATGCGACATTGATGGCGCTGTCATTAAAGTGGATGACCTGCTCTTACGAGACCGCTTGGGCACAACCGCGAAATTCCCTCGCTGGGCTGCAGCATATAAGTATCCCCCTGAAATTAAACCTACGGTGGTGGAGGATATCGTTGTTCAAGTGGGTAGGACCGGTGTTCTAACGCCCAAAGCCGTGGTTAGGCCGGTGCGGTTAGCAGGCACGACGGTCACAAATGCCACATTGCATAATCAGGATTTCATTTCGGAGCGGGATATCCGCATTGGTGATACGGTGGCAATTCGTAAGGCCGGAGAGATTATTCCTGAAATTTTAAGTGTTGATCTTTCCAAGCGGCCTGCCGGAACTGTTCCGTATGTTTTGCCTGCTGCTTGTCCGGTTTGCGGTGCTCCGACGCTCAAAGATCATGATGGTGCATTTTTGCGGTGTAGCGGTGCTGAATGCCCGGCTCAACTGTCGCGGAATATTTCCCACTTCGTTAGCAGAGATGCAATGGACATTGACGGCCTTGGAAGTGCTATCGTTGATGCGTTGATTGAGAGAGGGAGTCTTAAATCTCCCGCTGACATTTACTATTTAACCCTTGATGAACTGAAGAGTTTGTGGCAAAGCGGCGAAGTAGCAGCGAATAAACTGCTTTCCGCAATCGAAGAAAGCAAGCAAAGAGATTTATCAAAATTGATCTATGCACTTGGTATCCGCCAGGTAGGCGAAAAGACGGGCAAGGTTCTTGCATCTACCTTTGGAACGATGGATGCGCTTATGCATGCTACGCCTGAGGAACTGATGGAAATTCCTGATATCGGTGATGTAACTGCTCGCTTTATTGCGCAATGGTTCTCACAGCCCCAATCTGTGCATATGATTTCCAGATTGCGGGATGCAGGCGTGAATTTTAACAGTCTTAGAGTCATAGCAGATAGAAGATTTGATGGAATGACATTTGTGCTCACCGGCGCGCTTACGATGTTTACAAGGGAAGAGGCATCGGATAAAATTGAGTTGTTTGGTGGTAAGGTGTCCGGATCCGTATCTAAGAAAACGAGTTTTGTGGTTGTTGGCGAAAATGCCGGATCAAAGGAACGCAAGGCAAAAGAGCTTGGCATCCCAATCCTCAGTGAGGAAGAATTCCTCGAAAAATTGCAATAATAAAACCCCGGAAAGCTGAGCTTTCCGGGGTTTTAAAGACTAAAGTCTTCTTCATTATATTTCGTAAAATCGATTTGCTTAGCACGTGCCGGGATGCGCTTGCAAGGATCGTATTGAAATTTTCTGCAGGAACTGTATGCAGGACGAACACCTTTCTTTACGCAGAGAATTTGCTCGTCATTGAGTTTGGTTGCATATTGACAATAACTGCATGCACGCGCTATTTTTTTGCGAAAAAGCATAGTATCGCCCCTTTCGGCTCTTATTGTACTACATATCGCCAAAGAATGCTACTGTAATTTTCCAAAGAATGCATATAATTGGAATAACAATGATTGCTTGCAATATTTTCGCTATCAAATATTGTTTCAGTAGTAGGCATTTGCAAACAGATTTGGTCTGTAAATGTACGCATATTCCCCCAAAGGATAGTAATGAACCTAAAATCAACAAAGCCGATAGGGAAGAATCAATGCCGTTCACATAAATACAACCGTTAGAAAGTTCTAATATGCCAGCTACACACACTTTCCATATGTTTGCTGACCCTCCAAGAATCCATTTCTCCAATATTGCTATCAACGTTCTGAACAGTATGATCCAACCTGCAACTTTTGCACAAACAAGCACAGTCTTTTCCAGTGTTTCTGATATAGATGTTGGTCTTTGTACTTTCATTCGGCATATTTGGCGACCTTTTCCCGGTAGGATTGCACCAACGATTATAGCTGAAAGTATCTGCCCGATCCATAATATCCAACATAGGAGAGCATTCTGCAGAATACCGCCAATCATTCCGAAAATAAAGCCGGGCCCCGCATTGTTACAGAACCCCAAAAGGCGTTCAGCTGTGCTTTTAGTAATAAACCCTTGCTTGTATGCATCAGTAACAACTTGTGCTCCGACCGGATATCCGCCCAATATGCCGATCAGGAATAAATTACCGCAACCTTCAGGAATGCCGCATATTTTCTCTAATGGTTTCAAAAGAAATGAACTGGAGCCTTGAATCGCCTGGCTGCATAGCATACCTAGGAAAATATACGGGAATAAAGATGGGATTACAACCGCTGTTACAAGCTCCAGACCATCTGCAGCTCCTCTTGCAACAGTTTTTGCATCAAATAATGCATATAGAAAGATCAAAACATATATCAGTTTTCTTTTCATATCGGCACCCCATAAGAATCTATGCGGTGGCAGAAAAAAACATCACCGACACTCATAGACTTTTATAAAAGGAGTGAGCATATGGGTGGTTTTAAGAAAGCGATAAATAGAATTTCTTCGGACGAATTGATTGCAGAGAGTCTCCCCAAGCGTCCAATTATTGAACTGTGTGGTGACACACGCTTATATATCGAAAGACATCTCGGTGTGTATGAGTACAGCCAGGACGAAATTCATATAGGAACTTGCTTTGGAAAACTCGTTGTCCGCGGCTGCAGTTTGAAACTTTCCAGCATGTCAAAAGAATGTCTGATCATTAACGGACAAATCCAATGCGTTGAAATGATTAGAGGTTAACTGTATGCAGATATGGGATAAAATTGCAGGTACTGCAAAGCTGAAGGTTACATCGGCAGATCCTACCGGCACACTTCGAAGAATCCAAAAAGCAGGAATTCGTATTTATGATGTATCGTACATTGATTATTTATCAATTCACTTTACAATCAAGCGCAAAGACTTATCAAACACACTTAAAATTTGTGAAAGAGCAGGGGATAGCGCAACGATTGGCACGGTAAACGGGCTCGCTTCTTATATTGGCGGACTTCTAAAAAGACCGGTAATCGTATTGTCGTTTATATTATGGCTGGCTTTAGCCCTTTGGTTACCAACCCGAATTCTATTTGTTACCGTTCAGGGAGAGAACACCCTAAATGTAAATTATGTTTTAGAGCAAGCTGCAGAATGTGGGATTCGAATGGGTGCACGTGGAAAAGAAGTACGTAGTGAGAGGGTAAAGAATGCGCTATTGTCGAAGATTCCAACATTGCGCTGGGTCGGTGTTAATACAAACGGTTGTATAGCAACCATCAGTGTTAATGAAAAATATATACAAAATGAAAAGAAACCGAAAGTTTCCCTAACAGACTTGGTTTCTACACGGGATGCCATTATTAAAGAGATTACTGTACAGTCAGGATCCGCCCTTTGCACGATCGGTCAGGCAGTAAGCGAAGGTCAGGCACTGATATCTTGCTATAGAGACAAGGGTGAAATGCTTGAATTTACTGGTGCTCTTGGCGAAATTTATGGAGAAACCAAGCATCATGTGCAAGCCGTGACACCTGTTCAAGCATACAGAAGAGCGGAGATTCTCTCTGAATCACAAAAAAGCTATATAATAATTGGGAAAAATCCAATATTTTTTTGGAAAGATAGTGGAATTTCGGATGTCAGTTGTGTTAAAATGTATGATGTTAGAGAATGCAAACTGCCAGGCGGCTTTGCACTTCCTATTTGGCTTGTAACGGAACATACAACCACTTATGCAGTCGAACCGATCTTGTTGAAGGAAGCTGATTGTGCATGGCTGTATGATTACGCGCAGAATTACTTGCAAGCAAATTTGACTGCGGGCAGCATTTTATCTGCTGACACAGTTGGAAGTTATACAAACGAGACATATTCCGTTCTCGGCGAATATGACTGTCGAGAGATGATTGTTGATTATAAATACAAGGGGATAACACAGAACAATGGAGAAGATGGTTGAACGAATCGTTAATGCAGAACGGGTAGAGGACTTAATTGCGGTCTTCGGTTCTTTTGATGAAAATATACGCTATATTGAGCAAGAACTGTCAGTTACCATTGCCAACAGAGGGACTGATTTGAAGATATCCGGCGATGAAGAATCTGCGCAGAAAGCGGTTCTTGCTTTGGAGGGCCTGTTATCACTGGCTGCAAAAGGCGAGGAAATTGATGAACAGAGAGTGCGCTATTTGATTACCCTGGTCCGGGAAGGAAATGAGGGGCAGGTACAGCAGATTGCAAAAGACGTTGTTTGTATTACTGCTAAAGGAAAGCCAATCAAAGCAAAGACCGTTGGGCAGCAAAATTATATGCGCGCTATAAGTAAAAACACGATTACAATTGGAGTCGGCCCTGCTGGTACCGGTAAAACATATCTGGCTGTTGCAGCGGCGGTTGCTGCGTTTCGTGAGCGAACAGTAAACCGAATTATCTTAACGCGCCCGGCCGTTGAAGCAGGTGAGCGGCTTGGCTTCCTGCCTGGTGACCTGCAAAATAAAGTGGACCCGTATCTTAGACCATTGTATGATGCGCTCTTTGACATGCTGGGACCCGAAACATTCCAGAAGTACCAGGAGAGAGGCTCCATTGAAGTGGCGCCCCTGGCCTACATGAGAGGCCGTACGCTTGATGATAGCTTCATTATTCTTGATGAAGCGCAAAATACAACAAAGGAACAGATGAAAATGTTTCTTACTCGTCTTGGCTTTGGCTCTAAAGTGGTCATTACCGGCGATGTAACACAGATTGACTTGCCTTCTGATAAAACATCCGGATTGAAAGATGCAATCCGTGTGTTGCAAGAGGTTGACGACATTGCTATTTGTCGCCTGACTTCTGCGGATGTTGTGCGGCATGCACTTGTCCAGAAAATTATCAATGCATATGAATCTGCTGATAAAAAAGACACAAAGAAGCCCATCGGGTCTGTAAGTGGGCGCTATCAAAGGAAGAAAACATATGAACAACATTAAAATTAACATGTCATTTCAGGTGCGAACCTGGCAGCGTCTTTCTATTGAGTCAATCATTCGTCAATGCATTCGTGCTACCTTTCGTGAAGAGGGGATAACTGTTCCCTTGGAAATCAACGTATTGATTACAGACGATGAGAGCATTCGCGCCATCAATGCGGCCAGCAGGAATATCGACAAGGCAACAGACGTGCTTAGCTTCCCAATGTTTGATTTGATTGCAGGAGATCCTCCTGAAGACTGGTCAGACTATATTGATCCGGACACCGGTCTGTGCCCCATTGGTGATATGGCAATTTCCCTTGAAAGGGCAAAAGAGCAAGCGCGATCCTTTGGGCATAGCCTGAAAAGAGAAGTTGGCTATTTGACGATCCACTCCATGTTACACCTGTTAGGCTATGATCACTTGGACGAAGGCCCACAAAAGGCGCAGATGCGTGCAAGAGAAGAGATCATTGCAATGAAGGTCCCTGGTGTTGAGCGCACATAAGAGAGGTAAATATATGAAAACAAAAACCGCTATGATAACAATTGCAGGACGGCCGAACGTTGGCAAATCCACCTTGACAAACTATCTTGTGGGTGAAAAAATTGCCATCGTTTCCAATAAGCCACAAACCACCAGAAACCGAATTTGCGGCATTGTTACACGTGACAGAACACAGTTTGTGTTCATTGATACGCCCGGATTCCATAAGCCCAGAACGAAACTTGGTGACTATATGGTTGGCATAACAAAGGATTCCATTGCGGACGTTGATATGACAATTCTTATGGTAGAGCCCATTGCTTCCGTAGGCGCGCAGGAGGCGAGCTTAATGGAACAGCTTTCAGCCAAAAAATGTCCTGTTGTTCTGGTAATCAATAAGATCGACAGTGTTGAAAAAGAAAGCCTGCTTTCTGTTATCGATGTATATGCAAAGACCGGCAATTTTGACGCAATCATTCCCATCAGCGCTAAAACAGGCGACGGTGTTGAAGCGCTACTGGCTCATTGCGAAAAGTATGCAGTTAATGGGCCTTTCCTCTACGATGGCGATATGACAACAGACCAGCCCGAGCGTCAAGTTATGGCCGAAATCATCCGTGAAAAACTGCTCTGGACACTTGACAGAGAGGTGCCTCACGGAACGGCTGTCGAAATTACAAAATTCTCGGAGCGCGACAGTGGAATTATCGACATCGACGCAACGATTTATTGTGAAAAAGCAAGCCATAAGGGTATCATCATTGGTAAAAACGGTGAGATGCTCAAGAAAATTTCCAGCATGGCAAGAGCTGACTGCGAAAGATTTATGGGAACAAAGGTCTTTCTAACCACATGGGTTCGCGTGAAGGAAAATTGGAGAGACAGTGATTTTCTTGTGCGCAATTTTGGCTATAGAGAATAATTACCAAGAGTATTTTTCCCTCCCTTGTAAATCCTATTTGCGGGGGGAGTACAATGAAATCCAGAGAACTTTGGCAGGCGTTTCTGGATACCGGAGCGCCGGAATTTTACGTTTTGTTTCGCAAAGCCAGGGAAGCGGAGGTTGGCTATGTATTTGACGATCCAGGGACTTGTTTTACGGGTCACAACATATAACGATACAGATGCTCTGCTTACTGTGCTGACACAAAACAGAGGAAAACTAACATTGAAAGCAAGGGGGCTGCGACGTAAAAACAGCCCCCTGACCGCTCCTTGCCAGTTGCTGGCCTATTCAACTTTCACACTATTTGAGAGAAATGGCTACTATACAATCAATGAAGCCTCCGTTGTTGAACTGTTTCATTCCTTACGTAACGACTTGCAAAAGTTATCCTTAGCTACATATTTTGCCCAAGTTGCAGATGTGATGTCTCAAGAAGACATGCCAAACCCGCAGTTATTATCCCTTCTGCTGAATTCCTTGCATGCCCTTTCTAATCTCTCCTTACCGGAGATACAAGTGAAAGCGGTTTTTGAATTACGTATTGCCGTTCTAGGCGGTTATGCGCCGGATTTACACGGATGTTTCTACTGCCAATCGCAAACCCCGGATCGATTTAATATATCACAAGGTCATTTGGAATGCAGTAGCTGCCGAGGTGCAGAGGATGGCATTCGACTCCCCGTGTTACCCGGAACGCTCGATGCTATGCGTTATATTTCCTATTGTGATAATAAAAAGCTGTTTTCTTTCACCCTTGGTGATGACGCATTGCAACAACTTTCTCAAGTGACAGAAAGTTATCTGGTAACCCAACTGGAAAGAGGGTTTTCTACCCTTGACTTTTATAAGACACTACTTATTTGAAAAAGCGAGAGATATGTATGCCCACACTATATGAGAAGTCAATTTTAAAGCTGGAATTGGACCAGATTCTGTCTCAGCTGTCTGAATGTGCAGGATCTATTGACGGCAAAGCCGCCTGCTTGGGCTTGCAGCCTATTTCAGATCTGGAAGATGTTAACATATTACTGGAAGAAACCTCTGCCGCACTGGATATGAGCGCCCGTAAGGGATACCCCTACTTCGCTGGAATCAGCGATGTTTCTGCCTCCCTTGACCGGGCTCACAAAGGTGGTTGCTTGAGTTCTAAAGAACTCCTTTCTATTGGGGGTGTTTTGCGCACAACTCGAGGTGTGCGCGGTTATATTGCCGATGACGACAAACCCACCATCTTAGACCCGCTGTTTCGTGCATTGACCCCCAACAAATTTCTGGAAGATAAAATACTTGGCGCAATCCTTTCCGAAGAGGAAATTTCTGATAATGCAAGTCCCGAATTGTCCGATATAAGACGGCATATGCGGATTCAAAGCTCGAAAATCAAAGATGCTTTGCAAAAGGTCATTACATCGCCGTCATTCTCTAAATTTCTTCGTGAACCAATCATTACGATCCGACAAGGAAGGTATGTCGTTCCGGTAAAGAGCGAATGTAAAAACGATATTCCCGGCCTGGTGCATGATGTATCGTCAACCGGTTCTACCTATTTTGTGGAGCCAATGTCGGCTGTTAATGCAAACAATGCCCTTAAGGAACTGGAGATCAAGGAAAAGAAAGAAATCGAAAGAATTTTAGCTGAGTTATCCGCAGATGCTGCCACACACAAAGAGGACATTACTCTGAATTATGAAATCCTTGTGAAGCTTGATGTCCTGTTTGCAAAAGCCAAGCTTGCTTATCGCATGGGTGCACACGCACCGATGATGAACGAAGCGGGTAGGGTAGTGCTGCGAAATGCAAAACATCCTTTGATTGATTCCGCTAAAGTCGTTCCTGTATCTTTGCGGTTAGGAACAGACTTTGATACCATGATTATCACCGGTCCCAATACGGGCGGTAAGACGGTTACGCTGAAAACAGTCGGCCTTCTGATTCTAATGGCAGAATGCGGTCTTCACATTCCCGCTGGGGATGGAAGCGAGCTTTCAACATTTGATGCAATTCTGGCAGATATAGGCGACGAACAGTCTATTGCGCAAAGCCTTTCCACATTTTCAAGCCATATGCGCACAATTGTAGATATTGTAGGTCAATGCGACAACCGTACGCTTGTTCTTTTTGATGAGTTGGGCGCCGGAACAGATCCCGCCGAAGGCGCAGCATTGGCTATTTCCTTAATTGAATTTTGCAGGAAAATGGGCGCTTCCGTAATGGCTACAACTCACTATGCAGAACTGAAGCTATATGCAATGCGAACATCCGGCGTTATAAATGCGAGCTGTGAGTTTGATGTGGAGACACTACAGCCCACATATAAGTTGCTTATTGGTATTCCCGGTAAATCTAACGCATTTGCTATTTCCCGGAAACTAGGACTTCCTGAAGATATATTAAAGAAGGCCGCTGATTTAGTTAGCCAAAACGACAAAGACTTTGAGGATGTTCTATTACAGCTGGAACAGCAAAGACAACAGATGGAAGCCGCCAAGCTGCAAGCAGAACGGTTGCGTGCTGAAACCGAGATGGTAAAAGAGCAATCTGAGCAATATGTTAAACAACTGCAGGCGGAGAAGGAAGCTGCTTTGCAGAATGCCCGCAATGAGGCTCTGGCAATTATTGAAAGTGCCAGAAGATCCGCAAACATTGCAATGGAAGAAATTAAGACCATCCGGAAACAACTTGCCGAATCTGCTGAAGTGCAAGGGATAAACCAGCGCCAAGCTGCAGTCCGTAGGAGCCTCAATGAAGCAGAAGAGAGCCTCCTGGTTCAGCAAGCACCGATAGTACGACCTGCACCTACCAGAGAGATTATGGTTGGTGATACAGTTGAACTCCTGAAATTCGGCACGAAAGCCAGTATTTTGGCCATCAATAAAGATGGGTCCTACGAGCTTCAGGCAGGCATATTAAAGATGACGGCCAAGCCGGATGAGATCTATTTAATAGAAAACATCGGTATGCAAAGCGTTAAGCAACCAAGGCCTGCTCATTCCGGAAGAAAGATGCAGCTGCAAGCAATGAATCACGAAGTGGATCTGCGTGGCATGGACAGTATCGAAGCTGTATCCGTTTTGGAACGATATATGGATGAAGCTATGCGCGGGAATCTACCCTCTGTACGCATTATTCACGGAAAAGGCACCGGCGTTTTACGCGCCGCTGTCCACCAGTGCCTCAAGAAGAATAAACATGTAAAAACGTTCAGGCTTGGGCTATATGGGGAAGGCGAAGACGGCGTTACAATCGCAGAATTTAAATAATACTTTGCTGGAAATTTTCTGTAAATCGGTTGACTTTTTCTGTAGATTTGGTATCATATCACTATAATGATATGTGCCATTTGGCAGCGATTTTAAGGAGATTATTATGATCAGTAAGGAAATTGTGGTAAGATGCGAATCCGGTTTGCATAATAAGCAGGCAACCTATTTTGTCCAGAAAGCGAATGAGTTTGACTGCAGCATCTACCTGGAGTCAGAGAACCGCAAGATGAACGCTAAGAGCTTGTTGGGAATTATGTCCCTTGGAATTATCACCGGTGCTACAGTTACTTTGAGCGCGGACGGTGCAGACGCTCAAGATGCGATCCAGTCTCTTGAAACGCTTCTGCTTCGTGATGTATACTAATCAACAGGTCTTTTCGCCTCAATGCACGTTTCGGGCATTGAGGCGATTTTTGGTATAAGATATGGACAATGAACAGTTAAAACAAAAGGCCCTACGCTTGCCCTACAGTCCTGGTGTTTATTTGATGAAGGATATGTCAGGACAGGTAATCTATGTCGGCAAGGCAAAGAAACTCAAAAATAGAGTTACGCAATACTTTCAGGACACAACATCTCACTCAGTCAAGACAAGAAAAATGGTCAGCCTTGTCCACGACTTTGATGTGATTGTTGCGGCAAGTGAATTTGAAGCGCTTGTGCTGGAGTGTTCATTGATCAAGCGGCATAGTCCAAAATATAATATCCTTTTAAAAGATGATAAAGGGTATCCGTATATTCGTTTGGATGTAAAAAGCGCATATCCAAAGCTTACTATGGTAAGCAAGATTGCAAACGACGGCGCATTATATTACGGTCCTTTTGGAAGTAGGGGAGTGACACAAGACATTCTGGATAACATCCGGCACATTTTACACCTTCCAAATTGCGACAAGAAATTTCCTCGTGATATTGGCAAGGACAGAGTTTGCTTGCACTACCATATGGGGCTATGTGACGGCTGGTGTCAGAAACCTGACAGCCAAGCTGATTTCTCTAAAAGAATTATGCAAGCAAAAGAATTGCTCTCCGGTAACTTTAATCGGGTGGCCGAGAATGTTAAAAAGCAAATGGTTGCCTATTCAGAAGACCTGCAGTTTGAGCTTGCAGCCCAATTGCGCAATCGATACAAAGCGATCCTCGCACTGGGCCAGGAGCAGCTTGTTACAGCTGGCAAGCCGGCTGATATGGATGTAGTAGGTTATGCAGAAACCGAAACGAAAGCTTGCTTTACCATTTTACACTTTCACAAAGGAGATTTGCGCGAGAAAGAGAGTCAGGTTATCACATTGCCTGATGATCGAAACGGTGCAGTTCAAACACTACTTTTACAGTATTATCAGTCGCGGGGTTATGCGCCCGGAAAGATCTTGCTGCCTTTTTCGTTGGAAGATAAAGAGATCATGGAAGAATTGCTCTCCCAAGATAACCACAAAAAGGTACAATTGCTCGTCCCTCAACGAGGGGAGAATGTCAAGCTTGTGGCGCTTGCTGTAAAAAATGCCCAGGAAGAAGTTGACAGAATAACTGATAGGGAAGAACGGGCAAAAGGGTCTCTTACATTACTGGGCAGGATGCTATCTATCGAAGCACCGGATAGGATTGAATCATTTGATATCTCCCATACTGCGGGCGCGGATATCGTTGGGTCAATGGTCGTCTTTGTAAACGGAAAGCCGAAGCGTTCAGATTATAAGAAGTTCAAACTCGAAAATATGGATAATCAGGATGATTATGCTGCTATGGCCCAAGTCCTGCAGCGACGCTTTCGTCACTATATTCAAGGCGATGCAAAGTTTGCTGTTGCACCGAATCTGCTGCTCATTGATGGCGGTCAAAATCACGCTGCAGTGGCGCAGAACGTCCTTGAAACCCTTTCTTTGTCGATCCCTGTGTTCGGCATGGTCAAAGATGATCGCCACCGTACACGGGCACTGATTACTTCTGATGGGCAGGAGATAAGTATTGATACGAATCAAAGTATTTTCTCATTCATCGGTAACATTCAGGAAGAAACCCACAGATTTGCAATCACGTTCCACAGGTCTTTACGCGCAAAGAAACTCTCTTATTCTAAATTGGATGCAATCCCTGGGGTGGGACCTAAGCGGAAGCAAGATCTTCTGAAACAGTTCTCATCTGTTAAGTCCATTTCGAAAGCATCCATATTAGAACTGGAACGGGTTGTTCCCAAAGGAGTAGCGACTGCGATTTACAAACATTTTCATAGTGAGGAATAATCCATGAGAGTTATAAGCGGAAAAGCGCGAGGCGTAACCCTTAAGACGCCGACCGGTATGGCTACGCGGCCCACAGCAGACCGCGTAAAGGAAGCCATATTCAGCATAATTCAATTTGAATTACCAGGTGCAACGGTTTTGGACTTATTCGGCGGCACTGGGCAGTTAGGCATCGAAGCAATCAGCCGAGGTGCAAAGCAGGCAACCTTTGTGGACGAACGTCAGGATGCTTGTAATTTAATACGCGAGAACTTGAAAAGAACGAAATTTGAATCGCAGGCTACAGTGGTTCGATCTGACTACAGCGCATACCTGAAAAGCACAGCCGCAAAATTTGATATTATCTTCTTAGACCCCCCATATGCAGAAGTTTTTTTAGAAAATTCGTTAAATTTAATAACACAAATTGACATTTTACAATCTGGTGGTATAATAGTTACTGAGCGACCTATAGAAAAGGATCTTTTGTATGATTTTCCTGGGTATACACGCTCGAAAGATTATAAATATGGCAACACTTTTATAACGCTTTTCCGTAAGGACCAATAAAGCAGGGGAGGGGCCATGAAAATTGCCATTTATCCGGGTAGTTTTGACCCGATAACCAGCGGCCATTTGAATATCATTCAGAGAGCGTCCAGCATCTTTGATAAATTGATTGTTTGCGTTATGGTCAACGGAACCAAGAAACCGATGTTTACCCGCGAGGAGCGAGTTGATATGATTCGCCGTGTCATTGGAGACCTTCCCAATGTTGAGATAGACTCCTCTAATGAATTGCTTGCAGAATATGCCAAGCGTCGCGGCAGTTGCGTTATCGTGAAAGGGCTTCGGGCAGGTTCTGACTTTGAAAACGAATTTCAAATGGCATTGATCAACCATAAAATCAATCCGACGTTGGATACGATGTTTTTAACTGCTGAGCATCAATATATGTACTTGAGCTCGAGCACAGTTAAAGAATTGGGCAATTATGACGTTGATTTGTCCGAATTTTTGCCAAATGAAATTATACCCGTATTTAAGCAGCGCATTGCTGATATAAGTCAAGGAGGAAACAGAAAATGAACGAACAAAATGTTGAGCAGGTAATTTCCGCATTATATGATATGGTCCAGGATGCACGTGGTGTCCCTCTTGCCAGCGATAAGTGCATTGTCGAAAGAGATAAAGTTCTGGATATGCTGGATGAAATCATTGGTCAGCTGCCTGTAGAACTGAAGCAGGCTCGGACAATTGTTGAATCCCGCAATGAACTGATCGGTCAGGCACGCAGAGAGGCTGAAGGTTTGATCCGCCAGGCACAGGAAAAGGCTGCACAGTTGGTTACTGAGGAAGCAATTTACATTGAAGCTAAGCGTCAGTGCAAGGAAATGGTAGCTCAGACCCATGCTCGCATGGCTGATCTGCGCAGAGTAAGCAATGAGTATATGATCGATGCTCTGCAGAAGACCGAAGATTCCATCGCTGCTTCTTTGGCAGATGTACAGCAGACCCGCAACAAGTTTGCTGCACTGGTTGAGGCACAAGAAAAGCGCGCTGCAGCCGCTGCTGAAAGCGAAGAGGCTTAATTGATATAAAGACAGCTCAAAACATTTTTGAGCTGTCTTTTTAAAAACTGGAGGCTTTATATGAACTATATTGACAGATATTCTTTTTGGTGTAACGCTGGCCTGCCAGAGGATGTTATGGCAGAACTTCGTTCCATTTCTGATAATGCAGAGGAATTAAAGAGCCGTTTTGGCAGCGATCTGCAGTTCGGTACTGCTGGTATGCGCGGCATTATGGGGGCAGGAAGCAACCGCTTAAACCGTTATACCGTGCGCAGAGCTGCGCAGGGCATGGCTGCGTGGTTGAGTAGCACCCAATTGCCTCAAAAAGCGGCTATTGGCTATGATTCTCGCCATAACTCCCAATTGTTCGCAGAAGTATGTGCCGTAGCTTTTGCCGAGGCAGGCATTGAAACGCATTTGTATGATCGGCTTGCACCGACACCCATGCTTTCCTATGCTGTTAGAGAACTGAAATGCGGCTGTGGTATTGTGATTTCTGCCAGTCATAACAGTGGCATCTACAATGGCGTGAAGTGCTACGGTCCCGACGGTTGCCAAATGACGGATGAACCTGCTGCGATCGTTACGGCAATGATTGAAAATATTCCGTTTTTTGTGCCGGAATCTAAGTCTTTTGACACCTTTGTCCAAGACGGATTGATCAAGTATATCCCTAATTCCCTCTGGGAATCTTACTATAATACCGTTCTTAGTGAAGCGGTTGACCCCGAAATGGTGCGAGATGCTGACTTGCATGTGGTGTATACACCCCTCTGCGGCACGGGTAATGAGCCTGTTCGCCACATTTTAAAGGATTTAAATGTAAATGTGCATATCGTGTCCTGCCAGGAGAAGCCTGATGGTGACTTCAAGACATGCGAATATCCTAACCCCGAAACAGATGCTGCATTAAACGAGAGTTATAAGGTAGCCGCACAAGTTCCCTGTGATGTTATCCTGGGAACGGATCCTGATGCAGATCGTGTTGCCATTGCCATTCCCGATGGAAGTAGCTTTAAAAAACTAAGCGGCAATGAGCTTGGATGTCTGCTTCTTGACTATATTCTTAAAGCACGCTGCGCAAAAGGTGATATCCCCGAAGGGGCTATTGCTGTGCGAAGCATTGTTTCTTCTCCCTTGGCTGATAGAATTGCCGAAAACTACGGTGTTACTATGAAATCCGTTCTCACCGGCTTCAAGTATATTGGCGGTGAGATTCTTGCCCTTGAAGAAGCAGGAGAGCAAAACAAGTTCATTTTTGGCTTCGAAGAGAGTTGCGGTTATCTGAAAGGCACCTATGCACGAGATAAAGATGCCATTGTGGCGTCCATGTTGGTGTGCGAATTGGCAGCCTCTCTTAAAAAGCAAGGCCGCACAATTTTGGATGCACTGGAAGAAATTTATAATACCTACGGCAATTATTTAGCTCATGTGCAGAGCCTGGAATTGACCGGTGCAGATGCTATGGAAAAGGCTTCGAATTTGATGGCCAGCCTGCGGCAAAATATTCCTGAAACTATCGGCGGCGCCAAGGTTACCATTGTGAGAGATTACCTGGCCAGGGAAGAAAAGGACTTGATTCGTGGGAATAGCGCGCCGATTCTGCTCCCTAAATCCAACGTTCTGGAGTTCGTTTTGGGCTCTGTTGGCAGTGTTATTGCCCGCCCCTCTGGTACGGAGCCGAAGGTAAAGTTCTATTATACTGCTGTTTCACCTACCATACCGGAAGCGAAGATCCTACTGGATGCAATGATAGCGCAAATGAACAAGTGAATTTACAAATACCAAGGCAACACAATGTGCTGCCTTGGTATTTTTTTGCTTTTCACACATAAGTTGTAATAAGAAAGGGTGTGGTTAAATGAAGATGACGAGAAATGCCGGAAGTCTAAAAGTAGGTGCTATTAGGCACATTATCTTAGGTGTTTTTGTTGTGGTAATAAGCGCCACTTTATTGACAATCTTAACTGCAATACTAGTTAATAATGAAGTAATCAATATGAAAGCTCTTCCAGTTGCAATGATCGCAATTCATATGGTCAGTTCTTTTTTAGGAACATTTGTAGCAGCAAGCGTGGAGAAGGGGAGAATCATAATCACTTCAGCGATTGTTTGTGCTTGCTACTTTGCCATATTGATTTGTGCAAATATGATATTTTACTCCTCTGGATTTGATGGACTCCTCACCGGCATAATAAGTATTTTAGTTGGTGGAGCACTTGCAATTCCGGTTAAGATGAAAATTGGTGGCGCTAAAAAAGTACATGTAAAAATGCGTCATCGTTAATTTGTACAAAAGTAGACGGTAGGTAAGCAGAGTTTACCTTATGCGGCGTTTTTGCAGGAAAACTTGCATTTTCCACATCTTGTATTTTGTTGTGAGCATCATATCAACATCTTGATTTTCATCTCATTCAACACGTTATTTTTGTATTACAAAAGGGACGGTTAACATAATCATGTTTACATAAAAATCAGCATTATATACAAATCAAACATTTATGATGGAAATGTCCTTGAATTTATATCATATTTATAGTATATTAGTGAGGCTCACCATTTTGGAAAAAGCGCCACTTTTCCGTTAAAAACCTCACATTATGCTTCATTTATTGCTTTTAAGTGGAGGATAACTGTTTGCACGGGAAACGAAAGCAACTTAAGTTCATATTTTCCAGAAACAAAATACAGTTTTACATAATTCTTTCCTGGTTTACCGGTCTGATATTAGGATTCGCAATCATTCCCATTTCCTTTTCAGCGTTTCAGCGAACATTTTTGATCGATGCTAATTTTCATTCGTTATACATTGTTTCGGTTGTAAATGCATTTGTTCCCTTTATCATTTCGCTGATTTTTCTAAGATTCGGCAAAAAAGGCTACATTCCCTATGTTTGCCTTGCGAAGTCAACACTCTTTGGCATCGCTCTATACATCATAGGGCGTTGTTATCCCAATGGCGCTTGGATCGCTAAGTCTTTGTTTTTGTTTATAGATTCCGTAAATGTCTGCTTACTGCTTTGGTTCTGGGTGAGAAATACAAGCACCAACAGCACCGGCAAACGAAAAGACGCCATTGTTTTTATTAGCATTTTACTCACAGCATGCAGCATCGACGGACTGGTTCTGAAACCTTTCCTGCAAAGCTTCTTATAGTACTACAATTGGAGAAACATCAATATGTTGGATTTTGTAAAAGCCTATGAAAATTACCTGACAAAGGTAAAAAAGGCATCCGACAACACTGTGTTTTCCTATATTCGGGATATTCGACAGTTTTCCGAGTGGGCAAATACAAATGCAGTTGGTTTGGCAGATGTCACACAACTGAATATACGAAGCTATCTTGACTACCTCAAGCTGCTTGAAAAGTCCGATTCAACGATTTCGCGATCCATCGCAAGTCTGAAGAACTTCTATGCCTGGCTTGTTTCTGCCGGTTTTATTGAGTCTTCACCTGTAGCAGAAATTCATGTATCAAGAGGGGAGAAGAAACTACCGCAAGTTCTTACCAGCAAGGAAATCGAACTTCTTTTGTCACAGCCGGCTTGCGTTGATGACAAGGGGTGCCGTGATAAAGCAATGCTGGAGCTTATGTACGCAACCGGTATTCGCGTTACAGAACTGATTGACCTCAATTTAGACGATGTGAATATCGAAATTGGCGTTATCAAATGTAACAATTCCAAAAAGGGAAGAGTTATTCCGCTTTATCCTGCAGCATTAAAGTCCCTCAAAGTATACCTGAGAGATATTCGAAGCAAAATGGTTGCTGACCCCCATGAAAGTGCATTATTTGTGAACGTTAACGGTGCGCGCATGAGCCGCCAAGGGTTCTGGAAAATCCTGAAGCATTATCAGCAGACCGCGGGCATCGAAAAAGAAATCACTCCGCACACCTTGCGTCACAGCTTTGCAGTGCACCTGCTGGAGAATGGTGCTGATATTGATTCTCTTCAGGAATTGATGGGGCATTGCGATATTTCTTCCACACAAATGTATACGCAAATGGTTAACCAGCGTATTAAATCTGTATACAAAAAATGCCATCCCAAGGCATAAAGAACCCCTCGACGATGTCGAGGGGTTTCTATTTGATTTAAATACCGGTCATGGCAGCCAGTACTTCGACTTCCATTTTTTGAATTTTCCTTGTCAAAGACAAGCCTTCATCTATGTCAACATCGGTAAAGCTGCCATCCTTTGTGCAAATAATCCGGTTGGTTTTTCCGGCCAAGAGCATTTCCACTGCTAAAAAGCCCATCTTAGTAGCATTTACCCGATCTCGTCCGGTAGGAACACCGCCTCTTTGAATATGTCCAAGAACGGTGACACGCGGATCCAAATCGAGGGCATCTTTGATCTTGGCAGAAATTTCAGAAGCAGAACCAGCGCCTTCAGCAACCACAATCATATAGTGGGTGAATCCGTTAAATCGTGCCTGACGAATCTTCTCAACAACATCCCGATCAAAATCAATGTGTTCTTCGGGAACAAGAACTGCCGTGGCGCCAACCGCAAGGCCAACATACATAGCCAGATAGCCGGCATTGCGACCCATCACTTCCACGACAGAACAACGTTCGTGGGATTGCATTGTATCTCGCAGTCTGTCAATGCATTCAATTGCTGTATTTGCTGCTGTGTCAAAGCCGATGGAGTAGTTGGTACAGCTTATGTCATTATCAATAGTCGCAGGAATACATACAACATTCACGCCGTATTTTGACAAAGCACGAGCACCACGGAATGTGCCATCACCGCCAATGGCAACAATGCCATCCAGTCCAAGAAATTTGCATGTGGAAACAGCTTTCTTTTGGCCTTCCTCCGTCAAAAACTCCTTGCTGCGCGCGGTATATAGAATCGTTCCGCCGCGATTGATAATGTGGGAAATTCTATTCTCGTCCAATCGCAGGACATCTCCATTGATTAGGCCGTTCCAGCCTCTCCGAATTCCATAGCATTCGATTCCGTGGTAAAGAGCAGTACGGACAACGCTGCGTACGCACGCATTCATGCCGGGAGCATCGCCGCCACTTGTAAGTACACCGATTCTTTTAACTGCCATATGTATACCTCCTAGTCATTTTTCTATAATTTAACGTAAAAATTCAAAATAGTAAAGAAAACACAGTTATTTTGCTTTTTCGACAAAAATCATCGTATAAATGAAGAGAATCAGAGAAATAAGGGAATCCACCAAAGAGAAGCATTCAAGGCAGTAGAATAGGGGACAGAAGGATAGCACCATCGCTACACACGAAATAGCAAACAGCACCTTCTTCAGTTGTTTTGTTGCGTGAAGACCATAGATTACAGTAAGCACCAAAAGCACAGCAGAAGCGATTGCAACGATTAAAGGAGCAAAGTTTCCATCCATGAAGGGATCAATACTAAAATAGGAACAGTACAGAACGGTATGCGCATCGCCAGATCCGTGCAAAGCCGCGCCAAAAGGCAAAATCTCAAGCGCTAAAAGCAAGCAGCAAAGGATAAGCGGGAAAATAATCTTTTTCATTGTATAACTCCTTTATATTGTTGTGATCTGTTGTTGAGGGGATAGACGCTGTAATAGAATTGGAACGATATCGTCCCACCCATCGAACGCAACAAAATAAAAATTTTGTTGCGTTTGAACGACTTTTATGCTATAATATGGATATACAATAATCCAAGGGCTCTTTTCTGAGGGATTTAGCCACTATTGCTCAATCACAGATGGACTTGTCTGGATTTAGCACATATTATTTAAAAGTATCATCTTCGTTTACGAATTGAAAACAAACCTCTTCAGGAATATGAATACTTCTGCTGTTGGTCTTAATTACAATTTAACGTACGTAAAATAAGATTATTAAGCGCATATTCTATTGCCAACTTTTCCGCTATCGTTCCGCAATCATTTCCCTTTACGGAATCGTTCTGAAGATGTATACTTATGACAGCTGTTCTATTTTAATAATTGATCGGCTTTCAAAATATCTCGCCAATTGGACGATCTCGTAGCATTATTGCCAAATGGCTGCAATCTTTATATCGCTGCGGACATCCGGCAAACCAGTCGTCGCTGTACACAAATTGGCGCACAGCCTGTCCTTCCCGAAATACTGCAGGATCAAACGCAAGCTGCTCAAAATAGACCTGCGCTATTGCCTCTGTCATCTTCGTTAAATAAATTATATCACCTAAAAACATTTGTTCGATTATCGAAAGGAATGTAAAATTATGAAGAAATACACCGATTGTCCGCAAATTTTAAGAGATTTCCTGACTTATCACGAAAATATCAAGGGTCAGTCTCCCCGCACAATATCCGAATATTACCTGGATCTGAGAATGTTCCTTAGGTTTATACGATTGATGCGTAATGATATGCCCCTAAATACTCCACTCGAAGACATTCCCATCAAAGATATTGATCTGAAGTTTGTAGAGTCCATAACTACATCGGAAATCTTTGATTTTTTATCCTATCTTGCCAACGACAGAGCAATAAATCCAGACTCCCCTGCCCCGGATTACGGCATTGAGCCGCCGGCAAGGGCGAGAAAGCTATCTGCAATTAAATCCTTCTATAAGTACCTAACTGTACGCACCAAACAACTGACCGAGAATCCAGTTGCAGACCTGGAATATCCTAAATTACGCAAAAGCTTGCCGAAATACCTGACATTTTCTCAGTCATCAGCCCTATTGCAAGCAGTTTCAGGACAAAATCAGAAGCGAGACTACGCGATTTTGATGCTGTTTTTGAACTGCGGTATACGTCGCAGTGAGTTGGTTGGCCTCAATATAAGTGATGTATATGAGGACCGGATTCGTGTTCTTGGCAAGGGCAATAAAGAACGATTTGTTTACTTTGGAAGCGCTTGCAGAAAAGCAATTGACGCTTATCTGCAGGTTCGAAACAAGCAAGTATTATCAGATAACAGGGCTTTGTTTGGTTCCAGAGACAGTAACCGCATTAGCGTCACAGCGGTACATCGCCTGGTAAAAAAAGCGCTCCTCCAGGCAGGGCTGGATGCCAGCCAGTATTCTGCCCACAAACTACGGCATACAGCTGCAACGATGATGCTCTCCGGCGGTGTTGATGTTAAGACGGTACAAGAAGTACTTGGCCACGAGAATTTAAATACCACACAGATCTACACACACATAGAGAACACAGAACTAAAAATTGCCGCTGAAGCAAATCCGCTTTCAAAATTGGACTTTACGGAATCGGATGAAAACAGTTAACTCCCCTACCCCGTTTATAACGCAACTTCGATTGCTTCCCGAAGGTTTCTGACCCGATAGACGGTCAAGCCTTCGGGAATTTCTAACTTTTCTGTGCCAGATTTGGGGATTATGCACTTGTGGAATCCCAATCTCGAAACTTCTGTTAATCTCTGTGCTATATTGGATACGCCGCGGATCTCGCCGGTTAAGCCCACTTCACCAATGGCTACGAGGTCATCAGGGACAGGAACATCTCTATAAGAAGATGCCAGCGCCAGTACAACCGGCAAGTCAGCACCCGGTTCGTCCAGTTGCAGGCCGCCAATGATGTTGATGTAGGCATCAAAGGCGCTCAGGCGCATATTCGCCCGCTTTTCAGCAACAGCCAACAGCAGAACAGCCCGGTTAAAATCAAAGCCATCAGAAGTTCTGCGAGGAACATTAAATGTGGTTTTTGTAACAAGCGCTTGCACTTCGGCAAGGATCGGCCTTGTGCCTTCCATAATGCATGCCACGCAAGTGCCGCAAGCGCCTTCAGGACGCCCTTCCAGTAGCATTTGAGAGGGATTCGGAACTTCAACGAGTCCTTTATCGCCCATTTCAAAGACGCCTATCTCATTTGTAGAACCGAATCTGTTTTTTGCGCTACGCAACAGTCTATGAGCAGAGTTCGGATCGCCTTCAAAATAGAGCACACAGTCCACCATATGCTCCAGAACCTTAGGTCCGGCAATTGCTCCATCCTTATTGATGTGTCCCACTACAAATACGGTAATTCCTTCTGTCTTGGAGAGTTGCATCAGCGCCATCGTGCAATCTTTGACCTGAGAAACGCTTCCGGGCGAAGAATCATTATCTTCGTTATACATCGTTTGAATGGAGTCCACGATCAAAATGTCCGGAGATGCGCTCACCACAGCATCAAGCATATCAGAAAGCCGAGTTTCTGATAGAAGATACAAATTGTCTGTTGAAACGCCAAGTCTTTGCGCTCTCATGGATACTTGCCGCTGACTTTCTTCACCGGTAACATAAAGTACTTTTCTATCAATGCAAAGATTCTGGCAAATCTGCAGCAGAAGTGTGGACTTGCCAATTCCTGGGGCACCGCCCACGAGGACCAGAGAGCCTTCCACAGCGCCGCCGCCCAAAACACGATCAAGTTCTCCCATTCCAGTTAAAAAGCGGAGCTCGGCCTCGCTATCGACCTCAGTAAGCCGTTTTGCCGTGTTGTGCGTACCAAGCGGAGAGATTCGCGCTTTGCCAACTGCAATAGGCTTTTCAATATGCTCTTCTATTGTATTCCATGCGCCGCAGGCAGCACACTTCCCCTGCCATTTGGGCGTCTCATTCCCACAAACGGTACAATAGAAAACGGATTTTGACTTTGCCATAGAATCCCCCCTTATCTCTTTACATTATAGCAGTCAAATACGACCTGGTCAAGTTATGGATGAGGAAGAATTAATGAATTCCACTAAAGAATTGGCAATAATACAGCAAAGCTTTTTCTGATATGTTTCATCTCTTAAAAGTGCTTCCTCATTTGGGTTCGACAAAAAACCGCATTCGACCAAAACTGCGGGACACGTCACATGTTCCATCAAATAAATACCTGTAGCTTTCTTGACATTGCGTTTCGAGCCGGGGTTTGCGTGTGTAATCAAATTTCTCTGAAGTATTTCTGCAATGATTTGACTGTCATTATGTTTTCCGTAAAAAACTTGCGCCCCGGAATATTGGCTCTGTGTAAAGTAGTTTTGATGTATACTAACAAGAATCGCATTGTCAGTTGACTCGATCATTCTCACTCTTTCTTTTAGATCCGAGACTTTCTTTGCTGCAATTGTATTTCCTTCAGTATATACAGAGCAGTCGGTGGTGCGAATCATTTTTGTATCAACACCCATTAAGTGCAGCAGATCATTTAATCTAAGTGAAACTTCAAGATTAAGATTACTTTCGGTAACACCGGTACAAGAAGTTGTTCCACCGTCTACTCCCCCATGCCCCGGATCAATAACCACGCATTTCCTATTATCAAATAGTGCGTCTTGGTTCATCGCGGTAACCGCATTGCTTCCAATTACGCTGATAACACAAAAGCCACCCAGAACAAGGATATATGCCGTGATCCAATATAAATACTTGCGCTTGATACCCATAATAACACCTCTACACACTTTATGTGCGAATTGATTATTCATGCACACAAACAAATATTTCGTCATAGATTGAGTTGGAACGACATCGTCCCAAATATTATCAAGGAGGAGTTATTTTGGATATGCCGAAACCAAATAACTGCGGTACTGAGGGTCGGCTGCCCGCGACAGCGCCACTGGCAAACCCTTATATTCCGTTTCAATTAGATAACCCGCCAAAATACGAGCCAAGAAAAGGCTTTGTCCGCGGCACACTGTTCCCTGGATTGGATCTCCCATTTATGGGTATGGTCAATAATGAGGAACAACCGATTACACCTTTGACAGAATTGCAAACACTGGGATTCGCAATTCACGAACTTGCATTATATCTTGACACCCATCGCAATGACGCTGAAGCGCTTGATCTGTACAGAAGTTTGCAGCGTCTTTACCATCAGGGAAGAGAAAAATATGAAAGAATGTATGGCCCATTAAATCATATGTCCTTAACAGAAGGCGAATATAAGTGGCTGGATGACCCATGGCCTTGGGAATACGCGGCAAATCGGGAGGTATAAGTATGTTTATCTATGATAAGAAGTTGCAGTACCCGGTAAAGATCGACAAACCGAATCCTCGTTTGGCCGCAGTCATTATTTCCCAATACGGTGGACCGGATGGCGAGTTGGGCGCATCTCTTCGGTATTTGTCCCAACGCTACAGCATGCCATTTGATGAACTAAAGGGTTTGTTGACCGATATTGGCACGGAAGAATTGGGGCATTTGGAAATGGTTGGCGCCATTGTGCAGCAGTTGACCCGAAACCTGAAGGATAGTCAAATTCAAGATTCAGCATTCGCGCCCTATTTTGTGGATCACACCACCGGTGTGTACCCAACAAGCGCATCCGGATTCCCATGGTCAGCAGCCTCTATGCAAGTAAAGGGAGATCCCATGGCGGATCTTGTGGAGGATTTAGCTGCTGAACAGAAAGCTCGTGTAACCTATGACAACATTCTTCGCTTGAGCGACGATCCGGACGTAAACAATGTAATCAAGTTCCTTCGTGAGCGAGAAGTCGTACACTTCCAGAGATTTGGAGAAGCTGTTCAATTACTGAGAGAAAAACTGAATCAAAAGAACGTTTACTGCATGAACCCTGCATTCGACATCTAAGAAAAGGCGCTCCCGCAATACGCAGGAGCGCCAAAATTATGAATATCAATTACAGGCTGGCCATTGGGACCGATCCCAGTTGCCGCTAATCAAAGATTCGTATCTTTGCTTGTCGTTCATAAGGCTATAAGTCGTATGAGGTCTGCTGGGCGTAGAGTCTATGTGCTTCCATTGGCCGTCAATTTTGACAAGGTTCCAATAATGGGACCTATCTGTATCCCAAATCAGCATATTTTCTATGCCCTTCTCATTAAACAAAGCTTGCAAACATAGTGCATGCACGTAACAATTACCAACTTTGTTTTTGAAGCCGTACCAAACGGGGTTATCCCCACCCCAGTACCGATTATAACCGATAGTGCTTCGCACATAATCACGAATCGTTTCCGGATCGTCGCTCAATGTTGCGGCAATATCTGCAACCAGCAGGTCAACATCGGAAGAATCATAATTGACAAAAACTTTCCGCTTAGCAGTAGTCTGATTTCCCGCTTTATCTGTAGCAGTGTACGTAATGTAATAGGTACCCGCCTTCGTTAAGTCCAAACCGGAAGTATCATAGGTATACTCAACAGAACCATCCCGAGTATCCGTCGCTGAAACACCCTTTGTGAAATTGGGGGAGCTATTTTTTGCCACTGACATTTCGGATAGGCCGCTGAAAACCGGCGGAACTGAATCTTCTGTAACGACTACCTCTCTGATTACCTCTGTCCTATTCCCTGCCCTGTCTTCAGCAACATATGTAACATAATATGTGCCTAACACATTCTGGTTGACAGTTGAGGCATCATAAGAAATCGTTACATCTTCATCTCGATTGTCGCTGACAGTAATACCTGCAGTATAATCAAATGTAGCCCCTTGCTCGATTCGAATTGATTCGGCGCCTGCAATTACCGGTCCTTCAGTATCAGCAATCACAGAAAGCTGTGCTGCCTTGACAGTCTGGTTTCCGCTGGAATCAGTAACAATAATTTGTATACTCTTTTGGCCAATTTCTTCCGTATGAATCTCAACTTCAGATGTAATTTTGAACTCATTGGATAAGTCAAACACCGAAACAACGAAATCCTCCGGTGCAACAGGATCGCCGCAAAATACACTTAGATCTTGCACTTGTACCTCCGGAGCGGTGGTATCAACGATATCAACTACACATTCACATGTCATATTACCATAGCAGCTTGTAAATGAATAGGTACCGATCCCTGCGCTGTTAATCATATCAACCCAGGTTTTAGGCAATACATCTTCATCGCTTGTATACGGCTTTAAATCAGATTTTGCCAGGGCTTCACCCAATTCCAGTGTGTAGTGCGGGTCAATCCAAACATATCGCACACTACAGATGCCCTGCGTAGTATTCCCGCTGGTGTCTTTAACAATAATAGTAACGGAATCTTGGCCAAATGTTTCTGGTTTTGAAGGTTCGATCGCGAAAGAAGCCGTTGTTTCAGAATAATCACTCACACGAGAAAGAAACAGTTCGGCAGTAAGGGAATCATCAATGTGGATCGTTACATCCTTAAATTCTACATTGGGAGCGATTGTATCTACGATATTTAGAATAACAGTTTCTTTCTGCATTGCGTGTTTCAAAATTATGCTCTGTTGGCCGACATTGTGCATATCAATGCTGGAGGTTGGTGTCACAAAATCGCACCAATCTTTTATGGCATAATCCGTAATGAAATCCTCAATTTCAGGCAGCTCTGCACCCAACTCCACAGTTACATCATGAAACTTGGGCTGTTCGTTGTACCAAATTGCACCCCCTACGCCACCGCAAAGAAGCATAACTAAAACGCAAAGGACGATTCTACCGCCTGTTCTTTTAAAAAATCCGTTCACTTCTGTTCCTCCAGTACGACTTACATGATTGATATAACCAAATCACAACAAATTACATATATTATACTCTTTTTCGAGGAAAAATCAATATATACACGTTCGAACAAAATATATCAGTAAACATAAAATACCAGCGGATTAGGCCGCTGGTATTTTATACCGGTTATTTCATTCTATCAATAAGAAAATCGGCTAACTGCAGCATAAATGCATTGTCATCAAATGCATTCAGCGCTTTTTTAGCAAGGGCAGTATGTTGCTTCACGAGGTTATCGCATCCCTGGATGCCATAAATATGAACAAATGTATTCTTCTGCATATCCGTATGCACGGCTTTTCCCAATGTATCAGCATTGCCGATTTGATCCAGCATATCATCCCGGATCTGGAATGCAAGTCCTATATGGTCCGCAAATTCTGTAGCGGCACGCAATTGCTCTTCAGAACCATTGCCGGCTAAAACACCAAGAACGGCGGCTGCCCGAATCAAAGCACCGGTCTTTCTGCTTTGAACATCCAGCACTTCTTGCTCAGAGCACTCCCGTTGCTCGCTTTGAATATCCAGAATCTGACCGCCAACCATTCCTAATTCTCCAACGCCGTCTGCAAGCACCTCTACAGCTCGAATACGTACATCAGCAGGATAATTGGACTTAGAAATATAGGAAAAAGCCGCTATTAAAAGAGCATCGCCTGCTAACACGGCAACATCTTCCCCATACACCTTGTGATTTGTTAAACGACCCCTGCGATAGTCATCGTTATCCATGCAAGGAAGATCGTCATGGATTAGACTGGATGTATGAATTGCCTCTAATGCAGCAGCAAAAGGTGTTGCATTTTCCCAATCTCCACCACACATTCTGCAAAAGTCATACACAAATATCGGCCGCAGGCGCTTACCGCCAGCAAGCAAGCTATATCGCATTGCTTCAAAGAGTGTTTGCTGCGGTTGGTCGGGGTAAACACTGCACTCGTCTTGCAGGTATGATTCAATTTTACTCAGGTATTTGTTAAGAATTTGCTCAAAGTTCTCCATCAAAAGGTACCTCCACAGGCTCTCCGTCGGCTCCTGAGGCAATTTGCGTAACTTGTAGCTCAGCCTCATCCAAAAGCTTTGTGCACGCCTGAACAAGACTAGTCCCCTCTTGGAACAACGCAAGGGACTCATGTAAAGCTACATCGCCTTTTTCCATCGCTTTAACGATCTGCTCCAACCTTTCCATATTCTCTTCAAACGTTTTATTATTCTGATTCATCTACATTTTCCTCCACATCGACAATTTGCGCAGATAACGTACCATCGTGCAAACGGACACCGATTTTCTGTCCGGGTTGCGCATCTTTAACGCTGGAAAGAACAGCGCCGCTTTGTGTAGTTATCAAGCTATAGCCCCGTGTGAGCACTTTTAGAGGACTCATTGCATCAAGCTTAATCGCCTGCGCCAGGAATCTCTGCTTATGTTCATAAAGATATCTACTCTGTGCGGCTGCTATTCGATTACTAAGAATTTCTAAAGACTTCCTCTTTTGTGCAATATACATGGTTGGCCCTTGCAAGGCGCTTCCGGATGATAGGGATTTAAGATGCAGTCGAGCCATCCGTATTTGCCTTATAGCCGCAGTGCTCATTCTGTCCTGCAAGCCGTCCAACTGCTGAAAAAGCGCTTGCTTATCTGGAACTGCCAACTCAGCACCATTAGAAGGTGTTGCAGCTCTTAAATCTGCCACATAATCGGAGATCGTAACATCGGGCTCATGACCGACAGCAGATATGATCGGAATATCCGATTGATATATTGTCCGGGCAATCATTTCATCATTAAAGGCCCAAAGGTCTTCAATGGATCCTCCACCCCGGCCGACAATGAGTAAGTCTGCAAGTTTATATTTGTTTGCATAGTTGATTGCCGCACAAATTTCAGCCGGCGCTTCAACACCCTGAACACGAACCGGCAGCAGGCGTACACACGATAACGGGTAGCGTTTTGCAATAATGCGAAGCATATCATGAATTGCTGCACCGGCAGAACTTGTAACAATTCCAATTATACCAGGGTATTGAGGAATCGGCTTCTTATGAGATACATCAAACAGCCCTTCCGCAGAGAGTTTCTTCTTTAGCGCCTCAAATGCTGCATGCAAATCGCCAACGCCGTCGATTGCCATAGCGGTGCAGTACAGCTGATAGGCTCCATCACGGGGAAATACAGATACCTTGCCAAGCGCGATTACTTTCATTCCGTTTTCAGGACGAAAACGCAGGCGAAAAGCATTTCCCTTAAACATTACGCATTTAAGCGCGCTGTTTTCATCTTTTAATGTAAAATAATGATGTCCAGAAGGATATAATTTGTAGTTACTGATTTCACCCTTCACAGCAACGGAAGAAAGCAATGTGTCAGAGTCCATCTTCTGCTGAATATAGGCATTTATCTCTGTAACAGACAGTGTCTCTTGCATCTTATTCCTCCATTGCAAGATAAGTTAAAACCGCAATGCCCATAGCATTGTCTGTGGAATACATCGGCTCGCAAAATATTGGATCTAAAGGCGATAACACGCGCCGCAGGATCGAATTAGAAGCTACACCACCGGAGAAAACAATCGGCAAACCCACATATTCTTTTAGGGCGTTTTTCGTTGCTGAAAGCACAGCGTTGGCCACACTATAGATTGCATAGGAAGCCGTTTCTTCCGGCGAATGTGATGAAAAGTATTCATTGACTTTATTTTGCACACCGGACAAAGAAAATGTCTTATCTTGACATTTTACTCTAAAAAAATCTACCTTTTCACACGATTGACTCAGCAGATCGAGATGTTTTCCAGCGGGAAACGGTAGCCCGAGCAGTTGACCGGTGCGATCGATCAACTGACCGGCAGAAATGTCTGAAGTACCGCCGATTTTCTCACATGTGACGTTCTTTCCATCAGGAGATACCAACAGAAGCTCTGTTGTTCCCCCTGATAGATGCCAGGCTAAATGAGGCGCCTTCATCAGATCCATACGACCGGCGCTCCACAGGCTGGCGGCCACATGGCCTTGTTGGTGGGAAAAGCAAAAGAGTGGGACACCAAGGGTGTCAGCCAACAGTTTACCATGAGAATACCCTACAGTAAAGCAGGGCATATAGCTGCCATCTACTGCTCTCGGGCGAGTACTAACACCAATTGCATCAATTTTGCCTACATCCACTGATGAAAACAGCCTGCCAGATAAGACCGGCAGGCTTTGCGTATGATGAAAAACAGCATCGCTTTGCCGGAGTCCCAGTGCGCCTTCCTTGACCGGAAGAAGTTTGGAATAGTTTGAGCCGGATTCACCGTCAAAACAAGCAATGGATGTGGTGTAATTGCTGGTGTCAAAACCAATGACACTCATCATTTTACCTCACTGTTTAAGTTTCTAACAAATGTACCCAGAATGCCATTAACAAAGGCACCTGTATCATCACCATCATAAAGCTTTGCAATTCGAACGGCCTCAGAAATAGCAACCCCATTCGGAACATCATCCAGATAGAGAATTTCAAAAATCGATAACTGCAAAACAGTGCGAGTAAGTTTGGATATGCGGCTAACATCCCAGCCTATGGAATATTGAGCGATAAGATTGTTAAGCTCTTCAATGCGACTGGAGACGCCGGAAACAACCTTATCCAAATAGGCCCGTTCAGTATTGCTCGGACGCTGTGCATAAGCTTCAGCCTCACCGGAAAGCTTTGCAAAGTATTCTTTATCAAGGCGAGATGCAATCACCTGGGACGGTTCATCGCCCGTGAACTCCAAACCGTAAATTAAATGTACTGCCAGTTCTCTGGCGCTTGCTCGTGACATATAAACTCCTTACTTGCGTACAACACCGCAAACACGCACATTGACGGCAGCAGCCTTAATGCCGGATAGCGATTCTACGGCATTCAAAATTGCCTCTTGTGCTGCCTGAGCCACGTTAACGATGCAACTACCATAGGCAACGATAATATTACAGTCAATCGTAACATCATCGCCATCTAACTTAATGCGAACACCCTTGGCCCAGTTGCCTGCGCCAATAAAGTCTGCAATTTCCGGAGTAAGCTTATTATTAAGACTAACGACGCCTTCAACATCAGTAATTGCGTGAGCAATAATCGTGCCGATTACATCCTCAGAAATTAAAATGGCGCCATCCTTTTGAACATGGGTAATATATTGCTTGTGTTCCGCCATAGAAATAACCTCCTGTCTGCTTGCAAGCAAATCACACTTTAGACTATTGTATCACATTTCACGGAAATTACAACTATTATTTGCAAAATGAAAATAACCCGCACAAGGCGGGCTATAATCACTTTACTTCAACAACACGAATGTCCTTTAAGGTAAACGAAGACTGGGAGAGCACAATATCAGATATCAAAGATGCATCTTCCTGCTTTAAGCCGCCCTCCGGGGCTGCAACTGCTACACTGATGCCAGTTTCACTCATATATGCAACGCAATCCGTATACCCTTTTGCGATGACAAGGCTCTCGATTTGTGCCTCGCACAAAGCAGTTTGCACAATCTCCTCCAGCTGTCGGTTTGCGGCCGCTACGTTTTCGCCATCTGCATAAGACATTGCCTCCTGCAGTAAATTTACAGCGCTATCTCTTGCTTGCTGACGGGATAGTCTAACAGCTGCAAAGTAAGCCGATCCGGTATCAGTCTGATCATTTACAACCGTACTCTCCCCCATCACAAGTCTATCGGAGAGGATCTTTTCTTCATCCAGTACGTCATTTAAAGACATCACACTTTCTTGGTCAGAATAGGCCCAATTTACATATATCCCGCCGAGCACACAACAAAGAAGCGCGGCCGCAATTAAGTTTTTCTTCCACTTTTTCATATAAATCCCCCACTAATCCATTTTTAATACACATATTTGGCTGGCTTTTAATCCGGTGATCTTTGAAACTGCTTCAACAATAGAGAGCTTCGTGACTGGATTATCTGCCCCTTGACACAAGACAATCGCGCCCAAATACACCGGTGGATTCACCTGCTGAATTAATCCGTGCTCATTTCTCTGACCATCAGTCACTGTTACCGTTTCCGAACGATCTGAATAATCCGATCCATCATCTCTCACATCAATATTCATTTGATAAATTGTCTTCGAGCCTTGATCGATGTTTAACATCACGTCAACCTTTCCTGCACCGTGTACCTTACTTAGTAACTTTGAAAGCGTTTCTTCTAAACATTCCGCATCCTGTACTGTCTCCGATTCGACTTTGGGCACTTCGTCCTCACTGCTGGTTGGAATAAGCATCAATCCAATACCGACCAGCAGAATCAGCGCAACAAATTTGTACTTTGTAAAGATACCTTTCATTTTGGGGAAGACTTGCTTTATTTCCATAACTGCATCTCCCTTTGAATACCAATCTCATTCAGTAAAAACGCAGATAGTTCGTCTTTTTCTGAATTTGAGAGTTTTCCTGTAATTTGGGAGCATTCCGGAATTCCCTCGGCTGACAGTTCTACCCTCACCCCCACCTGAACATTCATTGTTTTTGCCTTCTCCAGAATATATGCTTCCGTCTTTTCTATTATGATTTCATTTATCTGATTTTGTGTTATTTGCTTTCCGCTTTCTACATACACATTTACTTCATTAGTTTGAAAGGGGTTATACTTTTCAAGGTCTTGTAATGTAAAATCCTTCCAAGGTGAAATTATGCAGATTACAACAAACAGCCCTGATAGGAAATGGAGCATCCCACCGCTTACTTTTCCATGGCCAACAATTTGCTTTAATATTGCACATAATACTGCAGCACAGCATACCGCTATCAAATAGTCTTTCAGGCTTCCCACTACGCAACACCTCTCATAAAGCAGACTGTGCTTACAATCAGCAGCAGTGTCTGCACGCCAATCATTGATAGCAGCATTCCCAGGGCAACAGCAAAATCGTTAAGAAGCTCTACGAGCCGCTTTGATCCGAACAAAGATACTACCGTACCGGTTAATTTCATCAGAATATACTGCGCGCCGATTTTAATAAAAGGCCCAATCCATATACTAATCATAACAAACAGACCATATATCCCTACTGTGTTCTTTGTTACTCCGGCACTAATCAGAATCGTCTCCGATGCGTCTGAAAGCAAATTCCCAATCACCGGAACAACAGAAGAAACAGCAAGCTTTGTGGCTTTTAAGGCAGATGCGTCTACGCTACCGCTTACAACTCCGGTGATGGTCATATATGCGGTATAGATATACATAAGGACTTTCATGCTCCATACCGTTATCCACTTTGAAAAATCACGTAGCCGCTTTAGAGTATCATCTCCCAAAGCACTATGCACCACTGAAAGGCATATGTAGATATAAATAAGCGGTACGATAAAATTGGCAACTAAACCACTTAAAATCGCAGCAAAGGCGGTCGTCGCCCCATATAAGGCTCCAGATGTGGTGACTGCGCCTTCTGCCGCAAGGCTTGTGGTCATAACCGGAACAAATAGTTTTCCATATTCACTTAAATTATCTACGGTTTCACGCCCGAGACCGATCAGCGAGTCCGTGGGAAATATCATCAAAAGGGCAAGCAAAATTGTTGCAACCAGTTCAGAAGTCGTCCTCGCGTGACCGGCAAATTGTTGCACGATTGAGCAGAGCAAAGCGATTGCAATAACCGCGGCGCAAAGGCCACCTGCACTGACAAGTTCCGGCTCAATTGATGCGATCGCATTTTTGAAAATGTACAGCAATCCTTCTGAAAATGATTGCGGTTCTGACGGCATATATTTTTCTGCCTCTTCGGGCGCAGGCGGTGCAGTAATGTCTTCAGCTGCTACCGGGATTACTAATAAAGATACGATTATTATAATTAGAATCAGCTTTCTCAATGAAAATCAAGCACTCCATCCACCAAATCGAGAAGTTTCTCCAGCAGCGGCAAGGATAGCCATAGTATCACCGCAGATGATAAAACCTGGATTATTTTCCCCAAAGAGCTGTTTCCTGCATCAGTACAGATTAGGCTCGCTGTTTCCCCCAAGAGGGCAACGCCGACCGCTTTGAGAAGAATTGCTAAAAAGGCGGGGTCTACCCCTGTCTTATCTTGGAGCGTATTCAGAAAAGTAATGACCGGCTGAAAATAACTAAAAGCTATAATCCCAGCCATACAACAAACACCAATCGTAAAAATCGTTGCCATATCTTTTGCCGGTTTTGACAGTATCACAATAAATACCAGGGCAAAAAATACTCCTGCTGTAGTCTTAATGAACAAATCCATTATAAGTGAAATAGGTTTTTTACCAGATCGAACAATTCCGATATTTTCATAGCAACCATCATAAGGACAACCACAAGTCCCGTTAACGTTGTCATTGTTGCTTGTTCTTCTCTGCCTGATTTGCTAAGCACTTGATTCAGTATTGAGACGATAATACCAATGGCTGCTATTTTAAATATTAAATCAATATCCATATCAAATAAACAAAATTACCAAAGCAGCGCCTGCGCAAAGTCCGAGGGTTTTATAACTTCTCAAGCGAACATCTTGATTTTCTGACAGAAGGTCCAATCTGCGATTGCATTCTTTTCGGACACTTTCAATGCCCCTAATTTGTCCACTCAGATCAAATCTCCCAAGCGATTCACCTAAAAGAATAAGTACTTCCTGCGTCTGTTTAGGCAAGCCATTGGTTACCGCAATTGATGCCCGCATGCATGTTGCCGCGTTGGGAGAAATTTGGTCGTTCAGTTCTTCCGTAAGGCGCAGAAACAGAGCTTTCAGAGGTCCGGAGCATTCATTTGCCACGTTGCGGCAAAGGTCCGGAAGGGGTGTTAATCTATACTGCAACTCGCATTCCGCAAAGTCTAAGACACGGATTAATTGTCGCATTGTGCGAACCTCTTTTTTCTGTGTTGCCGCAATTTGAAATCCAAAGCCTCCACATGCAATCAAAACACAAATTGCACCGATCCATTTAATTGCCATATTGTATCCTTTCCATTCTCCATGACTTGTCCTTCTGTAATATTAAAAGTGTGTCAAAGATTTGACTCTCAACCAGGGGGCGATAGATTTCTCTATGTAAGTAATCCTGCTTGCCGGATGCGTGTGCAGTCGCAATTAGAGATATTCCGCACCATCCGGCCTGAATCAGCGCCTCGCAGTCTCGCTTCGCTGTAATTTCATCCAAGGCAATGATACTGGGGCTCATCAACCGGATTGCGATCTCAATCCCCTCCCCTTTAGTACAGCCGCTTAGGATATCCGTATTTTCACCACACTCAAAGCAACTGGTCCCACAAATCGTAGGAAACAGTTCCTGTCGCTCATCAACTACGCAGATAACCTCGCCCATTTGGGACTTACAACGAATTAAGTCGCGTAATAACGTTGTCTTTCCGCTACCAGGTCGTCCTAAAATCAAAATGTTACCGCTGAGTTTGGAAGCTTTTAAAGCCACCCCAAGAAATTGACGGCAAACCCGAATACACAACGAACTAACATCCCGAATAGATGTTGTAATCCCGCCTTGTTGCGCCACAGTCCCACAAATACCAATTCTGTGGCCACCTTGAATCGTAATGAAACCTTTCGAAACAGTCTGATTGGCCCAGGGTGAATAACGGGAAGCAGTATTGATGCAAAATTCCAAGTCATCCCTTGAAACGGTTCTTCGTAATCGAATAGACTTGTCCTTGCACATAATAGCTGGAACCATACCTATGCGCAGTCTTATCTCTTGCATATATTCATCCTTTAAAGCGTTCACTTCTTCCCGAAGCCAAACAGGTAAAACATTTATAAGGGCTGTCCAGTTGCAATCCATAAACTCCCTCCTGCTCTATCTTATTCGGTTTTGGCATGTATATGACAAACGAGCCGGCAGTTCCCTGCCGGCTCGTTCATAATATTTCATTAAAAATCGTCGCCGATGGATTCGTCATCTTGCAAATCGTCAAAATTCATTTGGCCACCTGCACTATTCCGCATAACTTCCCACTTTTCTTTTGTAATGATCACATCTCTCGGCTTACTTCCCTTATAAGGACCTACAAAGCCAAGCTCTGCCATCTGATCAATAATACGGGATGCTCTTGAGTAACCTAGCTTCAAGCGTCTTTGAAGCATAGATGCAGAAGCCTGATTCGTTTCTAAAATCACATCAACTGCAGCAGGCAAAAGCTCATCGTAACTGCTTTCATCGCTGTTAGGCTCCGGTTCGGATACCGTAACCGGCTTATTGCCCGTTTGCGCCGCTTTGCGCTCGATATCTTCCATAATTTGCTGATTATAGGCACTTGTATAAGCAGACTTGACATGATTTGCAACTGCTTCCACCTCTTGCTCGCTAACATAGCATCCCTGAACACGCAAAGGCTTGCCATTGCCTATAGGCGCATAAAGCATATCGCCGCGACCAACCAGTTTTTCAGCACCTTGTGTATCCAGAATGATGCGGGATTCCATTGCAGAAGCAACGGCAAAAGCAATTCTTGAGGGGATATTTGCCTTCATCAGGCCGGTAATTACGTCAGCAGAAGGCCGCTGGGTTGCGATAATCAGGTGAATGCCTGCAGCACGGCCCATCTGCGCAATTCTGCAAATAGACTCTTCTACTTCCTTAGCTGCAACCAGCATCAGATCAGCAAGCTCGTCAATGATTACTACAACTTGAGGCAACCGATCGCCATCAATTTGCTGGCTTTCAACCATACTATTATAGGAATCCAAGTCACGAACGTTTGCATCAGACATAGCCTTATATCTGCGCATCATCTCAACTACTGCCCACTGAAGGGATCCGGCTGCTTTTTTAGGATCCGTTACAACGGGAATCAGCAAATGAGGAATGTCGTTATAGATGCCAAGTTCCACCATTTTGGGGTCGATCATAATGAGTTTCACATCATCAGGACTTGCCTTGTAGAGCAAAGATATAATGATGGAGTTCATGCAAACCGACTTACCAGATCCGGTAGTACCGGCAATTAACATGTGGGGCAATTTGGCTACATTACCAATCACACAGTTGCCACCGATGTCCTTACCAACAGCAAACGAAGAAGAGGATTTTGCCTTTTCAAACTCTGCAGAATCAATTACCTCGCGCAGAGTAACAGATGTCACTGCTTTGTTGGGAACTTCAATGCCAACAACGGAGATCTTACCTGGCACAGCCGCAATTCGAACGCCGGAAGCTCCCAAGCTCAACGCAATATCATCAGCAGAATTGGTCAGCTTATTAAGACGAACGCCTTTCTCCAGTTCTACTTCATACCGAGTCACGCTGGGACCACGGGTAACATTTACAATGTTTGCTTCGATTTTAAAACTGGCAAGCGTGTCCTGGAGGCGCAGGGTGTTATCCCGCATTTCGCCGGTGGCATCGAGACCATTTTTGTTAGGCAGACGCAGTAAATCAATGGGAGGAAATTCATAAACCGGTTTCGGTTCTTCCATCGCTTGGGCGATTTCCATTTCAATCTCCTGCGCTGATTCAAGGGCATCTGCCGCCGTAACCTTCTCTTGCTTTTGGGGGTGGATATCGCTATCAACCTGAAGCTCCGGCATGTTCTCCGGGAACGCATCCTCAAGTTTGCCAACATTCAAGGGGATTTCCACATCTACTTCTGCGGAAACAGCTGCTGCTCCCGCAGCAGCGGCAACGGGAACTGCAACATCCCCGTCAATTTGACGCATCAGCTCATCTGCTTTCTCGTGGCTTCCGGGGATCGTATATGTTACAGCAGGAATTGGGTCATCTTCCTCCTCTTCCTCAACGATTTGGCCGATTACCTCTATCTGCGCATTTTCTTCTTCCTCAAGAAGTGCAAGCTGTTCCTTTTTTTCTTTCTTCTTCTGAATACGTCTTTCCGCAATGCTGTTTACAACAGATGCTGCTGGATCAACTACTTCTGTATCAATAATATCTTCGTCGTCCAATCTGGGACGATTTTGAATTGCACGAATAATGCCGGGGATTGTAATTTGCATGGCACCCAGCAAAGAAATGACAGCAAGCAAAATCAGAATAACGTACAGTAATACATCACCTGTAATCATCCGGATTTCGCAAATACCGCCAAAAATCAAGCCGCCGGATGCACCAACACCGCCGGTGTATAGATTCCAAACAGAATCGAAACCGTTGACAGCAGGTGCATTTCTGCTTATATGGGACAAGCCGGCGCAGCAAAATATAAAAAGAAATGCATATACCGTGCGTGTAATGACAGGGCGCTTGTGGCTAAAGGCATGAATAATGAACAAATATACGCTGGCTGGGATGGATAGGTAGAACGCCACCTTACCAAACAAACCGCAAAAGACATTATAGTAGGCCCGGGGCAACGGTGGTGTTGGGTATAATGCAATGATAAGATGCAAGACAAACATTGCAATAAAAACAGTAGACGAGATCAAGCGCGGAGGGATTTTGAAGCCGCTTTTGCCTTCGCTTTGCTTTGTATCTACACTATTTGTTTGTTTCTTATTTTTACGCTTCCCCGCCTGGGAGGCAGAAGCAGCCTTCTCTGCTTTAGATTTTTTACTCTGTTTTGCCATAATTTCCTCCAAATCAAACGGTTAAATACAGAAAGAAAGTAAAGAGTCCTGCACCGATGCTATAGTACCCAAATCCGACAAACCCAACCTTAGCAGACAAGAAGCGGACCAGTGTAACACCGGCAAATGTGCCGATAAAGCTCAGAGCCATACCAAGTAAGTAACTCAAAAATGTCAAAAAGGAAATGGATTCCACACCGGCAGAAAACATACCGAAAATATCAAAAAATATCAGTACGACCAGAGCAGAAATCGTTGCGAGTAAAGTCCAGGTACACGCCTTGGCGCGATCAACGCCACGTAAGGATGCATAGCTCTGCATCGTTGCCACTCGAGAAACGCCACAGAATGCGCCCAATCCGCCCACAAGACCAAAAAGGATGGCATCGAGTCGAGACATATGCTTGCCGGTTTTGTTGCCCGATGGAAGATACTCCGGAACAAGGATAACAGCACCATTGACAATGCACAAAATGCCAATTAGCAGATTGTTATTTGTATAATCACGCAGCAGAAGAAATAGGATGGTAGAAATAACCACAGAAATTAGCGCAACCTTAACAAACCGTAGTTCATATGTAACTTTGCGGTCGCCGTGTGTTCTTCTGCGTGGCATATTGGCAATTCTTTGTTCACGCATCAATGCGGTAATGGTTGGTCTTGTGGCAAAAACCAGCGCAGCAAGTGAAGCAAGATGCACCAATAGGTCGTATAGGTGCAAAGACTCCCCTACCCCAAAAATGTTCTTCAACGCTGACTGATGGGCAAGGGAAGATACGGGCAATACATCGAAAAAGCCCGTTAGCAAACCATATAGTATTACGAACAAAAACGACATATGCCCACTCCTCCCTTATATTTTAATCATTATATCATACTCGTTACACAATTTCCAGTACGAATACAAAAATTATCTTTGATTGCGCTTGTTTCTTTGTTTATCAATCATTTTATGCAAGGCTGTCAATGCGTCATTGAGACCACCAAGTCGATCAATCAGGCCCGAAGACACCGCTTCATTCCCATAGAGAATGGTTCCGACATCTGTTGCCATTTCTCCGGTTGCCATCATATACCGTTCAAACTGCTCCTTAGAGATGCCGGAGTTCGCTGTTACAAAATGGGCAATTTGCTCCTGGATCCGCTGAAAATACCGAAAGGTCTGCGGCGCACCAACAACAAGGCCGGTCATTCTGACCGGATGCACGGTCATACTTGCAGTTGGTGTAATGAAAGATTTTTTCGTGCAAACGGCCAAGGGGATTCCAATAGAATGTCCACCGCCGAGAACCAAAGATACGGTTGGCTTTTTCATGCCCGCGATCATTTCGGCGATAGCAAGGCCCGCTTCAATATCTCCACCAACTGTGTTGAGCAATAATAGTAGTCCTTCAATCTCATCACTCTCTTCAATGCCAGCAAGTAAAGGTAAAACATGCTCATACTTTGTTGTCTTAGCAGTATCCGGAAGGACCTGATGTCCCTCAATCTGGCCAATAATCGTTAACGTGTAAATATTGCCCTTATTCCCTTTGGTTATATCTGAACCTAATTCAATGATTTGCTCTGTTTGTTCATTTTCCGTTTGTTTTTTCGCGTCATTCATTCGATCACCCTCCATAAACTATAGGATAACCCAATTCTCTGCTCTGATTCCCACTTGCATATTTGTTTAATGCGATGTATAATGAATTGAAACTAAGCATCATAGAAAGGAACATACTATGCGTTACGAGTACAAAACACAGGGCACATGTTCTCAGAGAATCTTCTTTGAGATTGAAGATGGCAAACTGAAAAACGTTGAATTTCTCGGTGGTTGCAACGGCAACCTGAAGGGTATCTGTTCTCTGGTAGAAGGTATGGATGTAGACGAAGTTATTAGTCGCATTGAAGGCATTCACTGCGGTATGAAGTCCACTTCCTGCCCCGATCAGTTGGCACAAGCGCTGAAGAAAGCAAAAGAAGCAAAATAAAAATCACCCCATAGGATAAAACCTATGGGGTGATTTTTATTCGGTAGCAGAAAGAATAATATTTAGCAGCTCCTCCCTGCCGGTTCCTTTTTCAGCAGAAAAAGGAACTACAACGCAGTCATCCGGCAAGCAGAGGACATTGCGAATAGTTTGCAAATTAGGCTCAATCTCGCTCTTTTTGAGTTTGTCCAATTTGTTGGCAACGACAACAAAGCGACAGCCGCTCTCTATGAACCAGTTTGCCATGGTAATATCGTTGTTTGTAGGGGCATGCCGCGCATCTACAATCATTACGCCAAGATCAATACGCTGTGCCGCAAAATACGATTCCATCAAATTAGCCCAGCGATCTTTTTCGGCCTGGGATACCTTTGCAAATCCATAACCCGGCAAATCAACAAAATAGCACTTCTTATCAATCGTAAAATAATTGACATGAATGGTTTTTCCAGGCTTTTCTCCTACTCTGGCAAAATTTTTCCGCTGTAGCAGACGGTTAATAACAGACGATTTGCCCACATTAGATTTGCCTGCAAATGCAATTTCCGGCAATCTGTTCGCAGGAAAATCCCTTTTATTTGCCGCACTAATAAGAAATTCAACATTGTGCAAGTTCATATGGCCACCTCACTGACGGATGCCCTGCTGTGAGGCTCTGTGCTGCAGTTCCTGAGGAATTCCAAGCAAAGGCGTGGAAATCTCCGTCTGCTTAATAAGGGCCGTATGAAGGACAGTATCGACTTTATCAGCCAAAACAAAATTCAATGCGTTGCGAACAGTTTGGTCGATTTCTTCCAAGTCCTTTGCATTATCTTTAGGAATTACAACTGTGTGAATGCCGTGACGCAATGCCGCCATGGTTTTCTCTTTCAAACCGCCAATTGGTAAAACACGACCACGTAGAGAAATCTCACCGGTCATAGCAACATCGCGGCGCACAGGAGTACCCGTAAGCGCAGAAACAATGGCAGTACAAACCGTTACACCTGCTGATGGGCCATCCTTGGGTACAGCGCCTTCCGGAAAGTGCACGTGAATGTCCTTTGTCTTATAGAATTCTCTGTCCACACCCAGAACTTCCCAATTTGCGCGGATGTAGCTAAGAGCTGCATGGACAGACTCTTTCATTACATCTCCCAAATTACCGGTCAGTTCCAGTTTTCCGGATCCATCCATCACATTGACTTCGACTTCCAGCGTGTCGCCTCCAACAGAAGTCCACGCCAGGCCAGTCACAATGCCGATTTGATCAGCATCAGAAATTCTGTCCGGCAAATACTTTTTCACGCCAAGGAAGGTCTCCAGGTTGCCGCCGTTTACCTTTACGGTCTTAACCGTTTCGTCGGTAATAATCTGCATATCGGTTTTACGGCAGACTTCAGCGATTGCACGTTCCAGATTCCGGACACCGGATTCTCTGGTATAGCAGCGAATCATTTCCCGAATACCATCATCTGTAATCTTCAGCTGAGACTTCTTTAGACCATGCTTCGCAAGCTGCTTAGGAATCAGGTGATCCTTTGCAATCATGACTTTCTCCTCATCAGTATAGGAATTCAGTTCAATGATCTCCATGCGATCAAGCAGAGGTCTTGGTATGGTGTCCAGTGTGTTTGCCGTTGTGATAAACAGCACATCACTCAAATCAACCGGGATCTCCAAGAAATGATCGGTGTAGCTCTTGTTCTGCTCACTGTCCAGTACCTCCAGCAATGCTGCGTTGGGGTCACCACGATAGTCAGAGCCCATTTTGTCCACTTCGTCAAGAAGAATCAGAGGGTTCATACTATCTGCCTGTATAAGGGCTGTGACAATCCGACCGGGCATTGCCCCCACATAGGTTTTTCTATGGCCACGAATGTCTGCCTCATCGTGAACACCACCCAGTGCAATACGGGAAAGCTTTCTGTTCAAACTGCGAGCAATCGAATAAGCAACCGATGTTTTACCAACACCGGGGGGGCCCACAAGGCACAGAATCTGTGGAGGCATTTGCGGCGCCACCTGGCGTACCGCAATTGTTTCCAAAATTCTTTGCTTTACTTTTTCAAGGCCGTAGTGATCCTTGTCAAGAACTCTCCGAGCCGTCTTTACATCGATGCGTTCCTTTGTACGTTTATTCCAGGGAATATCCAAAACCGTATCCAAATAGTTGCGCAAAACAGAAGACTCAGCAGAGCCAAACGGCTGCTTGCGCAGGCGTTCCACATCTTTTAGTAATTTAGCTTCCGTCTCTTCACCGAGGTTCAACAACAGAATCTGTTTTTCGTACTGCGCAAATTCAGAATTATCGTCTTCGCCCAATTCTTCGCGGATTGCCTTCATCTGCTCCCGGAGAAAATAGTCCTTTTGCTCCTGGTCAATGTTGGCTCTGGTCTTTTCCTGAATGTGCGATTCCAAACGCAGCATTTCCACTTCCTGCCCCAGCAAGGTCATAACTGTTTCAAGGCGGCGAATAGGATTCAGCATACACAAAAGACGAGCTTTGTCCGCATACTCAATGCTGGAATTTTGCGCAATTGCATCTGCAAGAAAATCGCAATCCTGAGAAGCAATCATTCGCAATTGTACCGCTTGTGTGGGTATTTCTGTGAAATGCACATACTCATTAAATAACGCCATGGCCTCCCGGCGTAGCGCACGGGTGCTCAAATCTTCTTTTACTGTTGCTTTGGGAATCTCAGTTACAACAGCAGAAAGATAAGGTTCGGTGTGAACCATCTGGGTGATCTTTGCCCGAGAAATGCCGTTAACCAATACACGGATATTATCACCTTGAGATTTGAGAATCTGTTTCACTTTTACAATCGTGCCAACCGGATATAACTCAGGCAGGCCCGGATCATCATCCAAAATATTTTTCTGTGGCACGAGCATCAAAGTCTGGTCTTTTTTCATAGCTGCTTCCAGCGCCATAACAGACTTTAACCTTCCCACATCAAAATGAACCGTCTGATCAGGAAAGACTGCAATACCGCGCAACGCAAGCACTGGCATCAGCCCGGAACATTTTTCTTCCATAGGTATCTCCCTTCCATAGAAAGTAGTAAAAGGGGGTAGATATCTACCCCCTGCTTAGTTACTGTGCATCGATCGCCTCACGGGGCTTTGCCTTATTGCGGACGATCTTTGGTTCACCACCGTTTACACATTCAGCTGTGATAATTACTTTTCTGATGGTAAGATCAGAAGGAATGGTATACATAACCTTCAGCATCGTTTCTTCCATCACTGCACGCAAACCGCGGGCTCCGATCTGTCGGTCAATCGCTTTTTGGGCAATTGCTTCCAATGCTTCATCCTGGATCTCCAGTTTCACATTGTCCATTTCCAGTAGAGCCATATACTGCTTTACAAGTGCATTCTTCGGCTCGATCAAAATTCGGATCAGATCTTCCTTTTTCAAGTCCTTCAGCGCGGTAATTACCGGCATACGACCAACCAGTTCAGGAATAATACCGAATTTCAGCAGGTCGTGGGGCTGCACCTTAGCCAGAAGTTTGCCAACATCACGATTCTTCTTACTTTCAACCGGTGCATCAAAGCCGATTGCAGACTTATCCGTCCGGCTTTCGATGATCTTTTCCAAACCATCAAAAGCACCACCACAGATAAAGAGAATGTTTGTGGTGTTAATAGGTATTGTTTCCTGGTGGGGGTGTTTTCTGCCACCCTGAGGCGGCACATTCGCAACAGTGCCTTCCAAAATCTTAAGTAAGGCCTGCTGCACACCCTCGCCGGATACATCTCGTGTAATGGAAGTGTTTTCACTCTTGCGGGCAATCTTATCCATTTCGTCAATGTAAATGATGCCCCGTTCAGCTGATTCAATGTCAAAGTCAGCTGCTTGAAGAAGTCTCACAAGAATGTTCTCCACATCGTCGCCCACATAGCCTGCCTCTGTCAAAGTAGTCGCGTCAGCAATAGCAAAGGGAACGTTTAGGATTTTTGCCAGCGTTTGTGCAAACAAGGTTTTGCCAGAGCCTGTAGGTCCAATCAGCAGGATATTACTCTTCTGCAGTTCGACATCCGTCTTTGTAGAAAAGAAAATCCGCTTGTAATGGTTATATACTGCCACAGACAACGCTATTTTAGCATCATCCTGGCCAATAATATAGCCATCCATGTAGTTCTTGATTTCCATAGGTGTGGGAAGATGCTCAGGCTGAGCATCTTCCTGGTCACTTTCTTTCAAGAGATCACAGCAAGCCTGCACGCAATCACTGCAAATGCATACATCTCTGCCTGCGATCAACCGTGCTTGGGCCTCAGTCTTTCCGCAAAACGAGCAGCGAAGCACTTTCTCTTCATTTTCAGCCATAGCACGGCCACCACCTTTCAATCAAATCAATGACGATCCAAAACCCGGTCAATCAGGCCAAATTCCAGAGCTTCTTCGGAGGTCATGAAGTTGTCACGCTCGCAAGCGGCGGTTACTTCCTCTACTCCACGGCCAACATTTTCAGCCATGATACGGTTCATACGAGCTTTGATTGTCTCCAAACGCTTCATATGGATAGCCATATCAGTAATCTGGCCTTGGGTACCGGCAGAGGGCTGATGGATCATAATTTCTGCATTGGGCAAAGCCATGCGCTTGCCCTTGGTTCCTGCGCTAAGCAGGAAAGCGCCCATAGAAGCAGCCAGGCCAACGCAAATTGTAGCAACATCGCATTTGATGTACTTCATGGTGTCATAAATGGCCATACCGGCAGTCACACTGCCACCGGGGCTATTAATATAAAACTGAATATCCTTATCGGGGTCCTGGGCTTCCAAATAGAGCAACTGTGCAACAATCAGACTTGCTGTGGTATCATTTACTTCTTCAGACAAGAAAATAATCCGGTCGTTCAGAAGTCGGGAGAAAATATCATAGCTACGTTCACCGCGACTGGTTTGTTCTACAACATAGGGTACTAAACTCATGGTCATGTCTCCTTTCAAGGTTGAAACATTCTAACCATCAAAGTCTCGGATTATTCCTCGACCTTCTCCTCTTTTGCCTTGGGAGCTACGGCAACAGCGTTATCAACAATAACTTTGATTGCCTTCTTGGTTTCCAAGCTGGTCTTCAGTTCGGACTCAGGAACCATGGTCTTGATCTTCTCTACATCCATCTCGTACTGTGCTGCCAGAGCCTCATACTCGGCTGCCAGTTCCTCTTCCGTTACGGTAACACCTTCAACTTCGGCAATCTTTGCCAGAGTTACGTTCACCTTAGCCTGCTTTTCGGCGCCGGGACGGAATGCATTGCGCATGGTGTTCAGGTCGCCGCCCATCATCTTTGCATAGGCTTCCATAGAATAGCCGCTCATCTGCAGCTGGTATGCAAAGCGTTCCATCTGATTGTCCAGTTCCATTTCAACCAGAGCCTTGGGCATATCGACAGTCACATTCTGTGCAGCCATATCTACGCATGCCTGCTCAAATGCGGTGTTAATCTGCTTTTCCTCTTTCTCAAGAGCCTTGGCGCGAATATCAGCCTTCAGTTCGTCCAGAGTTTCGAATTCAGAAACATCCTTGGCAAACTCATCATCGATAGCAGGAAGATTGGTAACGGTGACCTTGTTGACCTTCACATGGAATACAACGGGCTTGCCGGCCAGTTCTGCATGATAGTCTTCGGGGAAAGTGATATCAATATCCTTTTCTTCGCCGGCAGACATACCAACCAGCTGTTCTTCAAAGCCGGGAACGAAGGAGCCGGAGCCCAGCTTCAGGTCAAAGTTATCGCCCTTGCCGCCGTTAAAGGGAACGCCATTATCGAAGCCTTCAAAGTCGATGTTAGCGGTATCGCCCATCTCAGCTGCACGCTCGACGGTTTCCGTGGTAGCGACATTCTGAGCCATACGGTCCAACTCAGCCTGCACCTGCTCATCTGTTACAACAGCTTCAGCCTTCTCAACCTCCAGGCCCTTGTAGTCGCCCAGAGTTACTTCGGGGTAAACTTCAGTGGTCAGGGTCAGGGTCACAATGCCCTCATCGGAAATCTGCATATCAGTCAGGTTAGGACGGCCAACAGCCTTCAGGTCCTGCTTTACAACAGCTTCTTCATAAACCTGGGGGAAGATCTCTTCCAGGCCATCTTCATAGAAGACATGAGCACCATACAGAGACTCAATCATCTTCCGGGGAGCCTTGCCCTTACGAAAGCCGGGAATCATAATGTTCTTGCGGGCTTTCAGGTATGCCTTATTCACGCCCTGCTCCATCAGATCCTTGTCGATTTCAACGACAATTGTTGCCTGATTGCCATTCTTCTCGATATTCTTTACGTTCATTGTTATCCTCCTAAAATGGAATCGCAAAGCGATTCTCTATCTATTTTTTTAGTATCCGAAACATTTTAACAGATAATGATCAAAAAGTCCACACATTTCTTGAAATTTTTATAAAATTACAGTATAGGGTGAGAAATTTAAATAGTCGGCAGAAACCAGTCTATACTCAATTCCATCCCACAGGCCTTGAAGGGCCAGACTGTGACTTCCGCCATGCAAATGGCCATAGAAACAGCGCTTTACATCATAGGCATGGAGAACATTAATAATTTCCTGGCAAATGTAGCCTTTGTACAGCGGCGGATAATGCAAAAAGACGATCTTTGGTAAATCACCCGCTGCTTTTAACGATGCTTCCAGCCGCAAAAGTTCTCTTTTAAACACTTTTTCATCATGCTCAGAGCCGCGGTTCTCTTCAAAAAACCACCCTCTGGTACCGCAAATAGCATAGCCCTCATAGGTATAAAAGTTGTTGTTCAGTATATGCTGGTTGGAAAACCCGTTTTCTTCACAGAATTTCGAAAATTTTGCATTGGTGCTCCACCAATAATCGTGATTCCCTTTTAGAATGATTTTCCGGCCGGGTATCTCATCAATCCACGCAAAATCATTTTTTGCTTCCTCAAGATCCAGGGCCCAAGAAAGGTCTCCTAAAAGCACCAAGGTGTCCTGCTCTGTAAGCTTTTCAAGCCCTGTTTTCAATTTTTCAAGATATCCAACCCAGGCGCCCCCAAAAACATCCATTGGTTTTGATGCACCAAGGCATAAATGAAGATCACCGATCGCATATAGGGCCATTCACTCACATCCTTTAAATTACACTTCAGGAGCATTCTCCTCGAAAATAACTGTTAAGCAGCTCTCCCCTGCTTTTGCCCTATAATCCTGCATCGCGCCAAGAGAAAAAGCTGCATACGGGCTAATACGGAAACCATTATTGCTATGGAAACTGCTGATGACTGTATTGATACGCTCCTGGCCAATTACACTGGCAAATATGTTATCCGCAGATGGGAATCGCGCATCTTCCGGCAAGGCATAGACCGCGTTCGCTTTTGCGGATTCAGCAAACCTTTTTACCTCATGCAAGCCATATGCAAGATATAGATAGGCTTCAAATAAATGAGGAATCACTATATCCAAGAGAGGGTATGGTGTCTTTTGCAGTGATGCACCGCAATTCAAAGTGCCTCTGTAAATAAAATCCCAAATCGCGCTGTTCTCATTACAGGCAATATGGATCTTGCGGATGGGCAAGCCCATTAATCTGCAATAATATGCCGCAAGCGCTTGCATAAAGTCACCGGAATTCACCGCTATATCAACCTTGGTATTTTCCTTTTCAAAAAGGCGCAAACTGGTGGCTGCAATTAAACTAATGCGAATAGCCAGCTGTGCCCACAGGGTAGGTTTTGCGGTCTTATCAGAGCAAAGGAGATCAAATACGCTCTTAATAATGTAATCAATATCACCGATGGGGTTATGCCAGCATTGCGCAATCATTACGTTCTGATTGCAATCAACAATCTGTAGTGCCTTCTTGCCGATTGCTGACTCAATATCCCAGCTTGTAAGCTTAGAAGCAAAAAACGGATTCAACACATCCGCTATATTTTGCGTATAATCTGCATGCTTCATATTCTCAATTTGCAATTCATCTAACATCGGAACACGCAAGGGCAGAATAAATCCGCTGCCGATGGCGCAATCAACACGAAGTGCTCTGTGAGCAGTAAAAGAATCTAAGTTATTTCTTGTGGATCGATATAGCACGCTTCATCACTCCCATAGCATTATTCCAGAAAATATTCTCCACAATTTCCTGGGAAATACCTCTTTGCAAGAGCGCCTGCTCCAGTTTTGCATAATCCTGCACTCCGGTAAATCCTTCTGGCAAAGTTTCGCAACCATCAAGGTCACCGCCCAGTGCGATGTGTTTGCCCTCAGGGTCCAAGGTCAGGAAATGCGCGATATGATCGCAAATCGTTTCAATCGTTGCATTTTCACCCAAGAACTCCGTGTAGAGGTTGATTCCTGCAACACCGCCGGATTTGCAAATAGCCCCAAACATTTCATCCGTTAAGTTACGGCTGTGATTGCAGACTGTGCGACTGTTGGAATGAGATGCAATAATAGGCGCTTGAGAAATCTCCATAATATCCCAGAAGGCTTCATCGCTGATGTGGCTCACATCGACCCGGATGCCGCAGCGCTGTGCTTCCCGGACATATTCTCTGCCCAGGTCCGACAGACCGCCCCCGGTACGGTGGG
>JAZRUE010000057.1:0-85308 GCA_045652345.1 Faecousia sp. | reverse complement strand
CCCCGATGGTAAACCCGTTTCCAAGATGAAGTTGTTCAACCTCCGCGATGCAATGAGCGAGGTTATCTACGATCGCTTCTACGAAGATCCTACTATGATTGCTTACGGCGAAGACTGCCGTGACTGGGGCGGCGCATTTGCTGTGTATCGTGGCATGATGGATGCACTGCCGCACTGCCGCCTGTTCAACTCTCCGCTTGCTGAGGGCGCAATCGTCGGTACTGCTGTCGGCTACGCGCTTTCCGGTGGCCGTGCTCTCGTTGAGCTGATGTACGCTGACTTTATCGGCTGCGCCGGTGACGAAATCTTCAACCAGATGTCCAAGTGGCAGTCTATGTCCGCAGGCATCCTGAAGATGCCTCTGGTTCTGCGTGTATCTGTTGGCTCCAAGTACGGTGCACAGCACAGCCAGGACTGGACCGCTCTGTGTGCACACATTCCCGGCCTGAAGGTCGTATTCCCCGCAACTCCTTGGGAAGCCAAGGGCTTGATGGAGACCGCCCTGATGGGTACCGACCCCGTTGTGTTCTTCGAGAGCCAGCGCATCTACGACGTGGGCGAACAGTTCCATGAAGGTGGCGTGCCTGCTGAGCGCTATGAGATCACCATCGGTGATGTTAATAAGGTTCGTGACGGTAAGGATGTAACCATCTTGACCATCGGTGCAGCTCTGTACCGCGCTGTGGATGCCGCTAAGACTCTGTCCGAGAAGTACGGCATGGAAGCAGATATCATCAACATTCACTCTTTGGTGCCCCTGGATTACACCAAGATCGTGGAGTCCGTTCGCAAGACCGGTAAGGTTGTTCTGGTGTCCGATGCTTGTGCCCGCGGTTCTTATATGAACGATGTGGCAAGAAACATCACCGAGCTGTGCTTCGATGATCTGGATGCACCTCCCGTTGTGATCGGTGCCAAGAACTGGATCACTCCTCCTTACGAGTTCGATAAGTACTTCTTCCCCCAGGCAAGCTGGGTGCTGGATGCTATCCACGAAAAGCTGGTTCCCTTGGCTGGTTACGAAGCTGAGAATACTTGTGACGAAGAAGAAACCTATCGCAGATCCAAGCTGGGCGTATAAGCTATGCGTTTTTTACGGACAGCCAACGCCGGCGGGTTGATTACCCTGGATGGTGTCCGAATTCTGATGGATGGTGTTTGTGAGGTAGTTGCACCTTACCTGCAAACACCAACCGAACTTCGTGAATATCTGCAAGAAAAGGTGCCGGATGCGGTGGGATTTACCCACCTGCATCCGGACCATTTTCATTCAGGGTATCGGGATTTTTGTATAAAAGCAGGCACTGCACTTATTCTGCCCGGTAGTGATAGGGTAGAGATTGGATCGATTGCGATTACACCCATCGAAACCCGTCATCTGGGGAAAGTGGAACCCGACCTGCAACATAATAGCTTCCTGATTTGCGGAAGTAAGCGGATCCTGATTGCGGGAGATGCATCTCCCTCTGAATTTAAGGACATACAGAATATTGATATTGCAATTGCTCCTTATGCCTGGGTTACAACCAATGCAGGAATAAGAGCCCTGCGAGCAACCGGTGCAAAAACATTGCTCCTTGTGCATATGCCCGGTCAGGAATTTGACCCCTTTTCCATTTGGGAAAGTGTCCGCACCGGTATGGCAAATTGCAAGGATGTAGTGATTTCTACCCCGGAAATGGGAGAAGAAGTGGAAATTCCATGAAAACACCCCGCAGAGAACTCTCTGCGGGGTGTAGTTTTATAAGATCAAGCAAACAAGGCCGGTAGCTCCTTCGTTTACAATTCTTCCCAGGGTGCTGCGGAAACGCTCACGCACATTTTCCGGCATTCGAACGACTTTGGATGTCAAACCATCCTGGATAAGTGCGTAAACAGACTTTCCAAAGATGTTGCTCTGCCAAAGTTGATCGGGTTCCTGCTCTGCAAGATAGGCAATCAGATCCTGAGATTGCTTTTCATCGCCTACCATAGGACTGATTTCTGTGTCGATATCGACCCGGATCATATGGATTGACGGGGCGCCTGCCTTCAGCTTGACACCGAAAGAACTCCCTTTGCGCAGAATCTCGGGCGTTTGTAAGGTCATTTCTTCGGCGGTTGGCATAACGATGCCATATCCCGTAGCTTTTGCAGATGCCAGCGCATCCGAAATCTTGTCATATTCTTTCTTTGCCTGCACCAACTGAGAAAGCAGGGAGAGCAGTTGCCCGTCGTTCTCAATGGTCATACCTGCTTTGCTGCTGAGTATCTCGTAGAACAAAGTATCGGGGAATGTGAGGGCGCAGGATACTGTTCCCGTAGCCAAGTTCACATTACGGATAGAGAAATCCAAAACCTGCTCCAGTTCACGCAATTTTGGCAGGGTACTTTGAGCTTGTGCAAGAGTTGAAATCTCTTCTGCCCGTTGTAAAAGTGCTTGATAGAGGCTGGCTTTGATCGGATTATCTTGCTCCAATGCATCCATCCATCGAGGCAAAAATACCCGAAGTTCCCGCATAGGGAAGGCATACAGCAGACGGCGGAAAATCATGCATATGTCTTCCTCGTCCAGCGCTTGACAATCGGCAATGATCGGCTCGACGCCAAATTCCTTATGGATGCGTGCAGATACCTGCCGGGCAGAATCCGATTTTGGAGAGATGCTATTTACAATGACAAGAAAAGGTTTCTTTGTGGCTTGCATATCTTTGATTGCCCGAGTTTCTGCCTCTATGTAGTCACTCCGGGGAATATCTGTGATAGAGCCATCAGTCGTTACGACCAAACCGATGGAGCAATGATCTTGCATTACTTTTTGTGTTCCCAACTCTGCTGCTTCCGTCATGGGAATTTCATAGTCATACCAGGGTGTTGTGACCATTCTCGGCGAGCCGTCTTCCGTTGCACCCACAGCGCCGTCAACCATATACCCAACGGAATCAATCATACGTACGCGGAATGACGTTGTTCCGTCAGGGCAGATTTCCACAGCTTCTTCCGGAACAAATTTCGGTTCACTTGTCATGATTGTCTTACCGGAACCGCTTTGAGGGAGTTCATCCTTTGCACGCTCTTTTCGGTACGTGTCCTGAATGTTCGGGATAACCAGTGTTTCCATTATGCGTTTAATTAGTGTGGATTTCCCGGTACGAACAGGACCAACCACACCAATATAGATATTACCGTTTGTTCTGGCGGCAATATCCTGATAAATGTTTTCCATAGCCAGCCTCCTTATCCGGCAGGAGGCTTGCTCCTGCCACAGTCTACCAAAGATTATGCGTGTCCATTCAGGAATAGAACTGCTGTAGTTGCTGCCATAAACCAATGAATTTTGAGACTCCGAGCTTTTGTGCTTCTTTCTGCAGCTCCACAAGGTCTTCTGCAGTTCTTCCGATGGAAAATGCAATACAGTCTTGTTTTATCTCTATGCTATAGTGGCATAATAGAGGAATGTCCCGAATGTATGTATCGTCAAAGGGGATACTTTGAACGGGTTGTATGCTGACCCTATCTGTGCTAATTGTGACGATTTCGTTATCAGGTGCCAATTCCAGCCAAATCTCTCTGCCTGACCAAGGACGCAGATGCGCGGATAAATCGGTTCTTAGCGGCACCGGCGGCAAAAATACGGGACAGTTAAATTCAGTGGCGTATATATGGGAAACGGCCACCGGGCATGACGAGCATTTTAGGATCGCTTCGATCATACTTGGTGTGTGAGGGTTGTTTGGCCGCTGAAAGTCGAGCAAAAGTCCGATTGGGTGCTGTTTCTTTAAAAGATCTCGCAGCTGTGTAGTTATCAATGCCGGGTCGTGCTTTTCGATAGGCGTGCTGTCGTCAATACAAAGGATGGTATTTGCCGGTAGAGTGGGGGGAAGGCCTGAAAGTCCGGGGGAAGTGGAGGAAAAGTGGCAGGCGAAATAGCACAAAGTGGAGGAAAAACGTCCAAATTGCGTAATTTCTTGGCCTGTCATGGCAAGATATATAGGTAAAAACATAGACAAATTACTCCTGGTGTGTTATAATGGCAGAAATCTGCATAGGGATAACCCTAAGGACTTTTATGAAATGGGAGCAAAGCATATGCCTTTTTCTCTCCTTCCAAAGGTGATAGCGCAGTCAGTTACCGAGCTGACACCGTCCTATCTCAAAGGCAAAAATATTCGCCTGCTAATGTTGGACTTCGATAACACGATCATTCCTTACACGACAGACAGTCCTACTGCAACGATGCGGAACTGGCTGGAAACGATGATGGAATCCGACATTTCCATTTGCGTAGTTTCCAACAGCAAAAAAGAACGAGCAAAACAGTTTTGCCAACAATATGGCATAGATTGTATTACCAATGCCAAAAAGCCGTTTTCTGATGGCATCCGCAGATGTATGGCACAGTACGATGTGGAGCCGGAAGCATGTGCGCTTGCCGGCGATCAGATCTATACGGATGTTCTGGGAGCTAACTGTGCCGGAGTATATTCTATTCTGGTTCAGTCCATCCATAATCATAATTTTTGGCTGAAAATTCGCCATGTTGCGGAATTGCCATTTATTTTTCTAGCAAGGAAAAGGAGATTACATCATGACAAATCTTGAAAAGTATCTTTCCATCCTTACGGATGAAGTAGACGGCCTGCTTCTGACCAGCCGCTACAGCCGCATGTATGGCGCTGAATTCGATATCGCTGAAGGTATTGCTGTTGTTTCCCGTAAGGGTTGCCGTTATTTTACTGACAGCCGTTATATTGAGTCTGCGCAGAATAACATCCGCGGCTTTGAAGTGCTGGAAGTGAACAGAGCTACGCCTTATGGCCAGCGTATCAATGATGCCATTGCGGATTTTGGCATTACCACTCTGGGCTATGAAGAACGTTATCTGACAGTTGAGGAACTGATGGGCTTTGAAAAGCGTCTGAATGCTAAGCTTGTTCCTTTCAATGAGAAGATCTACAAGCTGCGCGCAGTAAAAGAACCCTGGGAACTGGATGTTATGCGTAAGGCCCAGGAAATGACCGACAAGGCTTTTTCTCAGGTTCTCGGCAGAATCAAAACCGGTATGACCGAAAAGGAACTGCAGGCAGAGCTTATTTACTGCATTTTGAAATCAGGAGCCGATGGACTGGCTTTTGATCCTATCGTTGTTTCCGGCCCTAACACCAGTATGCCCCACGGCGTAGCAGGAGACCGTGTCATTCAGGATGGCGATTTCATTACCATGGACTTTGGCGCTCTGTACAAGGGTTATTGCGCCGACATGACCCGAACTGTTGCTGTTAGCTATGTGACAGTGGAGATGGAAAAAGTCTACAACACGGTATTGGAGGCGCAGCTGGCTGGCATCGCTGCTACCAAGGCCGGTGTGTGTGGCAAGGATGTGGACGGCGCTGCCCGTAAAGTCATCGAAGATGCAGGCTATGGTCCTTACTTTGGTCACGGCTACGGTCATTGCCTGGGTATGGAGGTTCATGAATCTCCCAACTGTTCTCCCGCCGGTGAAGTTCCTATGGAAGTCAATATGATTTCCTCTGCGGAACCCGGGATCTATCTGCCCGGCAAGTTTGGCGTTCGCATTGAAGATGTTGTCATTTTCACAGAGGATGGTTGCGAAAACATTACCCATAGTCCGAAAAATCTGATTGTGGTATAAAAAGATAGGATTTCCTATTGCTTTTTTGTAAAAATTAGGTTAAAATATAGGCGCTAAGACTATAAACATATTTACCCCTTAGGGGGCATTCTTAGGAGGATATATAGAATGATTTCTGCAGGCGAATTTAGAAACGGTATTACTTTTGAAATGGACGGCAAGGTTATGCAGGTCGTTGAATTCCAGCACGTTAAGCCCGGCAAGGGCGCTGCGTTCGTCCGTGTTAAGATGAGAAACGTTATCACCGGCGGCGTGACTGAAACCAGCTTTAACCCCTCTGCCAAGTACCCCACTGCTTTTGTTGAAAGAAAGAAGATGGAGTACTCCTACAATGATGGCGAGCTGTACTACTTCATGGACAACGAACCCTACGAACTGATGCCCATTGATAAGAGCATTCTGGACGATTCCTTCAACTTCGTTAAGGAAAATGACGTCTGCACCATTATGAGCTATAAGGGCAGTGTTTTCGGCGTTGAAGTTCCCAACTTTGCTGACCTGATTGTTACTTCCACTGAGCCCGGCTTCGCAGGCAACACCGCTACCAACACTCTGAAGCCTGCAACTCTGGAAACCGGCGCTGAAGTAAAGGTGCCTCTGTTCATCAACGAAGGCGACAAGGTGCAGATCGACACCCGTACCGGTGAATACCTGGGTCGTTCCAAGGCCTAATAAGGAGTAAAAGTATGACGATTTCTGAAAAGGCAGCATACCTGAAGGGCTTGATGGATGGTTTGAAGCTGGACAAGGAAAAGCCCGAAGGCCAGATGATCTCTGCAATCGTTGATCTGCTGGGTGATGTTACACGCCGCTTGACGGATGTTGAGGAGACAACCATTGCAATCTCCGATGAGCTTGATGAGATCGAAGAAGACCTGGATGCAATCGAAGACTTCATCCTGGACGAAGAAGACGAGGACTGGGACGACGATGATGAGGGTGACTTCGATTTCGATGACGATGATGACTACGAAGAAGGCTTTGACTTCGGTGATGAAGAGACCACTATCTACGAAGTGAAGTGTGCTTGTGGTGAGATCATTGATTTTGATGAGGACACCTTAGAAAAGGGCAGCATCCTTTGTCCTAACTGCGGCGAAGAGCTGGAGTTCACCTTCGAAGATGATGACGACGAAGATGACGACGAGGATGAGGACGACGAAGACGAGGACTAAGATCCTCCGTAATTCTAAAGCATAAAACTGCCGTGGATATCCACGGCAGTTTTTATAAAAACAATGTAAAGACTAAACTTATGCTATAATTATGGAAATAGAAAGGAGTCTTGGATATGTATCAACCCCTTGCTGATATATTGCGTCCCGAAACCCTCGACCAGGTGTATGGCCAGGAACATATCCTTGGCCCTGATGGAATCCTTAGAAGATTAGTGGATTCCGGCAACATTCCCAATATGATTTTTTACGGTCCGAGCGGTACCGGTAAGACCACTGTGGCCAACATTATTGCAAAGCAAACAAACCGAACTTTGTTTCAACTGAACGCCACCACTGCATCTACGGCGGATATTAAAAACATTGTGGCTCAATTGGATACGCTGATGGCGCCCAATGGTGTTTTACTATACCTGGATGAGATACAGTCCTTTAATAAGAAACAGCAACAATCTTTGCTGGAGTACATTGAAAACGGTAAGATTACTTTGATCGCATCTACCACTGAAAATCCCTATTTTTATGTATTCAATGCGATTTTGAGTCGGAGCACTGTTTTTGAGTTTAAGCAAATTTCTGCGGATGCCGCCTTGCAAGCCATCAAAAGAGCGGTAACATATTTGGAAAAACGTGTTTCCCTTTCTGCTGTCCCGGAAGAAGGGGCCCTGGAATACATTGCAGGCGCTTGCGGTGGCGACTTGCGTAAGGCATTGAATGCGGTTGAAGTGCTCTTTTCTGTGGGGCAGCCGGACGGAGATCGTTTGCCGCTGACATTGAGCGACGCCAAAGCTGTAACCCAAAAGAGTGCTATGCGTGCAGATCGGGAGGGCGATAATTATTTTGACCTTCTTTCCGCACTGCAAAAATCCATTCGGGGCTCTGATCCGGATGCAGCCGTGCATTATTTGGCGCGCCTTTTGGAGGCGGGTCAAATGCAGGCCGCCTGCCGTCGCTTGCTGGTGATCGCGGCAGAGGATGTGGGCCTTGCATATCCTATGATCCTTCCCATTGTAAAGTCCTGTGTAGATATGGCACTGATGATTGGTATGCCTGAAGCGAGAATCCCCCTTGGTGATGCAGCGGTTCTTATGGCAACCTCTCCCAAGTCCAATTCCGGCCATGTTGCCCTGGATGCAGCCCTTGCAGACATTCGGAAGGGAAAAGGCGGCGATTTTCCCCGACATTTGCAAAATGTACATGCTGATACCTACACGATGGAACGGGAGCAGGGATACCAATACCCCCATAATTTCCCCAACCATTGGGTAAAACAGCAGTATTTGCCCGATGATTTGAAGACTGTTAAATATTACGACTTTGGCAATAACAAAGTGGAGCAACTGGCAAAACAGTACTGGGAAAGCATAAAGGGGGAGTAAGATGGATATTCAGGTTGGAGATAAACTCCGTATGAAGAAGACCCACCCTTGCGGTTCTAAGGACTGGCTTGTACTCCGAATTGGTGCAGACTTCCGGCTTCGCTGTCTTGGCTGTGGCCATGAGGTGATGGTGGAGCGATATAAGATTGAGAAAAATATTCGTGATGTAACCCGGGAGAATCTATCGACAGATAGTAGCGGCAGATGAGAAATTCATCTGCCGCTTTTTTTGTTTACGGGACAAACTAGGTAAAACCTTATGGGACAAGGGCCGATTCTTGCGGCAAATCCTAACACAACTTGCGACGGCTTTTTGCCCGCCAAGGCCATATACTTGCTTCACAAACAACTTTGAGGCGGTGAGAGTATGGTGATATATGGGATTACGGTTGGTATAATGTCATTTGCGGTAAACTATATGCTGCTTTTGGGAACAAATCGAATACTTGGTGCACAGAGTCATTTAATACGCCTTGGTTTAGGTGCACTTCTGGGCGCAATCCATAGTGGCCTTTGCGTTGCCTCCGGCTATCGTTTGCTTCCAGGCGCATTTTGGAATGTGATCTGTCTTTTCCTTGGTGGCATGGTGGCCTTTGGGGTTCGACGAGAATCCCTGGGCAAATGTGTACTGTATGCTGTTTTATCTATGGGAATCTCCTGGCTTACGGTGGCTGCAGGCGGGGGACAATGGATCAGGGTTGTAGGTGCTTTGGGTATTTTCTTTTTGTCGCTTCGAGTGGTCGGAAGAAAAAAAGAAGAAAATATCATGCCGGTGGAAATTTCCTATCAAAACGAGAAAGTCAACATATGGGCGCTGAGAGATACGGGCAATGGACTGAAAGATCCGATTACCGGCAAACCGGTGCTGGTTGTTGGGCCAAAAGTAGCGCAAAAACTACTTGGATTAACGCAGCAACAGTTGGAGAATCCAGTAGATTCGGTGGGATGCCTGCCGGGGTTGCGATTGATCCCATATCACACCGTTGGAAAAGAAAATGGGCTGCTGTTGGGGATGCGAATTCATAATACAAGAATCGGTACGTGGCAGGGGAGTACCATTGTTGCATTTGCGCCCTATGGATTGGGAGAACGGGAAAATTATCAGGCGTTAACAGGAGGGTACTTATGAATTGGCTACAAAGACTTTTGACAAAACTTGGATTTTATCCGGAACTTTACTACATCGGTGGCACAGATGTGCTTCCGAGTCCATTGAAGGGCGCAGAGGAGCAAGATGCGATTGCGGCTATGGAAAAAGGCGATGAGGAGGCAAAAACACTACTGATTGAGCGCAATTTGCGGCTTGTTGTGTTTATTGCCCGGAGATTTGAAAACACGGGAATCAATCTGGAAGATTTAATCTCGATCGGTACAATCGGTTTAATTAAAGCAATTAGTACATATCGGAGTGATAAGAATATCAAATTAGCCACATATGCCAGCCGCTGTATCGAAAACGAGATACTTATGTATATTCGCAAAATTGCAAATCAAAAAACGGAAGTGTCTTTGGATGAACCAATCAATATGGACTATGACGGAAATGAATTACTTCTATCCGATATATTGGGTACAGAGGAGGATATGATCCTTCGCCCGATGGAAGATGATGTGGATTTGCGACTTTTGCGAGAAGCAGTGGAGGAGTTGCCCCCAAGGGAAAAGGAAATTGTGCTGATGCGTTATGGATTGCAGGGATATCAGGAACTTACGCAAAAGGAGGTAGCAATAAAGCTCGGTATCTCGCAATCCTATATTTCACGGTTAGAAAAACGGATTATGTTGCGGTTGAAAAAGGAGATATTACGACAGACAAATTGCGTATAGTACTTGCATTTGATATATTTCCGTGCTATAATCGATAAAAATTATACCGAATAAGTGGGGGATATATCTTGGAGAAAAAAGAAATTTCAAAGGCCGTTCTGAAAAGACTGCCCGGATATCTTGCTTATTTACAAAATATGCCCGAAGGCAGCAGCGCCCATATTTCTGCTACCAGTCTGGCTAATGCTTTGGGAATGGGCGAAGTACAGGTGCGCAAGGACCTTGCCCTTGTCTCCAATGGCGGCAGACCGAAAATCGGCTATTTGCGGGAAACGCTGATTGAGGATATCAGCCAGTTTTTGGGATACGACAATACTACGGACGCGATTTTGATCGGAGCAGGTAAATTAGGACAGGCGCTTCTGGGATATAGCGGCTTTGAAGCATATGGCCTGAATATTCTTGCGGCCTTCGATAAAGCGCCCTTTGCCCGTATCACAGACTGCGGTAAACCCGTAATTGCTATGAGCGAGCTGGAGAATTATTGCAAGGTAAATAAGGTGCTGATGGCAATTATTACAGTGCCCAAGGAGTATGCGCAGGAAGTATGCGATCGTCTGATTGAATGCGGCATCAAGGCAATCTGGAACTTTGCACCGGTCCATTTGGAAGTGCCTTCTCATATATTGGTGCAAAACGAAAATATGGCAACCTCCCTTGCAGTGCTTAGTATGCACCTGCAAGCGCAGATCAAAGAGAAGAAATAAGAAAATCGCCAATCATCTACTCGATGATTGGCGATTTGTTTTATTTGCTGGGCTTGAAGCTGTCCTTCAGGCTGACACTGCGGTTAAACACCAGGTGATTCGGCGCGCAGTCCTTGCTATCGGGGCAGAAGTATCCCAAGCGCATGAACTGATAAGAGGCAGGAGCCTTTGCATTCTCCAGGAACTTTTCAACCTTACAGCCGGAAAGCACTTCCAGAGAGTTGGGATTCAGGCAGGCAATGAAGTCCTTGCCGGCGGCGTCAGGATCTGCATCGTCAAACAGATTGCTATACTGACGAACTTCTGCTTCACAGCAGTTATTGGCATCTACCCAGTGAATGGTAGCACCCTTGACCTTGCGGCCGTCAGCGGGGTCGCCGCCGCGGGAATTGGGATCATAGGTGGCGTAGACCTGGGTGATGTTGCCGTTCTCATCCTTTTCATAACCGGTGCAGGTGACAAGATAGGCACCCTTCAGGCGGCATTCAGGACCTTCCGGATAGAGGCGCTTGTACTTGGGCACGGGCTCAGCCAGGAAGTCATCTGCTTCGATCCAAAGATCCCGGGAGAAGGTGACTTCATGGGTGCCGGCGCTCTCATCAACGGGATTATTCTCGATTTGGAAGACTTCTGATTGACCTTCGGGATAATTGGTAATAGTTAACTTGATGGGCTTCAGAACAGCCATTACTCGAGTGGCTGTTTCATTCAGGTCTTCCCGCAGGCAGTGTTCCAGGAATCCGAATTCAATGGTGTTTGGACTCTTAGCAACACCAACGCGGTCGCAGAAGTGGCGAATAGCTTTGGGAGTATAACCACGGCGACGCAGACCGCAAAGGGTGGGCATACGGGGATCGTCCCAACCGGAAACCCGACCTTCTTCCACCAACTGACGAAGTTTTCTCTTGGAAAGCACTGTGTGGTCGATGCCCAGGCGGGCGAACTCGATCTGCCGGGGGTGGTGGGGGACAGATACATTTTCCACAACCCAGTTATAAAGGGGTCTGTGATTTTCAAACTCCAAAGAGCAAAGGCTGTGGGTGATGCCCTCCAAAGCGTCCTGAATCGGGTGCGCAAAGTCGTACATAGGGTAGATGCACCATTTGTCGCCCTGGCGATGATGGTGCATATGGCGAATCCGATAAATGACGGGGTCACGCATATTGAAATTGCCGGATGCTAAGTCAATCTTTGCACGAAGAGTATACTTGTTATCTTCAAATTCGCCGGCACGCATACGTGCGAACAGGTCGAGGCTTTCCTCAATGGGGCGATCCCGGTAGGGGGAAGTGGCAGGGGTATTCAGATCACCACGCATCTCCTTAGCCTGCTCGGGTGTTAACTCGCAAACATAGGCAAGGCCCTTCTTAATGAGCTCAACTGCGTACTCGTAGTCCTTTTCGAAATAGTCGGAGCCGTAGAAGAAACGGTCACCCCAGTCAAAGCCCAGCCAGCGGATATCTTCCTGAATGGCTTCCACGAACTCTACATCTTCTTTGGTAGGGTTGGTATCGTCCATACGCAGGTTGCAAAGACCGCCAAACTTTTCAGCAGTGCCAAAATCGATGATCAGGGCTTTGCAGTGACCGATATGCAGATAGCCATTGGGCTCGGGCGGAAACCGGGTATGGACAGTTTTACCTGCATAGCGACCGCCTTCGGCGATATCTTCTTCAATAAAGGCATGGATGAAATTTTTGCTTTCTGCGACTTCAGCCATGTATATCATCCTCTCTTTTGTAAATCTCGCATTATTATAACCGATTGCTATCCTTTTTGCAACTGAAAATCCGCAAGAATCCGTTTGCTTTGGCGGTTTTTTTAAAAAGAGAAAACAATTTGCGATTTTTGTGAAATTGTAGTTGTCAATTCGCAGGAATTATATTAAAATAAAGAAAGTACGGAAGGAGTGATTGGTTTGTCAGAAATCAAGTACAAACGCATTCTCTTAAAGGTCAGTGGGGAAGCCCTTGCAGGCGATGCTCACAGAGGCCTGAACTTTGATGTTATTCATAGCGTATGCGATGTAATCGCTCGCTGCACCAAGATGGGTGTCCAGGTGGGCGTGATGATCGGCGCCGGTAATTTCTGGCGTGGCGTGAAGGATGGCGCAGATAAAATGCAGCGCTCTCATGCGGATGCAATGGGTATGCTTGGCACTGTGATGAATAGCATTGCTGTTGCGGACGCCCTGGGCAAACATGGTGTGGATGCCCGAGTGCTTTGCGCAGTAGAAATGAACAAGTTCGCAGAGTATTTTACGCGTGACACAGCTGACCGCTACTTAAACGAGGGTAAAGTAGTCCTCTTTGCTGCAGGTACCGGTAATCCCTATTTTTCAACGGACACGGGCGCTGTTTTGCGTGGCGTGGAAATTGAGGCAGATGCTATTTTGATGGCGAAGAATGTGGATGGCATCTATTCTGCCGATCCCAATTTGGATCCCAGCGCAGTGAAGTTTGACTGCTTGACCTATGATGAGGTTCTTGCCCGTCATCTGAAGGCTACGGACTCTACCGCAATGACCCTTGCGATGGACAATCATATGACACTTGTGTGCTTCGCACTGAAGGACCCTGAAAATATTCTCCGTGTTGTGTGTGGAGAAAAAGTTGGAACAATTGTTAAGGAGGAAATTTAAATGAGCGTTGATTTTAAGGAATATGCAAGAAAGATGGAAAAGACCCTGGAAGTTCTGGCAGAGAACTTTGCTGCAGTCCGTGCAGGCAGAGCAAATGCAAAGGTACTGGACAGAATCAGTGTGGAATACTATGGTCAGGACACTCCCCTGAACGGTGTGGCCACCATCTCTTCTCCCGATGCCCGTACTCTGGTGATTCAGCCTTGGGATGGTAGCCTGCTGAAAGAGATCCAGAAGGCTATTCAGATGTCTGATTTGGGCATCAACCCCCAAAACGACGGTAGAGTGATTCGCCTTGTGTTCCCCCAACTGACGGAGGAACGCCGTAAGGAACTGACCAAGCAGGTTAAGAAATATGCTGAGGATGCCAAAGTTGCGATGCGCAATATTCGCCGCGACGGCATGGATTACGTGAAGGCGCTGAAGAAAAAGTCTGAAATTACAGAAGATGAGCAGAAGACTGCGGAGAAGGATCTGCAGGATCTGCTGGATAAGTTCATCAAGCGCGTGGACGAAGCATTGGCTGCAAAGGAAAAGGAACTGATGGCGATTTAAGCCGTGTTTTTAGGGGCGCTTGCGCCCCTAAAATACTGTATATACCAAGGAGGAGAGAGAATGGCAAAGGTGGACAATGTAAAAATGACACCTCCCCAGCATATTGCTATTATTATGGATGGTAATGGCCGCTGGGCAAAGAAACGAGGATTACCTCGCACCGCAGGTCATGCAGCAGGGGCGGAAGCGTTTCGCCGCATTGCCCATTACTGCCGGGATATCGGTGTAAAGTATCTAACCGTCTATGCTTTCTCCACTGAAAACTGGAAACGTTCTACAGAAGAAGTCGGCGGTATTATGAAGTTGCTTGCCAAGGGAATCAAAGAGGTTCTCTCTGACTTGCAGAAGGACCGTATGCATGTTGCGTTTTGGGGGGATATGAGCCGTATTCATCCGAAACTGCAAGCATTGTGCGCCGAGGCTGAATCTGCCACAAAAGATTTTGATGTGCAGGTGAATTTTTGCCTGAACTATGGCGGCCGGGATGAACTGGTAAAAGCCACGCAAGCATTTGCTGCGGATGTGCAGGCCGGGATCCACAAGCCTGAGGACCTGACGGAAGCCCTTCTTTCTTCCTATTTATATTCCCATGATGTTCCGGACCCGGAGCTGATTATCCGACCTTCCGGAGAGCAAAGAATCAGTAATTTTCTCCTCTGGCAGTCAGCCTATTCGGAATTTGTATTTATGGATGTTTTGTGGCCTGATTTTGGTCCCGCTGACCTGGATAAGGCGATTGCCCAATATCATAACCGCGATCGCCGTTTTGGAGGTGTGTAAGAATGAAAACAAGAATTATATCTGCAGCAGTCCTGGTGCCTGCTTTAATCGTCTTTTTGGTATGGTTACCGAAGGTTTGTACAGCAGTTCTTTTTGGTATCATTTGCGCAGTTGGCGCTTATGAACTTTTGAGTAGTACCGGTATGGTAAAGCAGATTCGCTTGGTCATTTATAGTGCAGCAGCTGCATTCGGCATTTCCATGCTGAGTTTTTACGGCCTGCCGTATCCCTGGTTTTTGGGAGTGATTCTCGCATTTGTGTGCCTTTTGTTTGGAGAAGTTCTTCTGTCTAAGGCAAAACTTTCCGTTCGTGCCATTGCGATCTGTATTCTTGGCGGTTTTATTGTGCCGTTTCTTCTGTGTGCGGTTGTGCGTATTTTTGCTTTGTACACCGGTCGCTATCTTATTTATGCACCCTTCATTGCCGCGTTTACATCGGATACCGGGGCGTATTTTGCAGGTAAATTTTTAGGAAAGCATAAACTTGCACCGATCATTAGTCCCAAGAAGACAGTAGAAGGCCTTTTTGGCGGATTTGCTGCTGCGATATCTTCCATGCTGATCTATGGCCTGATTTTGCAGTTTGCATTCGACCTGCAAGTGAATTATTGGTATGCTCTGATCTATGGACTGCTTGGTTCTGCTGCAGGTGTATTTGGAGACCTGTGTTTCTCTGCAATCAAGCGGCAGGTCAATATTAAAGACTACGGCAACCTGATTCCGGGACATGGTGGCGTATTGGACCGGTTTGACTCCGTTATTATCGTTGCACCTCTGCTGGAATTGCTGATTATTCTTATCCCTATGGCGGTGTAATATGGTTACTTGTGTAAGCATTTTGGGGTCTACCGGCTCAATCGGTCGGCAAACCCTAGATATTATCGACCACTTGAATATTCCCGTTTGCGCCCTAACTGCAGGCACCAATGTGGATAGAATGGCCGCGCAATGCGAAAAATATAGACCGCGTATCGTTTCTATGGCAACCCTTGAGGCAGCAATGGAGTTGAAGAGGAGAATTTCCCATTTGCCCATTGAAGTGCTGTGGGGAGAAGAAGGACTGCTGAAAGCAGCAACTGCCGAGGAAGCGGACTGTGTTATTACTGCGGTGGTTGGCATGGTGGGTCTGAAGCCTACTTTGGCTGCGATTGAAGCAGGCAAGCGGATCGGATTGGCGAATAAGGAGACCCTCGTCTGCGCCGGCCAACTGGTGATGTCTCACGCAAAGAAATATAATGCACAGATCATTCCTGTGGACTCTGAACATTCCGCAATCTATCAGTGCCTGATGCCGGAATTTCCGATGCGGCAGGTAAAGAAACTGGTTCTGACTTGTTCCGGAGGGCCTTTTTACGGGATGTCTAAAGAGCAACTGGAGACTGTCACGAAAGCAGATGCACTTCGCCACCCGAACTGGAAGATGGGCGAGAAAATTACCATTGACTGCGCCACACTAATGAATAAAGGTCTGGAAGTGATCGAGGCAATGCGCTTGTACGATCTTCCTCTTGAGCAGGTGGATGTAGTCATTCACAGACAAAGTATCGTTCATAGCCTGGTGGAGTTTACAGATGGTGCGGTCATGGCACAAATGGGTGTGCCGGATATGCACCTTCCTATCCAGCTGGCTTTCACTTATCCGGAGCGGGTATCTTGCCCCGTGGACCCGCTTGATTTGACAACCTGCGGTGCACTGACCTTCGCAAAGCCCGATATGCAGGCATTTCCTTGCTTGCAACTGGCTTGCGATTGTGCTCGTATGGGTGGCACAGCTTGCCCGGCCATGAACGGAGCCAATGAGGAGGCGGTTGCCCTATTTTTGCAAGGGAAAATCGGCTTCTACGATATTTACCGCTTTGTGTCCAATGCGGTAGAGGATGTTCCCTTCATTGCGGAGCCGACATTGGAAGAAATTTTGGAGGCTGACCGGAAGGCGCGAGAATCTGTGCGCCATCAGTATGAAGCAAAGTAATTATTGAATCGAGGAACCCTATGTTTATTGTTTATTCCATTTTGCTGTTCAGCTTTTTGATTTTCATTCACGAGTTTGGCCATTTTATTACGGCAAAACTGTCTGGAGTGCAGGTCAATGAATTTGCCATTTTTATGGGACCTGCCATTTTTAAGAAAAAGATCGGCGAAACAACCTATTCCATTCGGCTGATTCCCATCGGCGGATATTGTGCGATGGAAGGGGAAGATGAAGAAACCGAGAATCCCCGTTCCTTCCGCAGTGCAAAATGGTGGAAACGGCTTATTATTTTGGCTGCCGGATCAGCAATGAATTTTATCGTTGGCTTGATTCTCTTTTTTGCGGTGTTTTCTTCCCTGGATGTTCTGAAAACACCCGTAATTACCAGCGCAGAACCTGGCTGCACGATCATTCGTGAGGATGGATTGCATGTAGGTGACCGCTTTTTGGAGATCAATGGGGAAACGGTCTATGTGCAGGATGACGTCTCTATGCTGATGGCATTTTCCGATGACACACCGGATCTGGTTGTGGAACGAAACGGCGAGAAGCTTTACTTTGAAAACTATAAGATGGAAAAGCATGTTTTCAATGGTGAGCAATCTGAACGCTATGGATTTTCCTTTGGAACAGAGGAGAATGACTTTCTCAACCGCGCGGCATATACGTTTAATTATGCAATAGACAATGTGCGAAATGTTCGCCTAAGCCTCAGTATGCTCTTTACCGGTAAAGCAGGGATTGAAGACTTGTCCGGCCCCGTTGGCATTGTTCAGATAATGTCTGATTCCGCATCCCAGGCTGAAACTTCCAAGGGCGCGTTTCTTACCATCTTGCTGTTTGGCGGTTTCTTAGGGATCAACCTGGCAGTTATGAATTTGCTGCCGATTCCTGCTCTGGACGGTGGACGCATAGTTGGCTTGCTGTTGACAACAACTGTCGAGAAAATTACGAGAAAGAAAGTCAGTTCAAAGGTCGAAAGTTATATTCATGGCGTGGGTATGATCCTGCTCCTTATACTGATGGCTGTTATTCTGTTTAAGGATGTTATTTTCCTTTTTAAGTAGGGGTGTAATTATGACGCGGCAAATAAAAGTTGGAAATGTTTTGATCGGTGGTGGTGCGCCGGTAGTAATTCAGTCTATGCTGAATACCAAAACGACGGATGTGGAAGGCTCTCTGGCTCAGATTCGCGCATTGCAGAATGCCGGATGCCAAGTTGCCCGTCTTGCCATTCCCAACCAAGCCGCAATTGCGCCTTTTGCTGAGATCTGCCGGGGTTCTGAATTGCCTCTTGTTGCTGATATTCACTTTGATTATAAATTGGCGATTGCAGCGGCCCAGGCGGGTGCGTCCAAAATTCGAATTAACCCGGGCAACATTGGCGGGGAAGAGAACGTCAAGGCTGTCGTAGACGTCTGTAAAGGTAAAAATATTCCTATCCGTATTGGCGTGAATGGCGGCAGCCTGGAAAAGGCACTTTTAGAAAAGTATGGGCATCCCACTGCCCAAGCCTTGGTTGAAAGTGCTTTTTCTCATTTGGAATTGTTAGAAAAATTCGGATTCTATGATACCTGCGTATCTATGAAATCGTCTACTGTTCCCACAATGGTGGAAGCTGCGAAACTGTTTCGCAGCCGTTGCGATTATCCTCTGCACATCGGTGTGACAGAGACCGGCCCGGTACGAATGGGACTTATGAAGTCCGCAATGGGTATCGGTGCACTGCTTCTTGATGGAATTGGCGACACGATTCGCGTTAGCCTAACTGATGATCCCGTGGAAGAAGTGTATGCAGCAAAGGATATTTTGAAGGCAGCCGGACTTCGCAAAGAAGGCGTGAATATTATCTCTTGTCCCACTTGTGGCAGAACACAGATCGACCTGATTGGCCTTGTGAATCAAGTTGATGAGGCACTTAAAGATTGTAATAAACCATTGACAGTTGCCGTTATGGGCTGTGTGGTAAATGGACCCGGTGAGGCCAGAGAAGCAGACATCGGCATTGCCGGTGGCGATGGCTGCGGTATGCTTTTTGAGAAAGGAAAGCAGGTTGCAAAGCTGCCTTATGAACAGCTGTTGCCCGCACTAATTGCGAGAATACAAGAACTTTGAGGTTCCTATGGAAAAAATGGTTATGTTCGAAAAAATGTTCCCGGATTTTAAGCCGCCTGCGGATCTTTCGCTGGCGGCAATCTGCGGTGCAGATGTGGACGCGGAGGAGCGTTGTGTAACGCTGCAATTGTTTAGTCCTGCGTATATCCCCAAGCGGATATTAAAAGCAGTTTCTGCCGGCTTATGCCAGCACTATGGCTTTGCCAAAGTGAACATCATTCCTCGCTTTCCCGGGAAAGAGCGGGTCTATATGGAAGAAGAGGAACTAATGGAACTGTTTGTGTCTATTAATTCCATGACCCGTGCAACATTAGCCGGTGCCTCCTGGGAATGGGAGGGCGATACTTTGAAAATTAGCCTTGTCGGGAACGGCAAGGATACTATATTAGAGTGCGCGCCAATTGCTGTAAACCATCTCAAGGATATGTTTGGCGTTAAGGTAAATATTGAGGTCGTTGTTGGCAGTGACCTTTCCGGACAAGCGCTGTTTGATGCTATGGAGCAAATGCGTGCGCAAATCTTGAAGGACTTGCCCAAGGTGGCAGTTGCCGAGAAGAAACAGCCCGTAAAGGAAAAGCAGGAAGCTATTTTTGGCCGTCCTTTCAAGGGGAAAGTTATCCCTATGAATAGTATCTCTATGGACATTGGCACAGTGATCGTAGAGGGCAGAGTCTTTAATGTTGATCACAAAGAACTGAAAAAGCGCAATGCTTGGGTCATTTGCTTTGATATGACCGACAATACGGGGTCTGTTCGCGTTAATCGCTTTATGGAAACCGAAGAATCTGCAGCGATTCGCAAAGAGGTCAAGCCCGGAAGTGTCCTTCGCATAAAGGGCAGAATGGTGGAAGATCGTTACAGCGGTGAGATGGTTTTGCGCCCGGATGACATTGTTGTTGGTCAAATGGTAAAGCGGCAGGATGCCGCTTCCGGTGATAAGCGTGTGGAGCTTCATCTACATACCTCTATGAGCAATATGGATGCACTGACCAAAACAGAGGATGCCATTAAGCAGGCCGCAGCCTGGGGACATAAGGCAGTTGCTATCACCGATCACGGTTGTGTCTATTCTTTTACAGATGCGTTGCATACTGTAGAGGGAAAAGGAGCGCCTAAGGTTGCCGGGACGGATGATACCATTAAAATTCTTTATGGCTGCGAAGGTTATTATGTCAATGATGTGGATGATCGCATTCCGGTCCATGGCAATAAGGATTGCCTTTTGAGTGATGAGTATGTTGCCTTTGACCTGGAAACCACCGGCTTGAATTCTCGGACCGATCAGATTATTGAAATCGGCGCGGTGATCATGAAGAATGGGGAAGAAGTCGACCGTTTCCAGACCTTTGTGGATCCCGGCAGACGGCTTGACAGCCGCATTATTGAATTGACTGGCATTACGGACGATATGTTGAAGGGTGCCCCCAAAATTGAGGAAGTACTTCCAAAATTTATTGCATTTGCCGGTGACCGTGTTTTGGTTGCCCATAATGCTGACTTTGATACTTCCTTTGTCCGCGCACAGTGTGAGAGAATGGGCATTTCCTATACCTTCACATCTGCTGATACCTTGGTTCTTGCGCAGAACCTAATGCCTCAACTTGGAAAGCATAAACTGGACATCGTGGCCAATGCGTTGAGCCTGCCGGAATTTAACCATCACCGGGCGGCAGATGATGCCGTTATTTGCGGTCTTGTCATGGAGCGCTTTGTGCAAATGCTTCAGGAAAAGGGCGTTGAAAGATACGGGCAGGTAAATGATGCGATTATGGCTATTCGGCAGCACGGAAATGTGCTGGATCGAAAGGCCCGTCACATCATTTTGTTCGCAAAGAACCAACTGGGTCTACGGAATCTTTACAAATTGATCTCCTATTCTAACCTGAAATATTACAAGCGTATGCCGCGTATTCCGAAATCGGAGCTTATGAAGCACCGGGAGGGCTTAATTGTTGGTTCTGCTTGTGAAGCGGGCGAATTGGTGCAGGCAATTTTGGACAGAAAGAGCGATGACGAAGTTACACGCCTGGCTTCGTTCTATGATTTCCTGGAAATTCAGCCCATTTCCAACAACATGTTTATGCTGGATGATGAGAAGCTGGATATGCATTCTTTAGAGGATTTGCGGAACATCAATCGCAGAATTGTTCGAATCGGTGATGAACTGGGCAAGCCCGTGGTTGCCACCGGTGATGTACACTTCTTGAACCCGGAGGATGAAATTTTCCGCCATATTTTACTTGCAAGCAAAGGCTTTGACGATTGCGACAAAGATAACCCCTTGTATTTCCGTACGACAGATGAGATGCTGCGGGAGTTTTCCTACCTTGGGGAGGAAAAGGCGTACGAAGTTGTTGTTACAAATACCAACTTGATTGCGGATATGTGTGACATTGTCCGACCGGTGCCTCACAACCTGTTCGCTCCTACCATTGAGAACTCTGCGGAAGAATTAAAGAGTTTGGTGTATGGTAAAATGCATCGGCTCTATGGCGATAACCCGCCTGAACTTATTAAAAGCCGCGTGGAAACGGAATTGCACGATATTATTACTTGTCATTACGACGTTATCTACATTTCTGCCCAACGCTTAGTGCAGAACTCTCTGGAAAACGGCTATCTTGTGGGCTCTCGTGGATCTGTTGGTTCCTCTATTGTTGCATTTATGTCCGGCATCACAGAGGTAAACTCTTTCCCGCCCCATTACCGTTGCCCCAACGAAGCATGTAAGTACACTACTTTTGATGTACCGAAGGGATATGAGTGCGGCGCTGACTTGCCGGATGCGGTTTGCCCCAAGTGCGGGACTCCCTTTGCCAAGGAAGGCTTTAACATTCCTTTTGAAACATTCCTTGGATTTGGCGGTGACAAGGTTCCTGATATTGACTTGAACTTCTCCGGCGAGTATCAGGCAAAAGCCCATGCTTACTGTACGGAGATGTTTGGCCGGGACAATGTGTTCCGCGCCGGTACGATTGGCAAAGTTGCAGATAAAACCGCGTTTGGATTTGTAAAGCACTACTTGGATGAGCGAAATATGCGGGTAGGCAAAGCGGAGGAAGCACGACTTGTAAACGGTTGTGTGGATGTGCGCCGTTCTTCCGGCCAGCACCCCGGTGGCCTGGTGGTAATTCCTGCAGAGAATGAGATTTGGGATTTCTGTCCCGTTCAGCACCCTGCGGATGATGCTACATCGGATATCATCACCACCCATTTTGAATATCACTCCATGGAGGAAAACCTACTGAAACTGGATATGCTGGGTCACGATGACCCCACTATGATCCGGATGATGGAGGATATGACCGGTATTGACGCGAAAACCATTCCGCTGGATGATAAAGACACAATGTCCTTATTCACTTCTTCCAAGGTGCTCGGCTATGAAAATGATGAGTTGCTCGGACCGACTGGTGCCGTCGCTGTTCCGGAGTTTAACACGCGGTTTACCCGTGGCGTGCTTTTGGATACGAATCCGGATAAATTTGACTTCCTTGTTCGAATTTCCGGTTATACCCACGGCACTGACGTGTGGCTGGGCAATGCAAAGGATCTGATTGTTTCCGGTACAGCGAGAGTGGATCAGACCATCGGCTGTCGTGACGATATTATGATCTATTTGATCTCTTGCGGGTTGCCGGAAAAACGTGCATTCAAGATCATGGAATCTGTCCGTAAGGGCAAAGGGTTGCCCGAGGGTGCGGAACAAGAAATGGTGGATGCAGGTGTGCCTGCCTGGTACATTGAATCCTGCAAGAAGATCAAATATTTGTTCCCTAAAGCCCACGCAGTTGCATACGTTATGATGGCTTTCCGGATTGCCTGGTTTAAGGTGAATCATCCCTTAGCTTTCTATTCTGCGTATTTTTATCGACGCAGTCAGAAGGGCGGCTTTGACGCGACCATGATGACTGACGGTATGGAGGCTGTAAAGGCGCACATTAAGGCAATTGACAACTTGGAAAAGCCCACCGCAAAGGAAGAAGATTTGCTGACGACGTTGGAAGTCGTCTATGAATACTATCTACGTGGATTTGAGTTTTTGCCAATCAGCTTGTATGAAAGCCATGCGACGAAGTTCCTTATTAAAGATGGAAAATTGCTACCGCCTTTTGTTGCTATTTCCGGTTTAGGCGAAAGCGCTGCATGGGATTTAATGCGTGGCAGGGAAGGAAGAGACTTTATTTCCATTGAGGAAGTTGCCGCTGCTTGCCCAAAAGTATCAAAGACCCATATTCAAATGCTAAAAGAAGCCGGTGCCTTTGGCGATTTGCCGGATACCAATCAAATCAGCTTGTTCTAACAAAAAGCGGGTGCCCTTGCACCCGCTTTTCTATGTTGCAAACGTTATAGAATTGTGTTATACTTAACATAGATTCTCTAAAGGAGGACTTTCTATGCAAGACATTGGTATGCAGTTTCATATTCGTTGTAAGGAAGGCGATGTGGGCCGGTACTGCTTCCTGCCCGGTGACCCCGGTCGCTGTGAAGCGATTGCCAGCCATTTTGATAACCCCGTCCATATTGGCATGAACCGGGAGTACAACATTTACACCGGCACATTGCTGGGTGAAAAGGTTTCTGTTTGCTCTACCGGTATTGGTGGTCCTTCTGCGGCCATTGCTATGGAAGAATTGGCTGCAATCGGTGCAGATACCTTTATTCGCGTTGGCACAACCGGCGGTATTGCTTTGGATGTAATGCCCGGTGACGTAGTTGTTGCTACCGGTTCTATCCGGTTTGAGCATACATCTTTGGAGTATGCTCCCATTGAATTTCCTGCAGTGGCTGACTTTGATATTACTTGCGCTTTAAAGCAGGCCAGTGAGGAACTGGGCTACCGTACCCATGTGGGTATTGTCCAGTGCAAGGACGCCTTCTATGGACAGCACGCTCCCGAAAAGTCTCCGGTTTCTTATGAACTGTTGCAGAAGTGGGAAAGCTGGAAACGGCTGGGCGTGAAATCCAGCGAAATGGAATCCTCGGCACTGTTTGTCGTCGCGGCTGCTCTGGGCGTTCGTTGCGGCAGTTGTTTCCACGTAGTGTGGAACCAGGAAAGAGAAAAGCTTGGAATGTCTATGCCTATGACAGAGGATACTTCCGGAGCAATTAAAGTTGGCATTGAAGCACTGAAGAAATTGATTCTTGCAGATAAAGCAAAGAAGTAAATAAAATCCACCGTTTGTTTTCAAACGGTGGATTTCTTTTTGATTGGAATTTGAGAAAGAACGATGGCGACAAAAATGCAAATACATCCGACTGCTTCCCAGGCCGTGAGCCAATCTTTCAGAATGAGCCAACCAAACAGTAGAGCAAATACGGATTCTAAGCTCATAATGAGGGAAGCGGTGGAAGGCTCCACATGCTTTTGCCCAAGGATCTGCAAGGAATATGCCGCACCCATGGAAAGAAAACCGGTATGAGATAGGGGGATCCAGGCGTTTCCGATTCCTGTCCAAGTGGGAGTTTCAGTGAAAACCATCACAATAGAAGAAAGAACGGCACAAACGAAAACTTGAATGGTATTCAGCCGTAAAGCATCAACATCCGGTGCGAATATATCCACAAATGTGATTTGCAGAGAGAACATAACAGCGCAGCCAATCAGCAGCAAATCGGAGACGGTTATTTTTCCGCTTGCTCCTGTCAGCGCATATAGGCCAAACACCGCAAGTGCAACGCTGAAAGGAATGATAGGGGAGGGCTTCTTTTTCCGGAAAATACCGATAATTGGTACCAGCACAATGTACATGGCGGTCAAAAATGCGGATTTTCCGGAATCAGTGTCCACCAAGCCCACCTGCTGAAGATTGCAGGCTAAGAAAAGAGGAATGCCGCAGAGTATGCCGCCAAGCCATAATCTTTTATTCATCCATCGCTTGAAATAGGATTGCTTGCTTTTGTCCATTTTATCTATCAGATAAATAACGGGGAGCAACCCTATTACAGCCAGGAAACTACGAACCGCCTGGAAGGTGAATGGACCGATGTGATCCATGCCCATCTTTTGACTTACAAATGCAGACCCCCATATGACAGTGGCCAGCATTAAAAGAAGAGAACTTCTCAATTGCTTTTTCATTCTATATCACCGAGGAGAATGTACCACAGAAAATTACAAAATGCAAGGCATTGCTTTTTGTTTTCGTTGTGGTATAATGCATTTATGCAATACTTCATATGAACCAGGAGGAAATTATGGAACGGATCAGAGAACGAAATGAGATTCCCGTAGAGGATACTTGGGCTACTGAGGATATGTATGTTTCCGACGAGGCTTGGGAACAAGAGCTGGCTACTCTTTCTGAAGACGAAAGCTATCTTGCGTCTTTTGCCGGCAAACTTGGCACCTGCAGCGAGCACTTATATGCCTATTTGGAGCGGACTGAGAAAGTGAACTTTAAGCTGGAATTGCTCGCCAATTACTGCATGCGTAAAGCTGACGAGGATACCAGAAATGCAACTTACCAGGCAATGACCGGTAAATTTATGAGTGTCGTTGTTGCATTGAGCGCAGCCGTCAGCTTTGAAACTCCCGAGATTATGGAGATCACCGATGACAAGCTAAATGCTTTTTACGAAGAATGCCCTGCGCTGGAGCGTTATCGCCGCTACCTTACAGATTTGCGCCGGAGAAAGGAGCATGTTCTTTCTCCCCAGGAAGAGAAGCTTCTCGCTGCCGCCGGGGAAATGGCACAGATCCCGGATAATGTATACGGTATGTTTGCTGATGCAGATATTACGTTCGCAGATGCTCTTGATAAGGACGGCAAGCCCCATCCTGTGACCCAGGGCACCTTCATTTCCTGCGAGGAGAGCAGTGACCGGGTGCTGCGTAAAAATGCCTACGAGAGCCTCTACCACGGCTTTGCGGGCTTTAAGAATACGGCAGCAGGCCTGCTGAATGGTCAAAACAAGCAGCTGAAGTTCTTCGCAGAAGCCCGTCGTTACCCCAATGCATTTGAGGCATCTTTGGATCGTACCAATGTTCCCACTTCTGTATATCTGAACCTGATCGAAGCAGTTCACAAAAATGCTGACAAAATGCACCGCTATATTCGCCTGCGGAAGAAATTGCTGGGCGTGGATGAGCTGCATTTTTATGATGTATATACTCCTTTGGTTGCAGATGTGGATAAGAAGATTCCCTATGCAGATGCAAAGCAAACCGTATACGATTCTTTGGCACCTTTGGGCGAGGACTACCGCAAGATTCTGAAAGAAGGCTTTGAGAATCGCTGGATTGATGTGTACCAGAATGTAGGCAAGCGGAGCGGTGCTTATTCTGCAGGCGCATCTGTGCATCCCTATGTTTTGCTGAATTATACGGGAACCTTAGACAGCCAGTTTACTTTGGCCCATGAAATGGGACATGCTCTGCATTCCTACCATTCCAATAAGTACCAGAATCCCGTTGATGCAGACTATGTGATCTTTGTTGCTGAGGTTGCTTCTACTTGTAACGAAGCTTTGCTTATGGAGTATCTCCTGGGTAAAACCACTGATAAAAAGGAACGGGCCTATTTGATCAATCACTTCCTGGATCAGTTCAAAGGCACGATCTATCGGCAGACCATGTTTGCAGAGTTTGAGCTGAATATTGGCCGTATGGTGCAGGAAGGCAAGACGCTGACTGCCGAAGTTCTTTGTGATGAATATCGCCGTTTGAATGAACTTTACTACGGCCCCGATATTGTCGTTGACGATGAAATTGCAATGGAGTGGGCAAGAATTCCCCATTTCTATTACAACTACTATGTATTCCAGTATGCTACCGGTTATGCGGCTGCCATCGCGCTTTCCAGAAGAATCTTGACAGAGGGTGAGAGCGCTGTGAAGGACTATATCCGGTTCCTTTCCGGTGGTTGCAGCAAGAGCCCCATTGATCTGCTGAAAGATGCCGGCGTGGATATGACGGATCCTGCACCCGTTGAGCAGGCACTGGCGTTGTTTGGTACACTTTTGGATGAGATGGAAGCATTGATGGAGGCATAAATGGAAGAGCTCTATTTACCAACGCTGCATTCCTTTGCTATGAATAACATTTTCACCGGTTCTGCAGGTGACTTTCGGTTTAAAATTGTACCGAAGGTGCAAAAGAACGGGAAAGAAGTGGACTTTGAAAACAGCAGCATTTTTGCCCAGTTTTGGCATGGACCGTTTTGCTACGAAAAAAGCGAAATGGAAGGGGAGAATACATTCCCTATGTCCGAGCACGGGAGGGACGAGCTGCTGAAATGGCTTGTTAGTAATATTTGATGAACGAGGGGCTTGTTGCCCCTCGTTTTTTCGAGATTCTGCGATAAAACCATTGACAAATCCCCCTTTTGTGGTAAAATAACGAAGAAATGCAAAGGCATTGCGGAAACGAAAATATGTATCGGCTTTCCAGCGAGAGGGGAATGGTGTGAGCCCCTTATGAACGGCATATTAGGCCACTTCCAAGCCGCCCGGGAGGACCGGGACGGGCGCTCCCGTTACAGAGCATCTAAGATATCCTACGGGATAATTAGGGTGGTACCGCGATTCTCTCGCCCCTATGTTTAGGGGCGAGTTTTATTTTTGTAATTTAATTTGGAGGTTATTTCCTATGCGTAAACCTTATGGTGTAAACGAACTGCGTGAGATGTTCCTTTCCTATTTTGAAAGTAAAGAACATTTGCGCCTGCCCAGTTTCTCCCTCATTCCTCAGAACGACCAGTCCTTGCTGCTGATCAACTCCGGTATGGCACCTATGAAGCCCTATTTTAAGGGTGAAGTGGAGCCTCCCCGTCGCCGGGTCTGCACTTGCCAGAAGTGCATCCGTACCGGTGACATTGAAAACATCGGTAAGACTGCCCGCCATGGCACATATTTTGAAATGCTTGGCAACTTTTCTTTTGGTGACTACTTCAAGCACGAGGCAATTGCCTGGAGCTGGGAGTTCCTGACCAAGGTGGTTGGCCTGGAAGAGGATCGTCTGTATCCTTCCATTTATGAAAACGATGAAGAGGCCTTTAAGATCTGGAATGAAGAAGTGGGCATCCCTGCTGAGAGAATCTTCCGTTTTGGTAAGGCTGATAATTTCTGGGAGCATGGCTCTGGTCCTTGCGGTCCTTGCTCTGAAATTTACTATGACCGTGGCGAGAAGTACGGCTGTGGAAGCCCTGACTGTAAAGTGGGTTGCGAATGCGATCGGTTCATGGAAGTATGGAACAACGTGTTCTCTCAGTTTGATAATGACGGCAACGGCAACTATACTGAACTGGTGCAGAAGAATATTGACACTGGTATGGGCCTTGAGCGTTTGGCAGTTGTGTGCCAGGATGTGAACAGTCTCTTCGATGTGGATACCGTTATGAACATCACCAACGAAGTGACCCGTTTGACTGGCGCTTCCTACGGCCAAAGTACAAAGACCGATGTTTCCCTGCGCGTGATCACCGACCACATCCGTGCCTCCACCTTTATGATTGCTGACGGCGTTCTGCCCAGCAACGAGGGTCGTGGTTATGTTTTGCGTCGCCTGCTGCGCCGTGCTGCCCGTCACGGCAAGCTCCTTGGCGTCAATCATCCTTTCTTGTATCAGGTAGTTGAAACGGTTATCCGCGAGAATGAGAGCCACTACACCTATCTGCGGGAGCGGGCTGATTACATCATCAAGGTCGTTAAGGTGGAAGAAGAAAATTTTGCTCGTACCATTGATGCCGGTATGCGCATTTTTGAAGAAATGATGGAAAAGCACACCGCTGAAGGCAAGACTGTTTTCTCCGGTGAAGATGCATTCCTTCTGTCCGATACCTACGGATTCCCCATTGACCTGACCGTTGAAATGGTGGAAGATGGCGGTATGCAGGTAGATATGGACAAGTTCCACGCCTGCCGTGAAGAGCAGCGTGTTCGTGCCCGTGAAGCCAGAAAGGCTTTGGGCGATCTGGCTTGGTCCGGTATTGATTTCGGTCTGGATAACACCCCCACCGATTTTGTTGGCTACGATGTCAATAACTGTGAAGCAAAGGTGCTGGCAGTGTGTGTTGGCGAGGAAGTTTCCGGTTCCATTACCGGCGGTGAAAAGGGCATTATCGTGCTGAACAAGACCCCCTTCTATGCGGAAATGGGCGGCCAGTGCGCTGACCACGGTGTGATTCTGGTAGGGGATAGTCGCTTCCAGGTCACTGATGTCCAGAAGGACAAGGGTGGTAAGTACCTGCATTCCGGCTATATGGTTGCAGGCACAATCAAGGTGGATGATGTAGTTCTGGCTTCCATTGATGTGGAACGCCGGAGAGCAGTGATGCGTGCCCACTCTGCCACTCACTTGCTCCAGAAGGCATTGAAGAGTGTTCTGGGTGATCACGTTCACCAGGCCGGTTCTCTTGTTGAGCCTGACCGTCTGCGTTTTGACTTCACCCATTATTCTGCTGTAACTGCCGAGGAACTGGCAAAGATTGACAGAATTGTACAGAATGCTGTGCTTGAAGGTTATGGCATTGATGTGCGGGAGATGGACATCGAATCTGCTAAGGCTATGGGCGCAATGGCGCTCTTTAGCGAAAAGTACGGCGATACCGTTCGCGTTGTCAATATGGGTGGCTATTCTATTGAGCTTTGCGGTGGTACCCACTTGGACAATACAGCGAAGGTTGGTCCTTTCCGTATTGAGAGCGAAGGCTCCGTTGCATCCGGTGTTCGCAGAATTGAGGCAATTACCGGTAAGGCTTGCCTGGCTGATATGGAGCAGACCCGTCAGAGAGTGTACAATGCCTGCGCTATTCTGAAGACCAAGCCCAATGAACTGGCAGGCAAGTTGGAGTCCCAGATCGAAGAGATCAAGGCTTTGAAGCGTGCGATCGAAGCATACAAGGCTAAGGAAACTGCCGGTGAAGTGGAGCGGTATCTTTTTGGTGCCCACAATGTCGGCGGCATCCAGGTTATTACTGCAAATGTGCCGGATGCCGATGCCAATAAGCTTCGTCAAATCGGTGATACCCTGCGTGACAAGAAGTCTGATATGGTAGCCGTTCTTTCTGCAGTGAACGATGGCAAGATCACCTTCCTGGCAGTTTGCGGTAAGGATGCGGTTGCTAAGGGTCTCAGAGCCGGTGACCTGGTCAAATTGGTTTGCACCTGCTGCGGCGGCAGTGGTGGCGGCAAGCCTGACAGTGCTATGGGTGGCGGCAAGGACCTGATGAAGCTGGACGATGCACTGGCACAGGTCGACGATTTCGTAGCAAGCAAATTGAACTGATATTTTGGACGCCGCAAATGCGGCGTCCAATTTTCAAAGGAGAAAGAGAATGCGAAAACTTGTTTGGTTTACCGTTGGATTTACAAGTGCTTGCCTTTTGTGCTTCTATTGTATTTCTGGCCAAATCCTATATCTTGTTGCGAGCATTCTTTTTGCTATTGGATTAGCTGCTTGCCTTTTGCCACGATTCATTGGCTTTCAAAGGATTATTGGTGCTGTCCTGATTGGCGCTGCTTTTGGTACCCTTTGGATGCAACTTTACCGGCAAGTTCGATTGGATCCTGCAAAGGAACTGGATGGCAAGACAGTAACAGCGTGGGTAGAAATTTCTGACTATAGTTTTGAAACGACTAACGGAATCGGTGCAGATGGTCATTTAACTTATAATGGCGAGCGCTACAGCGTTCGTCTTTACGTGCAGGGCATTGATTCTTTGGCACCCGGTGACAGACTCTATGCATCTTATCTCTTAAGCGAAACGGGAAGTGGAGATATTGCTTTCTTGCAAGGTCAGGGTATTGACCTGCGGTTGTATGCAGAAGAACTATATGAGCTGGAAATTGCAGAGGAAGTATCCATCCGTCACTACCCGGCAATTATCAGAAAACATATTGGTAACACCTTAGAGGAAATTTTTTCTGAGGATACCTTTGGCTTTGCAAAGGCGCTTTTGCTGGGTGACAGTAGTGATCTTGACTATGAAGACGATGTAGCTTTTCGCAATAGTGGTATTCGCCATATTATTGCGGTTTCCGGATTACATATCTCCATTCTTCTTTCAGCGGTATATGCATTGACCCATAAAAGAAGGATATTGACGCCGATCATCGGTATTGGGGTACTTACGCTTTTTGCCGCGATTGTCGGATTTACACCGTCTGTGAACAGAGCGTGCCTGATGCAGGGCTTGATGCTGCTGAGTATGCTATTCAATCAGGAGTATGATCCACCGACATCTTTGGCATTTTCAGTACTGACAATTCTTGTGTTTGATCCAATCTCCATTTGCTCCGTGAGTTTCCAACTTTCGGTCAGCAGTATTTTGGGTATCTTTATGTTCGAGGGGAAGATTCATAATTATCTTTCCGGATTAAAGTACCTGCAAAATGCAAAGGGCAATTCAAAAAAGTCGAAGGTAATTCGTTGGATTACAAACACAATATCTGTATCCATTAGCGCATTGGTGTTTACTTTGCCAATTTCTGCGTTTTATTTCCAATCCTTTAGTTTGATTAGTGTTTTGGCGAATTTACTGACTCTTTGGGTAGTCACTTATGTGTTCTGCGGCATCGTGGTTGCGCTGCTTTTGGGACTGATTTATGCACCTGCCGGATCTGTTGTCGCATGGCTCGTTTCCTGGCCAATGCGGTATGTGATAGGAACGGCAAAGCTGTTGGGCGAGATTCCTATCGGGAATGTGCCTGCAGATAATATATACATGCTCTTGTTTCTCGCGTTTCTTTACATCCTTTTGTTCTTTATCTTTAAAAACAAAAAGTGTAAATTATGGGTTGCGACCCTTTGCGGCACTTTGGCCCTTTTTCTTTGCTCCGGTGCGTCCGTTGCAGAGAGCCGTATGGATCAATTTCGCGTGACTGTTTTAGATGTAGAGCAGGGGCAGTGTGTTCTTATTCAGAGCAAGGATGACTGCTATATGGTGGACTGCGGAGGTGGTAGCGGTACATTTGCCGCGTCAACGGCAGTTCGTGCTCTCTGGTCCAATGGCTTTTATCGTTTGGACGGCATCATCTTAACCCATTATGATAAGGACCATGTGAATGGAGTGGAACCGTTTCTTGTGCAAATGGATGCGAAGCAACTGTATTTGCCGAACACCTCCGATAAGGATGGCTTCCGTAAAGGAATTGAAGAAAACTTCAGCGGCACGGTGAATTTGGTTGTGGAGGAGACAACAGTTTCTTGCGGTGAAGGTAAAATTACGATTTTTCCCGCATATCCCGGCGCTACGGGGAATGAATCTGGCTTATGCATCTTGTTTCAGGCCGCAGACTGTGATATATTGATAACCGGAGATAGAAACAAGTCCGGTGAACTGCAACTGATGGAACAGACAGAACTTCCGGATCTGGAAGCTTTGATTGTAGGCCACCACGGCTCGGGCTCTTCTACAGGGTTAGAGTTGCTCCGTGCTACAATGCCGGATGTTGCAATTATCTCTGTGGGAAAAGAAAATTATTACGGACACCCTGACCCGCAAGCAGTTGCGCGATTGGAAATGTTTGGGTGTAAGATTCTTAGAACAGATCGGGATGGAACGATTATTATCAGGAGGTGATCCCCATGGCAAGAGAACAGCATTCTGTTGAAGGGTTACAGAAATTAAAAGCCGATTTAAAAGCAAAGGAATTTGAACGGCTATACATTTTCCACGGGGAAGAAGCCTTTTTGCAGCAGTATTATCTTGACCGGTTAAAAAAGGCCCTCGTAGATGAGCTGACCGAATCCTTCAACTTTCATAAATTCACCCAAGAAGATTTTGAAATCAGAGAATTTGATGATGCTTTGAATAACTTTCCGATGATGGCAGAGTACACGTTCATTCTCGTAGATGATATTGACCTATTTAAGCAGACAGAAGAAGACAGAAATTGGCTTGCAGATTGTATTCGGCAAATACCGGAATACTGTACAGTTGTGTTCGCCTACGAGACTGTGGAATGGAAGCCGGACAAGCGATATAAAACGCTTTGGGAGGCAATCAGCACAAATGCGACGATTGTAGAATTTGCAAAGCAAAGTGAGCGGGACCTTGTAACATGGATTATGCGGCATTTTGCTGCTGAAGGAAAGAAGATCACCCCGAATCTGTGTGTGTATTTAATGGAATTGACTGGCGGCACGATGACTGCGCTCTCCGGGGAAATTTCAAAAATATGTGCTTACTCCGATGCAGAGGAAATTGTAAAGGCAGATATAGATGCGGTCGTGGAGCCGGTGTTGGATGCCGTTGTGTTTCAAATGACGGATTTGATGGGACAAGGGGCCTATGGTCCTGCACTGCAGAAGTTGCAAGTTCTTTTCAAAATGCAAAACGAGCTTTTGGCGATTTTGGGCGCGATCGGCGCACACTATCGCAAATTGGGTTCTGCACGGATCCTGCTGAATCAGGGAATGCGCGCGGCGGACTTGATGAGTCTGTATGGCATGTCGGATTATGCGGCGAAGAAAATCATGAATAGCGCTGCGCGCCTGTCAGACCGTTTTTGCCGCCTTGCAAATTCTCTTATATTGGAAACCGATTATCAACTTAAATCTTCTTATGGCGACGGTGAGCGGCTCATAGAAGCCTTGGTGCTGCGACTGGCCCAGGAGGCAAGAAATGATTGAGATTTCCCAGGCTATTGTTGTGGAAGGGCGTTATGATAAGAATACCCTGTCGCAAATTGTGAATGCACCTATTTTTGAAACATCCGGTTTTCACATTATGAAGGATAAAGCCATGCAGTCCCTACTGCGCAAGGTTGCACAAGAGCGGGGGCTCATCGTGTTTACGGATTCTGATGGCGGCGGTTTTGTTATACGGAATTTTTTAAAGCAAATCATATCACCACAGCATCTGTTCCATGCATATATACCGGATGTTTACGGCAAAGAAAAACGAAAGAGTGCTCCCGGCAAAGAAGGAAAATTGGGCCTGGAAGGTATGAGTAGAGATGTCATTCTAACCGCACTGGAAAATTGTGGCGCGAACTTTCAGTCCAATAGGAAACCTTCCATCACGAAGCAACACTTGTTCGATTTGGGCCTTTCCGGTCGGAGTAACAGCGCCGTATTGCGTAAGAAGCTGATGAAAAAACTGGACTTACCGGAGCATATGAGTGCAAATGCAATGCTGCAGGCGCTGGATGTTCTGTACGCGCCAAATCAACTTGAGGAAATCATGGAGAGCCTGGAGGGCGTTGGAGAAGAATCATGATTGATATTTCCGTTAAAAATTTAAAAAAGTTCTTCGTGATTGGAGAGAACCTGCTGGAGGATGTAAGCTTTGAAATCCAGGAGGGGGAACGTGTTGCCATTTTGGGCCGTAATGGCTGTGGCAAAACGACACTTTTTAAAATTTTGACGGGCCAGATGGAATATGACGACGGTCAAGTCTATGTGAACCCGCAGAAACGTTTAGGACTGATCTCTCAGATTCCGGTGTTTCCCCAAGGTTACACCGTGGAAGATGTGCTTCACTCTGCTTATAGGGAGCTACATGCAATTCATAAGCGGATGGAGAAACTGGAGGAGGAAATGTCCTTCGGAGCCACACAAGAACAATTGCGAGAGTACGATCAACTTGTGAATCGGTTCCAGTCCGGTGGTGGCTATGAAATGGATGTGGAACTTGAGAAGGTCTGCAATGGCCTCGCCATTTCCAAGGAACAGCGGGCGCAATTGTTTGACAGCCTTTCCGGCGGCGAAAAGACTCGGATGAATTTAGCAAGGCTGCTTCTGGAAAAGACAGATATTCTGCTTTTGGACGAGCCGACCAACCACCTTGATTTGAAAAGCACAGAATGGCTGGAAAGTTACATTCAAACGATCAAGGGGACTGTGCTGGCAATTTCCCATGACCGATTCTTTTTGGATCGCGTTGCCCAGCGTGTCATTGAAATTGAAGATGGCCACTGCGAATTCTATTCCGGAAACTATTCTTTCTACATTGATGAAAAACAAGCCCGGTTTGACCTGCAGATGAAGCACTATGAGCAGGAACAAGCAAAGTTAAAGCAGTTGGGATATACTGTTGAAAGAATGAAGGGGTGGGGCATCAATAATCGTGCTCTGTACCGTCGCGCCATGTCTATCCAGCATAGAATGGATCGGATCAAACGAACGGAAAAACCGAAAACAGACAAGACCATAAAAGCCACCTTTGCAGAAAAGGATTTCTCCGGCGATGTCGTCTTTCAGGTGAAGAATATGTCCAAATCCTTCGGCTCGCGCGTGCTGTTTCAAGATGTGGAACTGCGCGTGGAAGGCGGAGAACGGATTGCCCTTTTGGGTGATAATGGTACGGGAAAGTCTACGTTTATTAAATGCCTTCTGGATATGGAAGACTGCTCCGGTAAACGGTTGTTTGGACCCACAGTGAAGTGGGGATACCTGCCGCAGATCATACATTTTGACCATCCTGAGCGCACGCTCTACGACACGATGTTGTATGAGAAAAACTGTACGCCACAGACCGCTCGTGACCGCCTGGGCGCTTTTATGTTCTCCGGGGAAGATGTGTTCAAGAAAGTCGGAGAGCTGTCTGGCGGCGAACAGTCCCGCCTGCGGCTGTGCATGCTGATGGATGAAAAGATCAACCTGCTGATTTTGGATGAACCGACCAACCACTTGGATATTGCTTCCAGAGAATGGATCGAAGCCGCAATTGATGAATACGAGGGTGCGCTTTTGTTTGTCTCTCACGACCGATACTTCATTGAAAAGTTCGCCCAGCGAATCTGGGTGTTGGAAGATGGCACGATTCGTGACTATCCTTGCGATTACAGAAAATATCGCAGCATCCTGGAAAAGGAAATGATTGCTAAGCCTGCGCAGATTCCTGAGAGCAAGCCGAAGAAAGAAAAACCCAAGGGCGGCACAAAAGAACTGGATAAGTTGATTCGCAGACTGGAGCGGGAAATCGAAAAGCAGGAGCAAATCGTTGCCCAGTTAGAAGAACAAATTGGCAATAGTGGTGCTGACTATGTGGAACTGACCCGCTTGCTGAGTGAAAAGGAAAAAGAAGAAGCAACCCTTCTTGAACTGATGGAGCAGTGGGAGCAGGCCCAGGAGGCACTTTAATGAAATTGAACTATCTTAGAGCCACCGAAGGGGATGTCCAGCGGATTTTTGAACTGAGCAAATCCCTGATTGATGCTTATGAAGATATTTCCTCTATTGATTACCCTAAGGTCCTTGCATGGGTAGAAAAGAAAATCCGGTCAAATATTGGAAAATATAAAGTGATTTTTCTTGCCGGTGAGAAGGTGGGCTATTACTGCCTTGATAAGCAGGGGGATAAATGGGAACTGGATGACTTTTATATTCTTCCGGATTACCGTGGTAAGGGCATTGGAACGTCTGTGCTCCATTATATCTGCGATTCGATAGAGGGTTGTATTTTTCTGTATGTTTTCAGGAAGAATACTGGAGCCATATCCTTATACAAAAGATTTGGATTTGAAACAGAAAAAGAGGTTTCTGATACACGGCTAATAATGGAAAGACCGGGTTGACACCCGGCTTTTTCCGACTTATAATAGCCAAAGAATATTAGAAAGAGGCGAAAATTATGGGTTCTTGTAGCGGTAACTGCTCTAGCTGCGGCAGCGATTGCGCTGACCGCAAGGCAGAAAGCTTGCTTGCAAAATTGAATGAAAAGTCTACGGTTAAAAAGGTGATTGCCGTTGTTTCCGGCAAGGGCGGTGTCGGTAAGTCTACTGTTACTTCTATGCTGGCTGTTGCAATGGCTCGTCATGGTAAACGAACTGCCGTCCTGGACGCAGATATTACCGGCCCCAGCGCACCGACCGCATTTGGCGTGAGTCAGTGTCAGGGGGCGAATGAAGACGGCCTTTATCCCGCACTGTCCAGAAGCGGTATCCAGGTGATGTCCATCAACTTGCTGCTGGATAACAATACCGACCCTGTTGTTTGGCGTGGCCCTGTGATTGCAGGTGCAGTTAAGCAGTTCTGGACCGATGTAATTTGGGAAGATGTGGACTATATGTTTGTGGATATGCCTCCCGGAACGGGTGATGTGCCCCTTACTGTTTTCCAGAGCCTGCCCGTTGATGGCATTGTGATTGTCACCAGTCCTCAGGACTTGGTTGGTATGATCGTCAGCAAAGCTGTAAAGATGGCAAATATGATGCATATTCCCGTTCTGGGTTTTGTAGAGAACTACAGCTATCTGGAATGCCCTGACTGCGGCAAGAAGATCGAAGTGTTTGGCAAGAGTCACCTGGATGAGGTTGCTAAAACCTTTAATCTGCCTGTTCTTGCAAAACTTCCCATTGACCCCAAGGTCGCAGAAGCCTTTGACAACGGCCTGATGGAAACTGTACCTACGGATAATTTGACGGCAGTAATTGAAAAAGTCTTGCAGGCATAAGAAAAGCGAGAGTCAGTTGACTCTCGCTTTTTATATTAGTTGGTGGTGTAGTTATCGAAATAACCCTGGATATAAACGATGGGAGTGCCCTTGTCGCCGGAGCCAGAAGTCAGGTCGCACAGAGAACCGATCAAGTCCGTCAGGCGGCGGGGAGTGGTGCCCTGAGCGGCCATATTGCCAACCAGGCTGGAGCCGTCCTTCTGCTCAATCTTGGATTTGATGGCTTCCTGCAGCTCCTTGCCGGAAAGATCAGCAAAGTCGTTGTCGGCCAGGTACTTCAGCTTCAATTCGTTGGGGGTGCCTTCCAAACCGGGGGTGTAAGCGGGGGAGACCACAGGGTCAGCCAGTTCCCAAATCTTACCAACGGGATCCTTAAAAGCGCCGTCACCGTAAACCATTACTTCAATGTGCTTGCCGGTCAGTTCCAAAAGCTTTTCCTGAATGGCAAGGACCATATCCTGGCAATCCTGGGGGAAGAGCTTTACGGTGGACTCGGTGGCCTTGTTGGAACCAAGTAAGCCGTAACGAGAATTAAAGCCGCTGCCGTCAACACTTTCGGTCATAATTTCGTCCAGACCATATACCTTCTCCGCACCAGCAGCAACCAGCAGGCGCTTTGTACGGGCTCTGGTGTGGATATCACAGTTCAAGACATTTTTTGTGTAATTGACAATGGCTCTGGGGTCGTTTGCAAAAACAACTTCCACTTCTGCACCGCATTCCCGGATCAGCTGGCTGTAGTATTCCACATAGTCCACACCGGTGAAGGGGTGCTTCACATAGCCAAAGAGGGCACGATAACGCTCCTCGGTGAGCACATCACGGTAGGGGTCAATGCCGTTCTTATCCAGCATATCCATATCGATCAGATGGTTGCCCACTTCGTCTGCAGGATAGCTGAGCATCAGTACGATTTTCTTGCAGCCGGAGGCAATGCCCCGCAGGCAAATAGAAAAGCGGTTACGGCTCAAAATGGGGAATATAACACCCACAGTTTCGCCGCCCAGCTTATTACGAACATCTTTTGCGATGGCTTCCACGGTAACGTAGTTACCTTGCGCCCGTGCAACGATAGCTTCGGTCATGGCCACGATGTCCCGGTCTCTGGGAGCAAGACCATCGTTTTTCATTGCCTCCAGAACAGTGTCGGTTACGATCTTGACCATATCGTCGCCTTCGCGAATAATGGGGGCTCGGAGTCCGATAGAAACAGTACCAAACGTCCGACTCATAGTAACACTTCCAATCTCAAAAAGTAAGGATTTTCAACTTAGATATTATAATACATAGTGTGCCATTTGTAAAATAAAAATTTCTCGATTTTGAAATATTTATTCGGAACATTCCAGTTTTTTAATGCCGAACCAGCAAATCAAAAGGATGATGGCGTAGGGGATATAGGCGATGAGAGCGCCGGGGAGAATGTTGATTGCTTCAACTTGTAGTTTCTCCAGAAGGAAGAAAAGGCCTGTCAGAATGCCAGTAGTAAATACAGCCTTTGTAACTTGACGGCCCACAATGTTGGCGAAGAAAAAAGTATATAGGCCACCGATTATAGGATTCACCGTAGTTAGAACAACGCCGACAACGATTTTCAGCGCTCCGGTAAGGATCATAATGGCCAATAGCCCTAAAAGAATGACTGGTGCATAGGTCATGATATCTTTTGGCAAATATTTATTTATCAGACCGAGGATTATCAGGTGCAGGAGCATAGTTAAAGCAATCGTGATGCAACGCCAAAACACCCAAATGAAAAAGTTCTTTCCTTTGGGAATCCAACGATCTGTAATGTTCATAATAAATGACAGAATTACTAAGCTTAAAAGTACACCAAATAGTTCTGTATAGTGCATGCCACTAATTTTGCTCAGCAGCAATTCTTCGTTTGTAATGGAAACAAAGGGGAGGGGGGCGGTATAGGGAATGTACTGCGTACCAATGCTGTAGATTACGGCGGTGAGGGCATAAATGAATAAAATACCTACAGCGGAAGAGGCAGACTCAAACAGTATGGACCGCTTTCCAAAAACAACGCGGGAAAGCGTACCGGTGAGTATACACCCAATGGTCAATACTGCAGCTGTAATACCGATGCTTTGCCAATTCAAGTTTAGATTCTTTATATAAAGAAGAAGTTGTTCCATAGTTCCTCCTTACTAAAGTGAAAATGCAAACAGCCGCCATTGCTGGCGGCTGTCTTGTGTAAGCGAAGTAAATTACTTCATTTCGGCGGTAGCGCCGGCTTCCTTCAGTTCGGCGACCAGCTTCTCGGCATCTTCCTTGGAAATGCCTTCCTTCGGGGACTTGGGGCAGCTGTCGACCAGATCCTTGGCGTCCTTCAGGCCCAGGCCGGTAGCAGCACGAACAACCTTGATGACGTTCAGCTTGGAAGCGCCAGCTTCCTTCAGGATAACGTCGAACTCGGTCTTTTCTTCTACTTCAACAGCAGCGGCAACAGCGGGGCCAGCAACAGCGGCAGCAGCAGCGGAAACACCGAAAACTTCTTCCAGAGTGTGAACCAGTTCGGACAGTTCCAGAACGGTCAGACCCTTAACTTCTTCTACGAGAGCAGTGACTTTTTCACTAGCCATGGTAATAATCCTCCTAAATAATAAATGTTAATGTTTATGTTTGTTGGTTTATGCAGAATTAAGCTTCTGCAGCTTCTGCTGCGGGAGCAGCGCCGCCTTCCTTCTGTTCGCGGATCTGGTCCAGAACAAAAGCCAGGCTGGAGATAGGAGCCAGGAAAGTGCCAAGCACCTGGGCCACCAGAGCGTTCTTGCTGGGCAGTTCGCCGAAACCATTGAGCTGGTCTGCGGTCAGAACGCTGCCTTCAACAACGCCACCCTTAATGGACAGAGGAAGCTTGTTTTTCTTGGCGAACTCACAGATGATGCGAGCGGGAGCAATGGGATCGCCGGTGGTGCTAGCCATAGCGGTAGTGCCGTTGAGAACTTCGTCGAAATCGTAACCGTTTTCCTTGGTTGCGAAACGAGTCAGAGTGTTCTTAACAACGGAGTACTCCACGCCAGCCTCACGGAACTGTTTACGCAGTTCGGTGTCCTTTGCAACGGTGATGCCTCTGTAGTCAACGAAAACCAGAGAAGTAGCTTCCTTGATCTTAGCGGACAGGGCTTCCACAGTTGCCTTTTTGCTCTCAAGAACATTTGCGTTGGGCATTGTGTTTTCACCTCCGAAAAAAATAAGTGTCTTCCTGCCAGAAGACAGAAAGACACGCAAATAAATCCTATTCACGCACCTCGGCAGGACTTACGGCATAGCCACCTGCTGTCTTTGGCAACTCGTGTATTATAAAGGATAATTCTCCATATGTCAAGCACATTTTTGCATCTTTTTTGCAATTTTTATCATAATTTCTATAATTTTATTGCTTTGGAAATGAAAATCGCCTGAAAGCAGAACTTTCAGGCGATTTTGTTTTTGCAATTAAGCGTACTTGGAAGTGTTGACCTTCACGCCAGGGCCCATGGTGGAAACAACCACGCAGGAGCGGATATACTGGCCCTTAGCTGCAGCGGGCTTAGCCTTCACAACAGCCTGCATCAGGGTGTCCATATTCTCGTTCAGCTTTTCAGTACCGAAGGAAACCTTGCCGATGGGGCAGTGGATGATGTTGGTCTTGTCCAGACGGTACTCAACCTTACCAGCCTTGATTTCCTGCACAGCGGCAGCAACGTTGGGGGTAACAGTACCGGCCTTGGGGGAGGGCATCAGACCCTTGGGGCCCAAAACCTTACCCAGACGGCCGACAACGCCCATCATGTCGGGAGAAGCAACGACCACGTCGAACTCAAACCAGTTCTCCTTGGTGATCTTCTCAACCAGTTCCATGCCGCCAGCGTAGTCTGCGCCAGCTGCCAGAGCTTCGTCAACCTTTGCATCCTTGGCGAAAACCAGAACGCGGCGGGTCTTGCCGGTGCCGTGGGGCAGAACAACAGCGCCACGAACCTGCTGATCAGCGTGACGGGAGTCAACGCCTAACTTGATATGCAGCTCGACAGTTTCGTCGAACTTAGCGGAAGCACCCTTCACAACCAGATCCAGGGCCTCACTGGGATCATACTGAACAGAGCGGTCAATCAACTTTGCGCTCTCTTGATATTTTTTGCCTCTAAACACTTGTTAAATCCTCCTTATAGTGGTGATGCGGAAAAATCCTCCCACATTTCCGAGCGGTTATCTCGGATAGCAAATAATCAATCAACAACGGTGACGCCCATGGAGCGGCAAGTGCCGGCAACCTGAGCCTCAGCGGCTTCGAGAGAGTTCACGTTCAGATCGGGCATCTTGGTCTTGGCGATCTCAGTGATCTGCGCACGAGTGATAGTACCGACCTTGGTTTTGTTGGGTGCACCGGAACCCTTGGACAGACCGATTGCTTTCATAATCAGCAGGGGAGTCGGAGGGGTCTTGGTGATGAAGGTGAAGCTGCGGTCAGCATAAACAGTGATAACAACAGGAATCTTGTAGCCTTCCATTGCCTGGGTGCGGGCATTGAATTCCTTGATGAAAGCAGCAATGTTTACGCCGTGCTGACCCAGAGCGGGGCCAACGGGGGGAGAAGCGGTAGCCTTAGCGGCGTTAATCTGAAGTTTGATAATGCCAGTGACTTTCTGTGCCATAATAAGCACCTCCTGAATAAAATGTGGTAATGATGCGCAGTGCGCATTTGTTCGGGGTAGTTACCCCTCCCACGTTACGGCCGGAATCCGGACCGATGCGTTATTGGGAAATGACCTCTACTTGATCCAGTTCGAATTCAACAGAGGTTTCGCGGCCGAACATAGAAACGATCACGTTGACCGCATTCTGCTCGACTTCAATGCTCTCTACAGTGCCGGTGAAGGAACTCAGAGGACCGTCGAGGATTCGGACAGTATCGCCAACAACATAGTTGACAACAATTTCCTTCTTCTCAACACCCATCTGATAGACTTCATCTTCGGTCAGAGGGAGAGGCTCGTTGCCGGACGCTCCAACAAAGCCGGATACGCCACGGACATTGCGAATGACATGCCATGTGTCATCGCTGTAGACCATCTTCACAAAAACGTAACCGGGGTAGAGCTTGCGATCGTAAGTTTTACTTACGCCAGACTCAGTGATCTCGGTAACGGTTTCCATGGGGATGTTTACTGCAAGAATCTGTTCTTGAAGCTGACGGCTTTGAATCGTCTTTTCAATGGTAACCTTTACAGTATTTTCATAGCCGGAATAGGTATGGACTACATACCACTTTGCAGTATCAGCCATAGCCCTACCTCTTAGCCCTTCAGAGCTTTAAACAGCGCGGTAATGCCGGTGCCGGCCACGTAGTCAAATATCCAAATGAAAGCGCCGATGACGATAACGCAAGCCAGCACGATCAGTGTGTTTTTGACAACCTGCTTGGGGGTGGGCCAAACGACCTTCTTAAGCTCACTCTTGAGTTCGCGGAAGTATCTTGCGATACCACCAAAGAAGCGCTTGAACCAATTTGCTTTCTTTGCTTCTGCCATGGTGAGCCTCCTTACTTAGTCTCGTTGTGAACGGTGTGTTTCTTGCAGAATCTGCAATACTTCTTCATTTCGAGACGGTCAGGGTCGTTTTTCTTGTTCTTCATGGAATTGTAGTTTCTTTGCTTGCACTCGGAGCATCTCAAAGTGACTTTAACGCGCATAACGGCACCTCCTTAAATTTGCCTCCCTGTATCACTTCGGCTATGAAAAATTTAGTAAGCGGCCAACTACATTTACCGCTCCGAAGCTGAAAAAGGCGCATAAAAAAAGCCCTTTTTCACAGGTAGAACCATTCTAACATAGCAGGGGGTGGAAAGTCAATAACTTTTTTCTTTATTTTTTGAGAAAAATGGGTTATAATGTGGACAAAGACAGCAAAGGAGAGGAAAATATGAAAATTATGGCAATTGATTATGGTGATGCCAGAACCGGTGTAGCCATCTCTGATCTATTGTGCTCTATCGTGGGAACAACGACGGTTATACATAGTCGTAATAATCAGAAAACAATAGCAGAAATTCAAAAGCTTGCAACCGATAGTAACGTCGGCGAGATTGTGGTTGGCCTGCCGAAAAATATGGACGGCACAGAAGGCCCGAGAGCCCAACTGTGCCGGGAATTTGCTGCGTTATTGGAACAAGCCACTGGTTTGCCGGTGAAATTCTGGGATGAGCGTAGAACCACAGTAGAGGCGCATAACATACTGTCAGCACACAATTATCACGGGAAAAAGCGCAAAGATACTGTGGATGCAGTTGCTGCATCTTTGATCTTGGAAGGCTATTTGGCTTTCCGTGGTCGATAAAGCAACTCCCGTATTCCTGTGAATAACAGTAGCGCGCCGAATAATTTCTTTAGTAATTCGATTGAAATGTGTTTACTAAGGATATACGCCAGTGCTGTTCCAACACATCCAGTAATAATAGCGGGCCATATCTTTTTTAGAGATATGGCCTTTTCTTTTGCCCGAAGGACGGTAGCGATGGATGCGCTGGGGAGAAAAAAGAGGAGATTTGTGATTCTTGCATTTTCATAAGGCATATCAAGAATGAGCGTAAGCCAAAGAATGAGCAAACTGCCACCGCCCACGCCTAAGCCGGCCAAAACCCCTAAAATTGTGCCTATTACTATACAGAAACCGAAGCTATTTAGCATAGGTAACGAACGCCTCCCCAAAGAATAAATATTCCCAAGAGTCGGTGTAACCACTTTGTGGGAATCTTGCGGCCGAATTTCCAGGCAAGAATTCCACCCAAGAACGAGCCTATAAGATAAGGCACTGCTTCTCGAATCGGATAATGTGAATCCCGCAAATATAATGTTAGGCTTATGATACAGATTGGCAAAATGATTCCCACGGAGCTTGGGAAGATTTCTTCCTCTTGCATAGTGGCAAGGATGGTCAACAGCGGTATAAGGACCATCCCACCGCCGGAACCAAAGAGCCCATTTACGATCCCGGCACATAAGCCGGAAACTGCCAATCCCCATTTTTTGCTTTTAAACATAAAAGACCCCTCCTGGGAAATCATTTCCTCAGGAGGGGATTTTTATGCATTTAGGCAGCGGGGGAGATGACGTAATCTGTCTGCAGACGGGAGATATCAACGATCTCTGCGTTGGATGCTTCCACAATGCCGTTGTACCAAGCTTCCATAGAATCGTTAACCATAGAAGTATTTACCAGGTAATCTTTATAGGTCTCTGCGCTATAGCCTTCGAAGTACATAATGTGGTAGCCGGTAGAGGTTTCTACGATGCCGTGGTCACCAACTACTCTCTTTGCATCCACAGCCCAGTCACGGAACTGTGTCAGATACTCAGAGGAGGGGTGGATGTTTTCATACAGACCCTCGTTTTCCTTCACACCGGGGTCCTCACTCTTGGCCTTGGCCAATTCAATGAAAGCTGCTTTGGTTGCGCCCTTATCTTTCCATTCCTGGTAGATGGCATCAGCCTTTTCCTTAGCGGCCTTCTTTGCATCGTCAGTTACCTTGTACTGACCGGAAGTGGTATCGAGCGTTTGCTCAAACTGAACCAGAATGTGACGGACATTGCCGTGCTGCTTCAGGTTTTCATTGGTGGATACATACATAAGGACGTTGTAGCTGTCGATAACCTTGGTTTCTTTGCCGTCGGCATCGGTGGTAGTGGTTTCAACGGGGAAAGCCTTGGCATCGTACTGCTTCCGATCGGCGGATGCAAGCCATTCACCATACTCTTCCTTCAAAGTGCTGTAAAGGATATCGGAGCTTGTGCTGCTCTGTGCGGGGGTTGCGAGATCTTTATTGAAGGGCAGACTGGCAATAGCCAGGTTAAAAGCTTCGATGCTGTTGCATTCTGCCAGGAGTTCTGCATCCTTCTTGGCAGCTTCTCTTGCGGCCTTTTCTTGCTCGGGGGTGTAGGTCACATTGCCCTTATCATCCTTGGTTCCTTCATCGGGATTCAGGTACTTTGTGTAGCTGATGGAATAGTAGTTGTAGGTGAAGGAACTGAAGTGATTATAACGATCTTTGGTGTACGCTTCAACTTCTGCGTTAGTAAACTCCAGACTGTCCATATGCTTATTGTAGTACAAGCCTGCAACAGCATTTCTGCGAATGTATTCCAGGTAGGATTCCTCGTCGGCCCCCTTGCTGTATACTGCACGCAAGTATTCTCCAATTGTACCTGTGCTGGTGAAATATTTTTGCCATTCCAGTTCAGTAGCTGCCTGGGCGACAACAGCATTGACTTCTTCGCTGTTGACATCAAAGCCTGCAGCTACAGCCTGATTGTAGATGGCAATATCGCTCTTTGCATTGCTGAGCGCGATTTCCATGAAGTAGTTAGCCCAAGTATCGCCAACTGCGGTGTTTTCCTGCTGATCCAGAGGCTTGGTGATGTCCAGGCCCTGTGTAAGGAGAATGATTTTAGTATTGGTGCCGTACTGACTGGATGCGTTGCTATAATAATCGTTAATAGCATCAGCATAGTAGTAGCTGAATTCTACAGTATTCAGCTCTGTGCCGTCAATGACAGCTGCAACAGTGTTCTTTTCAAAAACGCCGTTGCCATTGATGTAGTTAACCACAGCAAGAGTGCCGAACAGCAAAACAACGGCAACAATGATTGCTACGAAGGCTATGGTGACGGTTTTAAGCTTTTTTGCTTCTTTTTCCGCTTGCTTTTGCTTTTCTGTCAAGACAGCAAGCCGCTCCTCCTTGCGGAGTTTCTTCTTATCAGATGCGCTCATGTAATCAATTCCTCTCAATTTGCGTATGGTATCGTCAAAATATTGACACAGAATCTTTGGTATTATAACGCAAAGTTTTCCTTTTTTCAAGTGTAAATATTTAAGAATCTGTGAAATATGAGATATTTTGTTGGGAAAAATAAAACCCCGGGAAGAAAACTTCCCGGGAAACCCGCTTTGGCCGTACGCATCCAGTTATGACCTGCACGATTGAGCAGGTGGGTTGCAGCTCTCTGCTTTAGCTGCTCCCAACGTCCGCCACACCGTCAAAGCGGGGGCGGGAGGTCTGCAATCCGGCAGAGAAACGAACATCCCTATAAATTAATGTGGGTCCAAAAGGACACATTACGCACCAAGCAGGCCCAACTTATTCTTCGTCTTCTTCGTAAAGTTTATCCATGATATAATTGTAAACTTCTTCCAATTCCGCTTCATCTTCAATTGCGCAAAGAATTGGTTCTCCATCTTCCTCGATGGATTTGAGAATGCTTACCTCCGGATCTGCATCTTCTTCGTAGCCGGCGGGGATGACAGCCATATAAGTCTCCCCGTTATATTCGACAGATGAGAGAACCTCCAGTTCGTACTCTTCACCGTCTTCATCAACGATGGTTATAAAGTCGGAGCCGTAATGATTTTCCAAAGCAATTCCTCCTTGCTGATTTATATTCCTATTTTACAGTTAAAAGCATTGGAAATCAAGAGGGGAGAGCTGGTATTTGACGATGGATCGAAATAATTTTTGCGATGACGCAAAAACTATTTCAGATTTCGGATACTAATTACAATAAATTAATGGAATATTAAAAAATAGTTCTTTCGTTTTTCTGCATTGTATGTTATAATCGTATGCGTGAAGTTATGCGCACATACTAAAATTTGAATTTTTCTCTATGATGAATGGAGGCAATATAGAATGTTCGGCTTTGAAAAAAGAAAAGACAAAGATAAGGAAAAAGGAAAATGGAGTACAACACTGCACACGATTTATAAAGTGTGGAGAGGTGTGTTTGCGGCCTTTAAAGTATTGATGGGCGCTGCAGTAACAGTGCTTTTGATTGCACTTATTTGCGGATTTGTTTTCGGTACGATTCTGGGTGACTATCTGCAAAATGATATTTTGGATCAGGCAAGCTTAAATCTTTCTGATCTGACGCTGGATATGAACTCCACCATATACTATGTGGATTCTGATGGCCAGATTCAGGTTCAGCAAAAGATTGACTCTTCCGTTAACCGTGACTGGGCTAACTACGAGGATATTCCGGAGCATATGATCCATGCGGCCATCGCAATTGAAGATCATCGTTTCTACCGTCATCAGGGCGTTGACTGGATTACAACCATTCAGGCTTGTGCCAGAATGTTCTTCGGCGATTCTTCCGTAGGCGGCTCCAGTATCACACAGCAACTTGTTAAAAATACGTTTGGTAACACAAGTGTTACGGTTCAAAGAAAGGTGCTTGAGATATTCCAGGCAACCCAGATGGAAAAAAACTACGATAAAGAAACCATTCTGGAGTATTACCTGAATGTTATCTACCTCGGCCAAAGCCGCTGGGGTGTGCGATCCGCTGCTGCCGCGTATTATGGCAAGGAACTGGAAAAACTCAATGCAGCGGAATGCGCAAGTATTATTGCAATTACGAATAGTCCAACCTATTTTGACCCATATCAAAATAAGGATCATAATACAAACCGTACAAAGATCATTTTGACAGCTATGCGTGACCAGGGCTGGCTGACCGAAGAAGAATATCAGGTTGAAATGAACCGTGAGTTAACGCTCAAGTGGGGTGTTGATTTTGAAGATCGAATGGCTCGCTGTGAGAATGAGACCTGCGGCTATAAAGATACGGTCAGTACGCTGACCCATAGTAACAATAAGTACTATTGCCCTCACTGCAAGAATGAAATCGGCGTTACGAAAGTCTCCGGCGGCTATAACTATCATACCGAGACAGTCATTATGGATGTTGTCTACGATATGATTAAGCGGGATAAGCTGGAAATCAACAGTAACAATGTTCGTGCTTACTTGGAAAAGGTTAAGCGTGGTGGCTTCTCCATCTATTCCACTATGGATATGGATGTTCAGAAGCAGGTGGATAAGATCTACAGTGATTTGACGCAGATCCCCGCATACCGCGGCGGTGCGCAATTGCAGTCTGCCATTGTCATTATCGACAACGAAACCGGTGATATTGCGGGTATTGCAGGCGGTGTTGGCCCTAAGACAGAGATTTTCGGACAGAACAGAGCCACCCAGTCCCGGCGCCAGTCCGGTTCGTCCATTAAGCCTATCTCTATCTATGCACTTGGCTTTGAAACCGGTGCGTTTAGCCCTGCAACTGTTTTAACAGATCTGCCCTATATATACTATTCCAGCGGTGGATATTATCCCCGTAATAGCGATAACAAGTATTCTTATAGTCGTACTGTCCTGCACGGTGTTACATCTTCTGCCAACACAATTGCAGTACGCTGCCTGGAATTGGTAAACAAGGGGCAATCCGGCTATAAAGTTAGTTATGAGGCGCTCACAAAGAACTTTGGCCTGACCACGCTGATTGACGGCAAGGATAACAACTCTGCTCCTTTGGCGATGGGTGCACAGACCTATGGTGTTACCGTTCGTGAGATGGCAGCGGCCTTCGCAACCTTCCCCAATGGCGGTGTTTATCGCGAAGCTCGCAGCTACACCAAAGTGTTTGACAGTGAAGGCAATGAAGTGCTGTATAACGAGCAGGATGAGCGTAAGATCCTGGGCGAGAAAGCAGTTAATTATATGAATTACTGTCTTGTTCGCGCTATGCAGGTAGGTACCGGTATTGAGGCAGACCTTTCCCAATCTTATGGCATTACCACTGCCGGTAAGACCGGTACAACCGAAAGCAATTATGACCGCTGGATCTGCGGCTATACCGGCTATTATACTGCGGCTGTCTGGTCCGGCTTTGACTATCCTGACAGCATTAATATGATCTATGGCGGCAGCCCCTCCAACCAGCTGTTTAAGAAGGTTATGGGCCCCATCCATGCAGGCAAGAAAAATAAGCCTCTTTACAGCACCAAGAATATGGGCGAAATTGAAGTGTGCCTGGAATCCGGAAAGTTGGCAACTGATGCATGCAAAGCGGATGTGCGTACTGTTTCCGGCGACTTGTCCAGAATCTATAAGGTGTGGGTGTACCAGGATGATGTTCCCAAGGAAACTTGTGACCAACACGTGATTGTATCCTACTGCAGCGGCGGCGGTGTTGCTAACGAGTACTGCGCAAAGTTCGCTGCCGTAGATTCCAATGTTGTTGTTTCTGATCAGGCTCTTGTGAAGCTTACTACCGACAAGATCAACGAGATCAAGAAGGCATACACCCATGGCCTGCGCGACGAATATAAGACCAACAACTTCGTTTACAGTGTGGACAATAAGGGAAATGATGTTGTGTTTAAAGGCTTTAAGAACGATCTGGTACAGTCTGTTGATGCACCTTATGTCATTTGTCCTGTTCACACAAAGGAAGCCTGGGAGGAGTATGAGGTTAGCCATCCGACAACGCCTGATACACCCAATGAAGGAAATGGTGACGTGGAGAACATTGATCCTGTACCGTAATAATTAGGAGAGAGAAATGCGCTGGATTTCTGACGAATGGAAAGACTATGAACTGATAGATGCAACTGCCGGTGAACGGTTAGAGAGATGGGGAGACTATTTCTTGGTTCGTCCTGATCCCCAAGTCATTTGGGAAACCCCTCGTATTGACGCCAACTGGAAGAAGTACGATGCCCGGTATATTCGCTCTAATACCGGTGGCGGACATTGGTCTGATCACCGGCTGCCTGAGTTCTGGCAGATTCGCTATAAGGACTACCTGACCTTTAATGTGAAACCGATGAACTTCAAACACACCGGCGTATTTCCGGAACAGGCCGCTAACTGGGATTTCATTCGGCAGAAGGTGGCTGATGCCCATCGCCCGGTACGAGTACTCAACTTGTTTGCGTATTCTGGTGGAGCTACACTCGCTGCGGCGGCTGGTGGGGCAGAGGTCTACCATGTTGATGCTTCTAAGGGTATGGTGGCTTGGGCGAAGGAAAATGCAAAGTCTTCCGGCCTTGCGGATAAACCGATCCATTGGATTGTGGATGATTGCGCAAAATTTATTCAGCGGGAAATCCGCCGTGGCCGGCGCTATGATGGAATTATTATGGATCCTCCCAGCTATGGTCGTGGTCCCAGTGGAGAAATCTGGAAAATGGAAACCAGTTTCTACCCGTTCCTTCTGGAAGCGGCAAAACTGCTGACTGATAATCCTTTGTTTGTTATCATCAATTCTTATACTACCGGACTTGCACCAAGTGCGGTTGGCTATGCTGCTGATGTGGTGTTTGGCGGAAAATATGGTGGAAATACGCAGGTCGGTGAGCTGGGACTTCCGGTGAAGTCTACCGGTTTCGTGTTACCCTGCGGTTCTACCGGTCGATGGACCCCTTAACGGAGGGATAATATTGAAAGAACAAATCCAAGTTGAACATTTGGCATACACATATCCGGGCGTGGATGACACGCCCGGCGTTGCCGTATTTGAGGACCTGAACCTTGAGATCAAAGAAGGTAGCTTTGTTGCCATTTTAGGTGGCAACGGCTGCGGAAAGTCTACGCTTGCAAAACATTTCAACTCTATTTTGCTACCTTGCGGTGGTAGTGTCCACGTGTTTGGTCTGGATACATCCGATCCTGATAAGCTAATCGCTATTCGTCGTTGCGTGGGAATGGTTTTCCAGAATCCTGATAACCAAATAGTTGCCAACGTCGTGGAAGAAGATGTGGCGTTTGGTCCTGAGAATCTTGGCATAGCCAGTCCTGTGATTCGTCAGAGGGTGGATAACGCTTTAAAGCAAGTGGGCATGTATGAGTACCGCAATCATGCGCCGCATCTGTTGTCTGGCGGCCAAAAACAGCGCGTTGCCATTGCCGGTGTGATTGCGATGGAACCCAAATGTGTGGTTTTGGACGAGCCTACAGCTATGTTGGATCCAAAAGGGCGCAGAGAGGTTATGGAAACGATTCAGGCGTTGAATCGGGAGAAAGGCATTACTGTTGTCTTAATCACGCACCATATGGATGAGGCAGCTATGGCTGATCGTGTAGTGGTGTTGCATAAGGGACAAATTTGCTTGGATGGATCGCCTGAGCAAGTGTTCAGCCAGGTGGAAACGCTCCATGGAATTGGCTTGCGTGCACCTGAAACTGTTGAATTATGTTATGCTCTAAATCAGCAAGGCTTTTCATTGCCCCTTAATCGACTGACTGCAGATGATTGTGCACAGGCACTTTTAGAGACTCTTACCGAGAAAGTGTGAGTGGTTTAACCACCGGAGGAAATAGAATTGGCGCCGTTTTTAGAAGTAAAGAATTTAAGCCATGTTTATAGCGTTGGCACGCCTTTTGAACATGTTGCGTTGGAAGATGTATCATTTACAGTGGAGCGCGGTGAATTTATTGGTATTATTGGTCACACTGGTTCCGGCAAATCCACATTGATTCAACATTTAAATGGCTTATTGAAACCCACATCCGGCACTGTGGTGCTGGATGGCAAGGATATTTGGCAGGATAAGGCCACCACTCGGCAAAGCCGCTTCCGTGTTGGCCTGGTTTTTCAGTACCCTGAATACCAGCTATTTGAAGATACAGTGTATAAAGATATCGCGTTTGGTCCAAAAAATATGGGACTAAAGGAAGATGAGATTGACCGGAGAGTTCGTCAGGCGGCAGGCTTTGTTGGCCTTTCTGATGCACAACTGGAGGTCTCTCCCTTTGATTTATCCGGTGGACAAAAGAGGCGTGTTGCGATTGCTGGCGTGATCGCAATGGAGCCTGAAATCTTGATTTTGGACGAACCCACAGCCGGCCTTGACCCTCAGGGCAGAGAGGAAATCCTCCAGAATATTTTGGCATACCGCGATGCAAAGAACGCTACCATTATGATGGTTAGCCATAGCATGAACGATGTGGCAAGGCTTACCCAGCGCCTGCTTGTGATGAACGGCGCCCATCTTGCCATGGATGGCACGCCTGACGAAGTCTTTGCACGTGCGGACGAACTGCTGGAAATGGGGCTTGATATTCCGGAAATTACGCGGGTGTTTATGGCCTTGTCCAAAGCAGGCTTGTCCATGAAACCGGTGTACACGCAAAATGCCGCTGTTTCCCAACTTATCTCAAAGATAGGAGGGAAGCAGAATGCTTAAGGATGTTACACTCGGACAATATTTCCCAGGAAATTCTTTTATTCACAGACTTGACCCAAGAACGAAGTTGGTAAGTCTGGTGGTATATATTGTCTGTTTGTTCCTTGCTGTGGATTATATCTCCTACAGCTTGATGCTTGTGTTTCTTGTGGCAATTATTTGGATCTCCAAAATCCCCGTCAAGGCAATTGCGCGGGGAATGAAACCGTTGGTTTTTATTCTTGTGTTTACCGGTATTTTGAATCTGTTCCTTACCGATGGAAAAACAGAACTTGTATCTTTTTGGGGACTGACTATCACGCTCGAAGGTGTGAAGCATGCAGTGTTTATGGTTGTGCGCATTTTGATGCTGATCTCCGGCACATTTTTGCTTACCTACACCACGTCTCCTATAGCCTTGACAGACGGATTGGAATCCCTTATGAAGCCTTTAAAGGTTATTCGTTTTCCGGTTCATGAACTGTCCATGATGATGTGTATAGCGCTTCGGTTTATCCCCACCCTGATTGAAGAAACGGACAAAGTGATGTCAGCACAAAAGGCACGTGGCGCAAATTTTGAAAGCGGAAATTTGTTTTCCAGAGCAAAAGCGCTGATTCCTATTTTGGTTCCTTTGTTTATTGGTGCATTCCGAAGGGCAGATGAGCTTGCGACGGCTATGGAATGCCGTTGCTACCAAGGTGGGGAAGGGCGTACGAAGATGAAAATCCTGCGTTATAAGCGGGCAGACTTGGTTTCTTTTCTTTGTATGCTGTTTTTGCTGGGCGGTAGCATTACCCTGAATGTATTTGTCTTGTGAGGTTAAAATGCGAAATATTGCCTTATTTCTAACATATGAGGGAACGGCTTACCACGGCTGGCAAACGCAGAAAAATTTGGCTACGGTGCAACAAACCTTGGAAAAAGCGATTTTCATGGTGGTGGGACATGCTGTGCATGTTACCGGATGCGGGCGCACAGATGCAGGCGTTCACGCTAAATGTTATGTAGCGAATTTCCGTACCCAGTCAACGATTCCTTGCGATCGACTGCCGTATGCATTGAACACCCATCTTCCAGCGGATATTGTGGTCACGAATGCATTTGATGTGCATGAAGACTTCAATGCAATTGGGTCTTGTGTGAGAAAAGAGTATACTTACAAGATCTACAACAGCCGTGTCCGTGATCCTTTCTATGTGAATCGAGCATGGTTTTATCCGAAACATCTGGATGAAAAGATCATGCAAGCAGCGGCAGAACAGTTTGTGGGAACCCATGATTTTGCCGCCGTACGCAGTGTAGGTACGGATGTAAAGTCTACGGTTCGAACCGTATATTATTATAATGTTGAGCGGAAAGATAATTTGATAGAATTGCGCGTCTGTGCCAATGGCTTTCTTTATAATATGGCACGGGCGATGGCTGGAACAGTTGTTTACTGCGCAGAAGGTAAAATATCACCTGAAGAAATAGGAAAGATCCTGCAGGAGGGCAACCGAACTGCTGCCGGGCCTACAGTACCTCCCGGTGGTCTCTATATGACCCACCTTTGGTACGACGACGGCATAGAAAAATTTGAATGTGTTCCAACTCTCTAATCTTTATCGTTTTCACGAAAGCAAAGTATATGCTATTATGAGCGAGAATTAGTCCCAAGGAGGGAAAATGTATGCAGCCTAAGATGTGTACGAAGTGTAAGAAAAATATTGCAGTTGTTTTCATTACAAAGGTTGAAAATGGCGTAACTTTAAATGAGGGCTATTGCCTCAAGTGCGCAAGGAGCCTGGGTATTCCGCAAATTGATGATGCCGTAAAGCAGATGGGTTTTTCTGATGATGACCTGGAAGTGCTTAGTGATGAAATGAGCAGTATGTTTGCGCAGAATGCCGGTGGGGAAGACGCTGACGATGACGCGGATGGCCGCACAGCCACTTTTCCTATGATCAATCAACTGATGGGGAATATGCCCGGTGAATCTGGTGTGCCGAAGGAGCAGCCTTCCGAAGATCAAAAAGACGGCGACAGAAAGAAAAGCAAGAAGCATAAATTTCTGGATGCCTATTGCATGGACCTGACTGGTCGCGCACGTGAGGGGAAACTGGATAGAGTCATTGGCAGGGATGTGGAGACAGAGCGTGTCATTCAGATTCTGAATCGTCGACAAAAAAACAATCCTTGTTTGATCGGTGAGCCGGGCGTTGGTAAAACTGCTATTGCAGAAGGCCTTGCCCAACGTATTGCCAGCGGAGATGTGCCCTATAAGCTCCGCGATAAGGAAGTTTTTCTGTTGGATTTAACTGCGCTGGTTGCCGGAACCCAGTTTAGAGGCCAATTTGAGAGCCGTATGAAGAGCCTGATAGGGGAGATTAAAGCCTGCGGGAATATCATTTTGGTAATCGACGAAGTGCATAATCTTGTTGGCGCCGGTGATGCGGAGGGCTCTATGAATGCGGGTAACATTCTGAAGCCTGCATTGTCTCGCGGTGAGGTACAACTGATCGGTGCCACTACTTTCAATGAGTATCGGAAGCATATTGAAAAGGATGCGGCTTTAGAGCGTCGTTTCCAGCCTGTTATTGTAGCGGAGCCTTCCATTGAGGAGGCTTGCCAAATCATGCAGGGAATTGCCAAGAATTATTCTCAATTCCATGGTGTTACGGTAACGCCTGAGATCGCGCGTCAATGCGTAATTCTGTCTGAGCGTTATATTACGGATCGTTATTTGCCGGACAAAGCAATCGACCTTTTGGATGAAGCTTGTTCTGATTTGAATCTCCGCAGCAAAGAAATCTCCAGATTGGCAGAACTGAAAAAAGAACGGGACGACTATGAACTGGAATTGCGGATGCTCACGGAAGATACAGAAAATGAGCATTATGAGCGCCTTGCAACAATCCGTAGCCGCTTGTGTAACATTGCGGCAGAGATAGAAGCGCTTGAAAAGATTCCTGCACCTGCGGTAACAATGGAAAACTTGGCGCGCATCATTGAATTGTGGACGAAGATCCCCGCAAGCAAGATCAAAGCGCAGGAATATGAACAGTTAAAGGGACTTTCAACACGTCTTCGCGGTCATATTGTGGGTCAGGACGAAGCGGTTGATGCGGTCAGCAAAGCCATTCGCCGTAACCGCGTGGGAATCAGTCCCAAGAAAAAACCGGTGTCTTTTATCTTTGTTGGGCCGACCGGTGTCGGTAAGACGGAACTGGTAAAATGTCTTGCAAACGACTTGTTTGACAGTGTGGACTCCTTGATCCGGCTTGATATGTCTGAGTTTATGGAAAAGCATACTGTTTCCAAGCTGATTGGTTCTCCTCCTGGTTATGTCGGTTATGATGAGGCAGGCCAATTAACGGAGAAGATCCGCCGCAGACCTTACAGCGTAGTCCTTTTTGATGAAATCGAAAAGGCACATCCGGATGTGTTGAATGTGCTGCTTCAGGTGCTGGATGATGGCCGGATCACAGATGCACAAGGCCGCGTTGTAAATTTCGAGAATACCATTATTGTTATGACATCCAATGCCGGCTCTGAAGGCCGTGTTGGCGGTGTAGGCTTTGGCCGTACCGGACAAGATATGGTAAAAGAAAAGACGATGAAGGCCCTGCGTGAGTTCTTGCGTCCGGAGTTTATCAACCGTGTGGATGACATTATTACCTTTAATCACCTGACGGAAGAGAATTTTCTGGGGATTGCAGACATTATGCTGGAAGAATTGCGTGCATCCTTGGAAAATCGCGGTTTGACATTCTCCTGGACTGAGGAAGTTCGGCAGGAATTGGTCCGTGAAGCGTATTCTGTAACCTATGGCGCCAGAAACCTTCGCAGGACGATTCAGCGGATTTTGGAGGACCCCATCAGTGAGTGTATCATTGATTCTTTTGAGACACCTATTTCTATCATTCATGCATATGTAGATGGCGGAAAGGTTTGCCTTCAAACGAAATAAAATAGGCGGTGAGTTTCGTAATGAAACTCACCGCTTTTTTAAAAATGCCATTCTTCATTTAGTCGATCGGAAATTCGCCAAGCAGTGTCTTCTACTTTTTGTGCAGCTTTTTCTGCCCATTTTCTTGTGGGGTTTGTTTTTGGCATCATCATAACTGCTACTGCGCCGATTGCTGCGCCCAGGCCCAATGTCAATGTGAAACATTTAAAGTTCATTTTGCTCACTCCTTTCTTTCTTAGTATGCCCGGTAAAGAAAACTTGAAAATGAGAAAGGTTTTCCATTGCGAAGTAGAAAAAATGTGTTATAATGAAGAAAAAAGGAGGGATTGTATGTCTATTGACCGCCTGCAAAGCAAAATCCGAAAGATGAAGGCACCCATTGTTTTGGATTTGCAATTGGATGCATCTTTGATTCCTGACCATATTGTGACGGAAGAAGTTTCTTTTTTAAAAGCATTTGGTCGCTTTGCGATGGAACTGATGGATTCGCTCCGTGATAGTGTACCTGCGGTTCGCTTTGGATTCTCTGAATTTGCCATAATGGGATCTGATGGACTTTCGGTTTTGTCGTCTCTTCTGAATTATGCTTCAAAATTGGGCTATTATATCCTTTTGCATGCGCCGGAAGCTCTTTCTGCTCAAAATGCGCAATCATTTGCTGATATTTTACTAAGCGATGAATGTCAGTGGAACTTTGATGGCCTTGTGATTTCACAGTTTATTGGCACAGATGCAATTAAGCCCTTTGCTGCCGCTCGGAGCGATAAAGGCTTGTTTGCGATCGTGCGAACTGGAAACAAGAGCGGCCCGGAACTCCAGGATCTAATTGTTGGTGGCAGACTTGTACATATGGCGCAAGCAGATTTGGTCCATAGAATCGCAGAACCTAATTTAGGAAAAAGCGGCTTCTGTACTATGGGTGTCATGGCGGCTGCAACGAATATGAACAGCCTGCAAAACCTTCGTAGTAAATTCAAGTATCTTTTTATCCTTGTCGATGGCTTTGACGCTACGAATGCAAATGCAAAGAACTGTGCAGCGGCATTTGATAATTTAGGCCATGGTGCTGCAATTTGCGTCGGTGAGACTATTACAGGTGCGTGGAAAACCGACGATGATGCAACATCTTTTATAGAATCTGCACAGCGCGCTGTTGAAAGAGTGAAGAAGAACATTAACCGCTATGTGACGGTGTTGTGAGGAAATCTATGTTGAGAATTTATGGTAGTATGCTTTGTAAGGACTGTGTACAGTGCAGAGCAGACCTGGATAATGCCGGTGTTGCCTATGATTATCTCGATTTTAGCGAGGATTTGTGCAATCTAAAAGAGTTTTTAGCGTTAAGGGATCAATGCCAAGTGCTGCAATCTGCTAAAGAGAACGGAGCAATTGGAATCCCGTGTCTCGTAGATGACGAGGGCGTTGTGAGCCTCGACTGGAGTAGGTTCCTTTAATATGTAGCCGGGCAAAGCCCGGGCAACCCTTACTTGGCTGCATTCATGTTGTCGCCTGGAATTAAATCCTGCAATGTGTCATTATCGACGCTGGGATCTGGCACGTTCGGCAAATCGTCGAATGTCGCCGGTGCTGTTGTCGTGGGAACGGTGGTCATTGGTGCCGTTTCGGGCGGATTTGTTGGGGTAGGGCCAACTTCCGTGTTGCTACGGCAACCAGCGAATGACAGACAAAGTACTGCCGCGATTAGAAATACAGAAATTTTTTTCATGGAAAACCTCCTGAAGTAGAACTTCAAATGTAGTATTTCCATTGCGATGCAGATTACTCTTAAAATTTATAGACAAAATTGCAAAAATTACCATTGCTATTTCTGTCGATTCCTTGTATAATACATTGGAAATAATTAAGAATTGAGGAGTTCTTCGTTATGAAAAAATTGATGGTTAAAAAGACAGCAGAATGTATGGCTTGCCTCGAGTGCGTTCGGGCATGTTCTAATGCTTTCTATAAGGAATTCAACCAGGACTTGAGCTGCATTCAGATCGTGGCCAAGGGCACTGGTGCAAAGCCTATGACTTGCATCCAGTGCGGTAAGTGCGCCAAGGTTTGTGAGGCCGGCGCAATTACACAGAATCCCAAGACCGGCGTATACATGATCAATAAGAAACTCTGTACCTCTTGCGGCAAGTGTGCAGAAGTTTGCCCTATGAAGGTTATGGTTGCGCCTGAGGGCGGCACGACTACCAAATGTATCGCATGCGGCATTTGCGTAAAGGCTTGCCCCATGGAAATCTTAGAGATTGTTGAGAAGTAAAATACATACTTTTATACGGCATCCGGCTTCCGGATGCCGTAAAATTTTTGTCAAACAAATTATAGAAAATCTGTTTGTAATAATTGCAATTTTTCGAAGAATATGCTATACTGTAACCAATCATACGCCCGGAGGAGTTTATGATGAAAATTACCGAATTTTACGGAGAAATCCAAAGATTTCTTCCTGATTTAGAGATGCGTCCCAACGAACTGATGTCAAAACATACGTCTTTTAAGATTGGTGGGCCTGCAGCAGTAATGGCGTTCCCCAAAAACAAAGATGAATTGGACGGTTTGCTGAAAAAGTCCAAAATAATGGACATGAAAGTTACTATATTAGGTGCTGGAACAAACGTCCTCGCACCGGATGACGGCATCGATCACCTGGTCATTTGCCTGAAAGACTGTATGGGTGGCATGGAGCAGCTCGACAAGACGCACATTCGTGTGGCAGCGGGTGTTACCATGACACGGGCGGCACTGTTTGCTGCTGGGCTTGGCCTTTCCGGTCTGGAGTTTGCCCATGGCATTCCTGGGACGATTGGCGGCGGCATTTATATGAATGCGGGTGCGTATGGCGGCGAGATTTGCCAGGTCTGCACGGAAGTGGAAGTCATGGATCGTGACGGAAACCTTCGCACTATACCTGCGGAAAAGATGGAGTTTTCTTACAGACACAGTATCTTGGAAGAAATAGGCGACATTGTTCTGTCCGGCACCTTTGAGCTGACACCTTCGTCAGAGTCTCAAATTAGAGAAAAAATGCAGGAACTCATGAAAAAGCGTTCTGCTTCTCAGCCGCTGGATTTGCCGTCAGCCGGCTCTGCGTTTAAGCGACCCGCGGGCGGATATGCAGCAGCTATGATTGATGAAGCCGGATTGCGTGGCTTCCAAATCGGAGGCGCAGCGGTATCCACGAAACATACTGGGTTCGTGGTGAACATGGGTGGAGCCACAGCCCAAGATGTAAAGGAGCTTCTTGCAAGGGTTTCTGATGTGGTATACGAACAAAAGGGCATTCGACTGGTTCCTGAGGTTCGCATTTGGTAGTAAAAGGAGGGAGAAATATGGCAACATCGTTTTCGGGCAATGCAAAGTCTGAAATTGCTAAAGCATTTCCGCAAAAGAACTGCTGTGCTCTTGCACAGTGCTTTGGAATATTGCTCTTTTGCAACAGTTTTCATTCTGACAGCATTCGCATCATCACCGAAAGCAGAGAGTTTGCTGCCATTCTCCCCAAGCTTTTTAAAAAGGCATTTAATATTTGCTTTGACTTAGTACCGAATGCTGATACTTCCGGCAAGTTGAATTTTCAAATCACCCAGAAGAATAGTATTCAAAAAGTCATGGAGGCCTATGGCTTTGATACGCAAGAAACATTTGCTTTGCATATAAATTTCCCTGTAGTTGAGGACGAGTGTTGCAAAACTGCCTTTTTGCGGGGGGCGTTTCTTGCTGGCGGCTCTGTGACAGATCCCGGTAAGGGATATCATATGGAACTTGCCACAACCCATCAAAGCGTTTCCAAGGAAGCCAACATTCTGATCGAGGATGTGATGGGATTTGCTCCTAAAACTGCCACACGGGGCGGAAGCCGGGTTCTTTACTTAAAACAGAGCGATCAAATTTCTGATTTTCTTATTTTCCTTGGTGCTCCCGTTGCATCTATGGGAATTATGGAAGCAAAATTAGAAAAAGAAATGAACAACAAAGTGAACCGCAGATGTAACTGTGATGATGCTAACACATCAAAAGTGGTTGAGGCTGCCCAGGAACAACTTGGTGCCATTCGCTTACTACGGCAAAAGGGCCTTTTTGAACATCTGCCTGGAAAACTGCGCCAGGCGGCAATTGCCCGGGAAAGCAACCCTGAGGCATCCCTTACCGAACTGGCGGCTATGATGGAACCGCCGATCTCAAAGCCTGCAATGAATCATCGCATACAAAAACTTTTAAAACTTGCACAGGAGGCAGAACAATGAGCTTTGTCCATCTTCATGTTCATACAGAATATAGCCTCCTGGATGGTGCTTGCCGTATTGGTTCTATGATGGACCGCGTAAAAGAACTTGGCCAGGATGCCATCGCCATTACGGATCACGGTGTTATGCACGGCTGTATCGACTTTTACAAGGCTGCGAAGGCGGCCGGTATTAAGCCGATTATTGGCTGCGAGGTTTATGTTGCTCGCCGTAGAATGGATGACCGGATTCATGGCATCGATAACGAATCCTATCATTTAGTGTTGCTTTGCAAGGATAGAAAGGGATACGAAAACCTTTGCATGCTGGTTTCCCAAGCCTATATCAATGGCTTTTACGGAAAGCCCAGAGTCGACATTGATCTGCTTCGGCAATACCATGAAGGTCTGATTGCTACTTCGGCCTGCCTTGCCGGCGCTGTTAGTCATAGCCTTATGGACGAGGACTACGATGCAGCGCTTCGGCATGCAACAACACTTGCAGATGTATTTGGCCAGGATAATTTTTATCTTGAATTGCAGGACCACGGCATTCCTGAGCAAAGAGTTGTGAATCAAGGCATTCTTCGGCTTTCTCGCGAAACCGGCATTCCGTTAGTTGCCACAAACGACGCCCATTACCTTCGCAAAGAAGACGCAAAAATGCAGGATATTCTTCTTTGTGTTCAAACAGGTAAGACGCTGGACGATCCCAATCGGATGAAATTTCAAACTGATGAGTTTTATCTGAAAAGTGAAGAGGAAATGCGGAGCTTGTTTCCCGGATGCGACGAAGCAATTGAAAACACAAAGAAGATTGCGGACAGATGCAACCTGGAGTTTGTTTTCAATCAGTATCATTTGCCTTCTTTCCCGGTTCCGGAAGGGCACACAAGCGAATCTTATTTCCGGAAAATGTGTATGGACGGATTCCGGGAGCGCTATCCGGATCTTCCAGATGCATATCGTGAACGTCTGGATTATGAAATTGATGTTATCAGCCGGATGGGGTATGTGAACTACTATCTCATCGTTTGGGACTTTATTCGTTACGCAAAAGAGAATGGAATTCCGGTTGGACCTGGACGTGGCTCCGGTGCAGCATCCATTGTAGCGTACTGTTTGCATATTACAGAGGTTGATCCTATGAAATATGCATTGATCTTTGAACGTTTCCTGAACCCTGAACGGGTTTCTATGCCCGACTTTGATACGGACTTTTGCCAGGAACGGCGTCAGGAAGTTATTGACTATGTAACGGAAAAGTATGGCTCTGATCGTGTTGCGCAGATTGTGACCTTTGGTACAATGGCTGCCAGAGGCGCTATTCGGGACGTGGGGCGTGTTTTAAACATGTCCTATGCACAGACCGATGTGGTGGCAAAACTGGTTCCCACAACGCCCCTTCACCTCACACTTAAAGATGCGCTCGATATTTCCCCCAAGCTGAAAGAAATGTATGACGCAGATGAGCAGGTGAAATTGCTGATCGACACTGCTATGTCCCTCGAAGGTATGCCCAGAAACACATCTACGCATGCCGCCGGTGTCGTGATTACTGCTGATCCGGTATGCAACCATGTGCCTCTTTCTCGCAATGATGAGACTATTGTCACGCAATATACAATGACAACCATAGAGGAACTGGGACTCCTCAAAATGGACTTCCTTGGTCTTCGCAATCTGACAGTCATTGAAGATGCACAAAAGCAGATCAGAATGGTTGAACCTGATTTTTCAATCGATCAGGTGCCCGATGATGATCCTGAAACCTTTGCAATGCTGGCGGAAGGGAAGACCTCCGGTGTGTTCCAATTGGAATCTGCCGGTATCACAGGCGTTTGTGTCAATATGAAGCCTACGTCCATTGAAGATTTGACGGCTATTGTTGCACTTTATCGCCCCGGTCCTATGGATTCTATTCCTACATTTATTGCCAATAAAATTGATCCTAAAAAGATTAAGTATAAGACCCAGCTGCTGGAACCGATCCTGAAAGTTACATACGGTTGTATTGTTTATCAGGAACAGGTTATTGAGATTTTCCGCTCTCTGGCCGGCTATACAATGGGCCAGGCTGATAATATTCGTCGAGCCATCTCCAAGAAAAAGCAGAAGGTGATTGAGCAGGAACGGCAAGTGTTTGTATATGGCGACCCTGCACAAAACATCCCCGGATGTATCCATAATGGCATTTCGGAATCTGCTGCCCAGTCCATCTATGATGAAATCGTAGATTTTGCAAATTATGCATTCAATAAAGCGCACGCGGTTTGCTATGCTATGGTTTCTTATCAGACGGCCTACTTAAAGTGCCATTATCCCCGGCAGTATATGGCGGCTCTGATGACATCTGTTCTTCACGATTCTATGAAAGTTTCCGGCTATATTGCAGCATGTAAGGCAATTGGCATTGAAACATTGCCTCCGGATATCAACAGCTCTTACGATAATTTTACCGTAGAAGGAGATTGTATCCGATTCGGTATGGGCGCCATTAAAAATGTCGGCAGAGGTCTGATCCGCAGTATGGTTGCAAAACGCGAGGAAGGTGGACCGTTTAAGTCCCTGGAGGATTTTGTTCAAAGAATGGATGAGCGTGAACTGAATAAGCGGGCGGTTGAAAACTTCATTAAGTGCGGTGCCATGGATTGCTTTGGTCACCATCGCAGTTCTTTGCTTGCGGTTTATGACTTGATAATGGACAGCGTTGCTGCCGCAAGAAAACGGAATGTAAGCGGACAGATGGGTTTGTTCGCAATGTTGGAAGGCACTGACCAGGCTGCATCTATTGAAATTCCTGAATTGGATGAACTTAGCCCCGGGGACCGAATGCTGATGGAAAAGGAAACAACCGGCATTTACCTTTCCGGTCATCCGATGGATGATTACCGTGCTTATTTGAAGAATACCCATGTTGTTCCGATTGCCCACCTTTTAAGTGAAGACAGCACATATACAGATGACCAAATTGTGAGTGTTGCCGGTGTGATTCAAGCCATAAAAATGAAAACCACTCGCAATAACTCCGTGATGGCATATGTCACTTTAGAAGACGATACTGCCTCCATTGAAATGCTGGCATTCTCTAATGTGATCAGCCAGTATGGAAATTATCTGCAGGAAAATAAGGCTGTAGTCATTATTGGTCGCTTTTCTGTCAGAGACGATAAAGATCCGCAAATCGTCGTGAATCGGGCTCGCCCCATTTCGGACTTTGCAACCGGAGTGCCTGCGGAAGATCCGACTGTGCGTGCACAAGTAATGGAGTCAGCAACGCTTTATCTGCGGCTGCCTTCTGAGGATGACAAGAACTTTGGAAAGGTAAGAGCGATTCTAAATATGTTCCCCGGAAAATCCAGTGTTGTCGTGTACTTTGCCGACACAAAACTGCGGCGGGGCACGAAGTGCACAATTGACAAGCGTATGCTTCAGGAACTTGAAAGCGTTCTCGGCTCAGAAAATGTAGTAATTAAGTGATGGAAAGGAGTTGCCGTAAATGAAAATGAAAGCTTTGATTTGCCTCTTGTTTGCGGCAATTCTGCTACTGTGCGGTTGCGATTTGCGCACAGCAGATGAAATGTACGCAGTGCCGGCACGCCCAGAGGCAGACTATGATTTGCAGGATGCTATCAATAAGGCAATGTCCGGCTTAGACTATGCGGCGCCGAAATCCGGCACAAATCGGCAGATTGTGCAGACTGTGGACATTGACGGTAATGGTGACTATGAGTATTTGCTCTTTGCCAAGGGCGATACAAACTATCCTCTGCAGATTTTCATTTTCGACAAGCAAAAGGAATCCTATATGCTTGTTGATACGATTTTTTGCAAAGGATCTGCATTTGACCGTGTGGAATACGTGCAGATGGATGACAAACCTGGCATGGAAATTGTAGTTGGCTATCAGCTGCAAGATCGCTTGACAGGCGGCTTGTGTGTATATTCTTTTCGTGCAGGGTATATGGAGCAACTGCTTAGTACAACCTACGATCATTTTTTGCTTGCCGATTTGAATGCTGATGAATTTAGTGAATTATTTTTGGTGCACCCGGGCCCAAATGAATGGGGAAAGGGTGTGGCTGAGGTTTACACAATTCATAATGGCGCAGTTGAGCGCTCGGTGGAATTGAACCTATCTGTTCCGTCCGCTGATGTTCGGCGTGTCACACTTGGAAAACTTCAAGACGGCAAAAATTGCGTATATGTTACTGAAAAGAGCGGAGAAATGGCTTTAGTAACGGATGTATTTGCGCTACTTCAGGATTCGTTTGTAAATATTAGCCAGTTATCTGGCAGTGATACAGTGGTACAGACAATTGGTAACTACTTTGTTGATCCTGCTGATATTGATGGCGATGGCGTGCTCGAACTTCCAAGATTGCAGAATATGGTGCAGGTAACACAAGATGGTGGTACAAGCCATAAACTCATCTCGTGGTATGCATTCGACAGCCTCGGTAACATCCATAATAAGGCCTATACCTATCACTGCTTTATAGATGGCTGGTTCGTGGAGATTGATCAAGAATGGACCGACTTTATTACGGTCTCCAGGCAAGGTAAAAAGGTTGATTTCTTTAGCTGGGATAAGCAGTATGGCGTTCCTGTTCGATTGTTTAGCATCAACGTTCTAACCGGACAGAATAGGGAGGATCAGGCTGCCCTGGATGGAAATATCCGGCTCCACACAACTTCGAGTGCTGTGTTTGTCGGTGAATTGACCTCAAACGGCGAAAGATACGGCCTCAATGAGCAGAAACTCAAAGACAGTTTCCACATAATCCAGAATGATTCTTAATAGAAGGAAGTGACGGAGATTGAAGAAAGTTTTGATATTGGAAGACGAGGAGAACATTCGCTCTTTTATCGTTATCAATTTACAGCGAGCCGGGTATGAAACCGTTGAAGCAGGGTCCGGCCAGCAGGCCCTGGAAAGACTTGCGGAAAATCCTGATGTTGGCGTTGCAATATTGGATATCATGCTGCCTGATATCGATGGATTTGAGGTTTGCAGACGTATTCGAGCGGTTGATAAGCATATGGGCATTATGATGCTTACCGCCCGTGTTCAAGAAATGGACAAAATTACAGGCTTAATGACTGGTGCAGATGATTACGTTACAAAACCATTTTCGCCAGCGGAATTAACAGCAAGAGTGGATGCCTTGTTCCGCCGCATTGGAGGAGAGGCATACACAGAACCCGAAAACCTTGTCAGCGGGCCCTTTGTTTTGAATACCCGTTCTCACACACTAGAGAAGAACGGGAAGCCTATTCGCTTAACGCAAGTTGAGTACGCAATCGTGAAGCATTTTATGACAAATGCAGGCCGATCTCTTTCCAGAGAGGAGATTTTGACCCATGTTTGGGGTGCTGACTATGAGGGTGAATTAAAAATCGTGGACGTGAATATCCGGCGTATCCGGATTAAACTGGAAGATGATGCCACTTGTCCCAAGTATTTGACAACTGTTTGGGGCTTTGGTTACAAGTGGTGTGTATGATTTAAGAAAGGAGGGGGCAGATGAAAAAGCAAAGAAGCCTGCGACGTCGTTGGCTGCTGAATACCATGCTTATAGTGTGCCTCCTCGGCCTTGCTTGCGCAGTGCTGGTAACCATTTATGTGGGTACAAGCTATTACTCCAACATGGAGTCCGATCTTCGCTACCGTGCGAAGATTGCAGGTGAGTTTTTTGGTGAGAACAATGGTCAAAGTTATGAATCTAACTATCAGGCTTGCATCACATATGCCAGAGATTTTGACGAAAAAGATGTTCTTGAACTACAGTTTATTAGCGCAAGCGGTGAATTGGTTGCCTCTTCCTACGGAATTTGGCCTGGAATGGCGCCGTCAACATTGGACATTCAAGATGCGCTAAGAACCGGTGAGGTTGCTACATTCACCGGCGAGGATGGGGCAACAGGTGAACGCATTATGGCTGTGTCCACACCCGTATTTTATGGAGGACAGACATTTGGCGTGTTGCGATTTGTTACGGCGACCAGGATTATGGACCAACAAATTGCTGTGATTGCACTTCTTAGTCTAATAGCACTGATCTTTATACTGGCCATTGTCTTCTTTAGCGGTAACTATTATATCCATTCCATTTTGCGTCCGGTGTCCGAAATTACTGAAAAGGCAAGGAAAATCTCTGGCGGCAGCTACGGCATACAAATTTCAAAGCAGTACAATGATGAGATCGGCGAACTGGTTGATACTATTAACGAAATGTCTTTGCGCCTGAATGAGAATGAAAAGGTGCAAACAGAGTTTATTTCCTCCCTGTCTCATGAACTTCGCACACCGTTAACTGCAATCAATGGTTGGAGTGAAACAATCCTTGCGTCAGAAAACCTGGATGCGGACACGCAAAGAGGTGTGAGAATCATTCAGAGAGAGTCGGATCGATTGACCGGTATGGTTATGGATCTTCTTGACTTTACGAAAATTCAAGATGGCCGTATGACTTTGAATATGGAAATGGTTGATCTGCGAGCAGAGTTTGAGGATACGGTATTTATGTACGGTAGTCGTCTTTCTCAAGAGGGTATAGAACTCGCTTATATAGAAAACGACCAAGATGTTCCGGAAATATCTTGCGATCCCAAACGAATGCGTCAGGTTTTTCTTAATATTTTAGACAATGCAGCTAAGCATGGCGGAGAGGGAAAACGCATTGAAGCAGAAATCGGCTGCAATGATGGGTTTGTGCGCGTGCGTATCCGCGATTATGGCCCCGGTATTCCGGAGGATGAGTTGTCCCTTGTGAAAAAGAAATTTTATAAAGGTAGTTCCAAGGCCAGGGGATCCGGCATTGGACTAGCGGTTTGTGATGAGATCGTACAAATGCATAGTGGCACACTAACGCTTGAAAATGCAGAAAATGGTGGCACGGTTGTATTTGTAGATCTGCCGATATCCCAGTGAGAGAGGTAGTTATGCAAAATCAGGAAATGCCGAAAATGAAAGAGAAATTCCGTACAACAATAGGCGGCCAAGCGCTGATTGAAGGCATTTTGATGCGTGGCCCGGAGAAAGATGCGATTGTAGTCCGCAAAGACGGCGTGCTGAACATCGATGTGAAAGACAGAAAGGTTCGTTCGAAAAAGTCTATTGCCAGCTGGCCGCTGATTCGAGGGGTGGTTAATTTCTTTGATTCCTTGTCAACCGGTGAGAAAGCAATTATGAAATCAGCGGATCTATCCGGCGAAACAGAGGAGGAACAACCGTCCAAGTTTGAATTGTGGCTTGAGAAAAAAATGGGCAAAAAGGGTGCCGACAAGATTATCTCCGGTTTTCTGTTGGCCGTTAGTTTGTGCATAACGATAGCGCTATTTTTCCTTCTTCCGATGCTGGTCAGTTCACTTCTGACTGATTTGGTGCAGAACATGCTGCTCCTCAATCTGATTGAAGGCGGCGTGCGAATGCTGATTTTCGTAATATACATCGTTCTTATATCAAGAATGAAGGATATACGTCGTGTGTTTGCCTATCACGGTGCAGAACACAAAACGATTCGCTGCTATGAGGCCGGAATGCCCCTTACAGTCGATAATGTTCGCATCCAGACGCGTTTGCATCCGAGATGCGGCACCAGTTTTCTTCTGGTGGTAATGGTTATTTCAATCCTTGTTTTTTCTGTTGCTTCTTCAGTCCTTTTGGCTTGTTTTCCCGGCTTGGCTTCCATTTCCGGCACGTTTGTATACAAATTGATCATGATTGTTTTTAAGCTTTGTCTGCTGCCTGTTGTGGTAGCTATAAGCTATGAAATCAATCGCTGGGCCGGAAGACACGATAACTTCTTCACCAAAATCTTGACGGCTCCCGGCATGTGGTTCCAACTCCTTACCACAGTGGAGCCGGACGATGGGATGATTGAAGTCGGCATCGCTTCGTTGGAGGCAGTTATCCCCAGTGAAGAGAGGGCTGACCTTTGGTGAAGACGATTAATGAACTCTATTCAGAGGCGAGAAGAGCGCTTATTGCCCAAGAGGAGCCAAGCGCAGCAAGCCTGATGGCAAGGAATTTATTGTGCCACATTACGGGGAAAACGCCTGAGCAGGTGATTGCCGACCGCCAGATGTATGTGAATGAACAATGTTGCGCGGAAATGGAGAAGGCGTTGCAAAGGCTTCTTGCCGGTGAACCTCTTGCGTATGTGCTCGGGAAATGGGACTTTTTTGGATTGCCTCTTTTTGTTGACAATCGCGTTCTGATCCCTCGGGATGACACATGCGCAGTTACAGAGCTTGCCATCCGTTACGGTTTAAACTTAAAAACCGGCCCCCGAATTTTGGATCTCTGCACCGGTTCCGGATGCATCGGTCTTGCAATTGCGAATCGAATTAAAGATGCACGTGTTACGCTGGCCGATATTTCAAAGGATGCCTTGGCTGTTGCAAAGACAAATATTACGAGTTTAAAGCTTTCTGCACGTGTTTCTTGTGTGCAAGCCAGTGCGCTGGAGCAGCCAAAACCCTTTTTGGGAAAGTTTGATATGATCGTATCCAATCCTCCGTACATTACCGGTCAGGAAATGTTGGGACTGGATAACAGTGTGAAGGATTTTGAACCACACCTTGCGCTCTTTGGCGGCGAAGACGGCTTGGATTTCTATAGAGCGATCAGCCAAAACTTTAAAAATGCACTCTTGCCCGGTGGCTACTTGTGCTTTGAATTTGGCAAGGGTCAAGGCGATGATGTATGCAAAATACTTGAAGACAATGCGTTTACAATTCTGGAACGTACCAGAGATTATAACAATATAGAACGAGCGGTCATTGCCCGCTATGAATGAAAGGACGATTCCTATGGCTACAAAGAAAACATCTTATGAAACTCCTACTCCTGCTATGGATAAGAAGAAGGCCTTGCAGACTGCTTTGGCACAGATTGAAAAGGACTTCGGCAAAGGCACGGTTATGCGCCTTGGCGACCGCCCCGAACTGGTTGTTGATGCCATTCCTACCGGTTCTCTTGCACTGGATGCTGCCCTGGGCGTCGGCGGCGTTCCTAAGGGTAGAATCATTGAGATTTACGGACCTGAATCCTCCGGTAAGACAACTTTGGCCCTTCACATTTTGGCTGAAGCTCAGAAACTGGGTGGTGAAGTTGCTTTCGTGGATGCAGAGCATGCGCTTGACCCCGTATATGCAGCTGCACTGGGTGTAAACACGGACAATATGCTGGTTTCTCAGCCCGATACCGGTGAACAAGCCCTTGAAATTACTGACGCTCTGGTTCGCTCCGGCGCGGTGGATGCCATTGTTGTTGACTCCGTTGCTGCACTGGTGCCCAAGCAGGAAATCGAAGGAGAAATGGGCGATACCTTTGTTGGTTTGCAAGCCCGCTTGATGTCTCAGGCGCTGCGTAAACTGGCAGGCACGATCTCTAAGACCAACTGTGTTGTTATTTTCATCAACCAGTTGCGTATGAAGATTGGTGTTATGTATGGCAATCCGGAAACTACCACCGGTGGTAATGCGCTGAAGTTCTATTCTTCTGTTCGTCTTGATGTGCGCCGCGTTGAGGCCATTAAGGATGGTGGCAATGTGGTTGGTAATAAAACTCGCGTCAAGGTCGTAAAGAATAAAGTAGCTCCTCCTTTCCGTGAAGCCCACTTTGATATTATGTATGGTGAGGGCATCAGCAAGTGGAGCGAACTTGTGGATATGGCTGTGCAGATGGATATTATCCAGAAGAGCGGTAGCTGGTTTGCCATGGGTGATGAGAGAATCGGTCAAGGTAAAGACAGCGTTAAGGCATTCCTGCAGAATAATACTGACATTGCTGAAAAGGTGGAGGCCCAGGTTCGTGAGAATCTGTGGAAATTGGCAGGCGCAGCAAAACCTGCCGCAAGACCTGCTGAACGGCCTGTAGCCATCAGCGCAGATGATTTTGATGATGAGGATTGAGTTTCTTTCTCCGAATGCAGATAGAGCCGGAAGGTATACTGTACGGTTTTCTGACGGAAGTTCTATGCGGCTCTATCGGCAAACTCTGGAGGATTTTGCGCTGTATAATGGTCAAGAGTTGACGGACGAAGAGTTTGTGTCTTTGAAAAACGCTGCTAGCCGTATGTCTGCAAAAATGCGCGCTGTCCGCACTGTAGCAGCTTCAAGCGTGTCAAGAGCGGAGCTGGAACGCAGACTGATCTATAAAGGAGAAGATCCGATACATGCCAAGGAAGCGGTTTCTTGGATGCAGGATCTGCACCTTATTGATGATTTAGAAACTGCGCGGCAAATCGTAAACAGATGTATCAATAAAGGCTATGGCAGGGAACGGGCAAAGCAGGCGCTTTATGAAAAGAGAATCCCCAAGACTTATTGGGATGAAGCACTTAAAGACTATCCCGATCAAGCGGAGCATATTTCAGAATTTCTAAAGAATAAACTTGGTACATCCAGAGAAAGAAAAGATATACAAAAAGCTACAGAGGCGCTTATGCGCAGAGGATTTACTTATACGCAAGTCCGTCAGGCACTGAATGCGATGGATATTACTGATGTCATGGAGGGATAACATGGCAAATATTGGGTTTATATCATTAGGTTGCGCTAAAAACCAAGTTGACTGTGAGCGGATGATGTTCCGTGTGCAGGAAGCAGGTTTCGAAGTTCGCTCTGATGTGGTTGGCTGTGATGTTGTTGTAATCAATACATGCGGTTTCATTGATTCAGCGAAAACGGAGGCCATTGATGCAATTTTGCAAATGGCTGCGTTAAAGGCAGAGGGGCTTGTGGGTAAGATCCTTGTAACCGGTTGCTTGTCACAGCGTTATCAAGAGGAAATTATGCAAGAAATGCCTGAAGTGGATGGCGTTTTAGGCACGGGTAGCTATACGCAAATCGTGCCTGCAATTGAAGCCCTTCTTGATGCAAAAAGTGTACAGGAATTTGGCGATATTGATGCACCTGAAGAAGAAATCGGTCGAATTCTCACCACGCCGGAGCACTATGCATACTTAAAAATTGCAGAAGGTTGCGATAACCGTTGTTCCTATTGCATTATTCCGTATTTGCGAGGAAAGTTCCGTAGTCGTCAAATGGACGATATTTTGTATGAAGCCCGCATTTTGGCGATGAATGGCGTGAAGGAGCTGCTGGTTGTTGCGCAGGACACAAGCCGATATGGAACAGACTTGCCCGGACATAAACGCCTTTTGCCGGAACTTCTGCGTCAACTCTGTCAAATAGAGGAGCTGCATTGGATCCGCTTGCATTATTTGTACCCGGACGAAATCGATGATGAGCTGATCGATGTCATTGCAGATGAGAAGAAAATTGTCAAGTATTTGGATTTGCCCATTCAGCACTGCAATAGCAATATCCTGCGTTTGATGAACAGAAGAGGGGATGGGCCGTTCCTGCGGAATGTGCTTACTAAACTTCGTAAAAGGATCCCGGGCCTTGTTATCCGCACAAGCGTGATCACCGGCCTTCCCGGAGAGGGAGAAGAGGAGTTTGCAGAGTTGTGTACATTCCTGAAGGAAATGCGCATGGAGCGCGTTGGCGCTTTTCCGTTTTCGCCGGAAGAAGGAACGCCTGCTGCAAGTATGGACTTCCCTGATAGTTCTGTTGCCCAACAGCGTGCACAGATGGTGGAGACGATCCAATCTTCTATCATGGACGATTACAATGCTTCTATGTTGGGACAAACAGTAGAAGTGCTTGTGGATGGATACGATGAGGAGATGGAGCAGTATTATGGACGTACATATGCCGATTCCCCTGAAATTGACGGCAGAGTGTGGTTGTGCACGGACGAACCATTGACTGAGGGTACATTTATACGAGTATATTTGGATGCCGTTGTGGACGGAGACCTTTCCGGATATCCTTTGGAGGAAGAAGTATGACATTAGCAACGAAAATCACATTGGCGCGAATAGCCTTTATTCCTATTTATATGGTGGCAATGTATTTAAGCGGCGGCCATCCCGGCGTGTGGATGATGGTTGCGTTGGCGCTATTCATCATTGCCAGCATTACAGATTTTATAGATGGCGTTATTGCACGCAAGCAAAATCAAATAACGGACCTCGGAAAGTTCCTGGATCCGCTTGCAGATAAACTTTTGGTGTTCGCTGCCATGCTCATGTTCTGCCAATGGAATCTGATGCCTGCTTGGGCGCTAATGATAGTTTTGACGCGTGAATTTGCTGTGACCGGATTGCGTTTGATTGCAGTCGGAAAGGGAACGGTGATTGCAGCCGGATGGAGTGGGAAAGTAAAGACCGCCAGTACAATGATTGGACTGTGCTTTGCAATGGCCTTCCCCGACGTTTGCTGGGTGGTTACCACAGTATATATTGTTATTGTTGTCACTACGCTGTACTCCGGTATTGAATACTTTATCAAAAACAGAAAGTGCCTGAAATAATTCAAAAGCACGCATCTATTTGATGCGTGCTTTTCCGAGAAGAAGGAATCAATATGAACGAAAGAGAAATTGGTGAAATTCGCCGTCGCATGCGACGAGATAGAAGTAATATGACAGCGGTTTTTGGCTGCTACGTGAATGCTCAAAAGGAAATCATTGCTGAGTTTAAGCAGAGCCTTGGTATGATGCCGGAGAATGAAGCTGAGAAATATTTTACATTGTTCAAAAGAACTTTAAGCGGTGGACTCGGCAAAAATCTGCTTAATATTGCATTTCGTACCAGTCAGGTCGCTGACAGCTCCGAGCATAAACTGTTAATGGATCTACGGGCCAGCCGTCTGGAAGATAAGGATGCACGTTTTGCACTCTATAGGAAAATTATCGAAACAACCAATCTTCAAGAGAATTATTTGATCCTCTTGGGTCAAGAGAGTTACGATGTTCCCTTTAAGAGCAAGGATGACAGTACGCAGCAAGACGCATCCAGCGAGGTATATACCTATTTCTTGTGCGCTGTTTGCCCAGTGAAGGAAACAAAGTCCAACCTCCGGTATGTGGCTGAAAGTAAAGAATTTCACGATGGTGGACTTGCACATGTTGTCAGTGCTCCGGAAGCCGGTTTCCTATTTCCTGCTTTCGATAATCGTGCGACAAACATTTATGATGTGCTTTTCTATACCCATAGTCCAAAGGCGGCTCATGAGGAATTGATCGGAAGCTTGTTTGGCGTCAAAGCGCCCAAATGCGCAGAGGAACAGAAGAAATCTTTTAAAGCGATCCTTACGAGTTCCCTTGGGGAAGATTGCAGCATGGACGTGGTCCAGGGTGTACATGACAATTTGCACCAGAGTATTCAAATGCACAAAGAAAGCAAGGTCCGTGAACCGCTGTTAATCGGCAAAGAGGAACTTGGTCTTGCATTACAAGAATGCGCCGTGTCTGATAAAGCAATGGCGAAGTTCAACGTGGAATTTGACGAGGTTTTTGGCCATGATGCCCAGCTTTATCCCAAGAATCTGATTGGAAGCAATAAGATTGAAATCAAGACGCCCGATGTTGTGATCAAAGTGAATCCCGAGCGCAGTGACTTGGTGGAAACCAGAGTGATTGGTGGCGTTAAGTACATTCTTATCTGTGCCGATGAAAATGTTGAAGTAAATGGTGTAAATATTCACATCGGGGAAATAGAAGATTAATAAATGCCTGTTGCAATGATCTTGCAACAGGCATTTTCTTTATTCTTTGCTATCCTTGATAATGTTAAGTAAAATATCGACGCAGGCGTCCACACCCAGGATACTGCTGTTCAAGCAGATGTCATAATTTTGTGCAACGCCCCAAGTCCGGCCTGTGTAGTGCTGATAGTTCACACGACGGCGCTTGTCTTTTTCCTGCAGACGTGCTTCCGGGCTCTTTTCAGATTCACCGTAAAGCCGAACAATGCGATCAGCGCGGAAAGGCATGTCAGCATGAATGTAGGCATGCAAAACATCTTTGCGATCCTTCAGGATGTAATCTGCGTTTCTGCCAACAATGACACAGGGACCCTTTTCGGCCAACTGCAGGATCACATTACACTGAATGTTCCAAAGAAAGTCGGCAGATGATAGGCCGTTCATTACACCGGGCACGCCCTGAGGAGCAAAAGCATAAGAGAAGAAGCTTCTTCCGGGAGAATGTTCGCCGTGTTCTTCAACATACTTGGGCGCAAAGCCGGATTCCAATGCAATCTGGTCGACCAATTCTTTGTCGTAGAAGGGGATACCAAGTGCATCAGCAACCCGATGGCCAATGGTGCGTCCACCGCTGCCAAATTCACGACTGATGGTGATGATTTTCTTTTCCATAATTTTCCCTCCTGCATTAAGATCACTTCTATTATATAATCCTGCTGAGTGATTGTCAAATAAAACCTTTGAAGTGGAAACCATTCTGTGTTATAATACATATAAATCGAAAGGGGAGATGTACAGTGGACTTATTGGAACAATTAGCACAAGAATTGGGCCAAAAGAAAGAATACGTGGAGAATGTAGTAACGCTTTTAGATGAGGGAAATACGATCCCTTTCATTGCCCGTTACCGGAAAGAGCTCCATGGCAGTATGGACGATACTGTTCTTCGAAACTTAGAAACACGGCTGCAGTATTTGCGCAATCTGCAGGAACGGAAAGAGGAAATTACAAGAGCCATTGATAGCCAGGGAAAACTGACGGAAGAACTTGCTATGGCAATAGCAAATGCTGCCACTTTGGCAGAAGCGGAAGATCTGTATCGACCGTATAAGCAAAAGCGGCGCACAAGGGCAACTGTAGCAAAGGAAAAAGGGCTTCAGCCTCTGGCACTTGCAATCTTTGCACAGGATGGTTCCAATCCTGCTAAATTGGCGGAAGCCTATATTGACCCGGAGAAGGGCGTTGAAACTTTGGAAGATGCCCTTGCCGGCGCATCCGATATTATTGCAGAAATGATCTCGGATGATCCGGATATCCGAAAAGCCCTCCGCGCTAAAATGGAACGGCAGGCAATCATTACGGTTGCTGCCACGGATGCAGAACAAGACAGCGTGTACGGACTGTACTATCATTTTAATACGCCTGTTCAGCGCTTGCAAAACCACCAGGTGCTTGCGATCAATCGAGGTGAGCGTGAAGGGTTTCTTAAGGTTAGTGCAGCACTGCCTGGAGCAGAGGGTCAAGCACTTGTGTGCCGTATGACACTAAAGCCCACCGCTGTGGTGAGCACTTTTGTACGCAATGCTGCTGTCGATGCCTATGATCGTTTGATAGCTCCAAGTGTTGAACGCGAATTGCGTAATACGCTTACTGATCGTGCCGCAGAATCGGCCATCGCAAATTTTGCACTCAACTTAAAACCCCTGCTGCTTCAAAGACCGGTGAAGGGATTTGTGACAATGGGATTGGACCCCGGCTATAAAAACGGCTGTAAAGTGGCTGTGGTGGATGGAACCGGACGAGTTCTGGATACAACCGTTGTTTACCCGACTCATTCTCAAAACTTAAAAGACAAGGCGATCACGATTTTATCTTCCATGATTAAAAAGCATCATGTGCGTCACATTGCCATTGGCAATGGCACGGCATCCCGGGAGACGGAAGCAATGACTGTTGAGATGCTGCGCGCAATCCCCGGTGTTAGCTATATGATCGTAAATGAAGCCGGCGCCTCCGTATATTCTGCATCGAAGCTTGCTGCAGAAGAATTTCCGGATTTCGATGTAAATCTCCGCTCCGCCGTTTCCATTGCTCGGCGCCTGCAAGATCCACTTGCTGAGCTTGTGAAGATCGACCCTAAGGCGATTGGCGTGGGCCAATATCAACATGATATGCCCCAAAAACGTCTGGACGAAGCGCTGGGAGGCGTCGTAGAGGATTGCGTGAATGCTGTTGGTGTGGATGTCAACACTGCTTCCGTCAGCCTGCTGCAGCAGGTTTCCGGCCTGAATGCCACAACAGCTAAAAACGTGGTTGTATACCGGGAAGAAAACGGTCCTTTTACTGCAAGAGCACAACTGAAGAAGGTTCCGAAATTGGGGCCGAAAGCATACGAACAGTGCGCCGGCTTCCTTCGTGTCCCTGAAAGCAAAGAGATTTTGGATAACACCGGTGTCCACCCAGAATCCTATAAGGCGGCGCAAGCTCTCCTGGAGCTTTGTGGCCTTAGCATGAAGGATGTTTCTGACGGAAACTTGGAGACATTGCCGGCACGTTTGGAGTTGTACGGAAAGGCAAAAGCGGCCGATGCGTGCGGCGTGGGTGTGCCTACACTTGAGGATGTTGTGAAAGAGCTTCTGAAACCAGGCAGAGATCCCCGTGATGATCTGCCTGCACCGATTCTTCGTACGGATGTGCTGGAAATGAAGGACTTGAAACCCGGCATGGTACTGTCAGGAACGGTTCGTAACGTTATCGATTTTGGTGTTTTTGTAGACATCGGTGTTCACCAGGATGGGCTGGTGCATATCTCCCAGGTAGCAAAACATAAAGTTCGGCATCCATCTGAGATTGTGCAGGTTGGTGATGTTGTAAAGGTCTGTGTTTTGGATGTTGATGAAAAGCGCAAACGCATTAGCTTGACCATGAAGAATATTCCTGAATAATTGGGGAATCTCTTGACATCTTGGTGAAATAATGTATACTATGTATTAACAGAATACCTATGAAGCTTTTCGGGAAAGTGGTTATGCCCACCGAAGGATTAATAGTCTCAGGTATCACATCGTGATGAGACCGAAAGGCAGAGGACTCTCTGGAGAACACATTCAGTTGTGTGCCGAAGGTGCAAGGCGAAAGCCGAATCTCTCAGGCAAAAGGACAGAGAAGAACGAACATCGACCCGTTATAGGGTTTTTCGGCAGTCCTCCTTTGGGGACTGCCGTATTTTTTGTAACAGGAAAGGAAAATTGCTATGCTGAACAAACCGATTGACTCCATTGGATTCGTTTCCAATTATGACCCGGAAATTGCTGCTATGATGCAGAAGGAATTGGAGCGGCAACAAGATGGCTTGGAACTGATTGCTTCTGAAAATTTTGCATCTCCTGCTGTGATTGCAGCAATGGGTTCTGTTCTTACAAACAAGTATGCCGAAGGTCTGCCCGGCAAGCGCTATTATGGCGGTTGCCACTGTGTCGATGAGCTGGAAGATCTTTGCATTCAACGGGCAAAGACTCTGTTTGGCGCAGAGTTTGCCAATGTGCAGCCACACTCCGGTGCGCAGGCAAATATGGCGGTGCAGATTGCTTTGCTGCAGCCTGGTGATACCATCCTTGGTATGAGCCTTGCAAACGGTGGTCACTTGACCCACGGTAGCCCTGCCAACCTTTCCGGCAAGTACTACAATGCAGTTTCTTATGATGTAAACCATGAAACCGGTCGAATTGATTATGACGAAATTCGCGATCTTGCAAAGAAAAACAATCCCAAGTTGATCATTGCTGGTGCATCTGCCTACCCCAGAGCCATTGATTTTTCTATTTTTGCTGATATTGCCCACGAAGTCGGTGCAGTACTCATGGTGGATATGGCACATATTGCAGGTCTTGTTGCAGGTGGCGTTCATCAGAGTCCGGTTCCTTATGCAGATATTGTAACTACAACCACCCATAAGACCCTCCGTGGCCCCCGTGGTGGCTTGATCTTAGCTAAGGAAGAGTTTGCTAAGAAGCTGAATTCCGGCGTGTTTCCTGGCACCCAGGGCGGTCCCCTTGAGCATATTATTGCGGCTAAGGCAGTCTGCCTGAAGGAAGCAATGAGTGATGACTTCAAGGTTTATGCTCGCAATGTTGTTTCTAATGCGAAGGTGCTTGCTGATGCCCTTCTGGAGGAAGGTTTTGATCTTGTCACCGGAGGCACGGATAACCATTTGATGCTGGCTGACTTGCGCCCCATGCATATTACCGGCATGGAACTGCAGAACCGTTTGGATTGCAACCATATCACACTGAACAAGAATGCAATTCCCGGTGATCCTGAGAAGCCCACTGTTACCAGTGGTGTTCGAGTCGGTACTGCAGCTGTGACTACCAGAGGTTTAGGCCCCGACGAGATGAAGAAAATTGCACAGTGTATTGGAATGACTGCCCGGGATTTTGCGGGAACAACAGATCAGGTCAAGGCCATTGTTCACGATATTTGTGAGCGGTTTCCTATGTATAAATAATAAAAGGAGTGCCATTAGGCACTCCTTTTATTGACTTCTATGACAGTAAGCGTTTTGTTTTCTACAATAAATCGAATGTCGAATTCAGCAAACTGGATCCCGTATATGCGGGACGGGTCATTTTGATAGGATGGTCTTGGATCGTGGGACAGAGTTCCAATAACTGCAGCGTGTTTTGATTCAGGAAGAAGGGAAAGCAGATGCTCCGGAAACACAACCTTCAATAAATAATCTTCTGCGGTATCGGTAAAACCACCTATTGCTTCTGGATGACTGTCGCCATAGGGAATATAAGGCTTGATGTCGAAAATAGGAGTTCCATCCATTAAATCTGCGCCGGAGATATGAATGACGGTTCCAAATTCCTTCGTATGTTCAAGATATTCGAACTTAACGCTGGAAAGCCCCATAAAATTAGGCCTGAATGTTGACCTGGTTGCAAATACTCCAATTCGGGTGTTTCCACCAAGACGAGGAGGGCGGACAGTAGGGGACCAGTCCTTATCTGCATTGGCAGAAAATTGCCAAATTAGCCAAAGGTGAGAGAATCCGTCTAAGCCCCTAAGCATATCCGGATTTCTGAACTCCGGCTCCATAACGATGGTTGCCTGCAATTCTTTTACCAGCCCACTTTGTCTGGGAATCCCAAATTTTGTGGGAAAGTCGCTCTTGATACGGGCAACCACTTGCATTTCAATTTTTTTCATATCAACGCTTGCCCTTTCTGAAGATAAAAGAAATTGCGAACAGTAATGCCAGGACTAGGCAAATTGCTGCGCCTGCTGAACTTCCAAGGAAGTAGGAAATGCAAAGTCCTGCGATGGATGCGAATAAGGCAAACAGAATTGCAAATATATGGTATTGCTTCATATTCTTCGCCATATTGCGGGATGCGGCACCGGGGAGTATCAATAGAGAATTGAGAATAAGAAGACCTACCCAGGAAATGGCAAGTGTAACAACGACTGCCACCACTGTAGTAAATGCTGTTTGCACAAGGAAAGTGGAGAATCCCCTCGAAGATGCAAGCTGAGGATGTACGGAGGAGAGTGTCAATTTATTGCCCCAAATAACCCAAAATGTTAAAACACAAACAAACACGATCGCGAGCATACCAATCTCTTGAGGCGTTACAGATAGGATATCACCAATTAAATACTTGTTATATTTCGTGAAACTGCTTCCACCAAGCGTTGCAACAAAGATACCCAAAGCAACTGCGGTGCTGGAAAAAACGCCAATCAATGTGTCTGCTGCCTGATTGCTTTTGTGCTTCACAAAAGAGAAAACCAGGGAGAAAACAATGGCAAACAATATGGCGAATACTGTGGGCATACCAAAGCCGCAGATGCATCCGATTGCTATACCAGTAAATGCGGAGTGCCCCAGTGCGTCGGAGAAGAAACTCATCTTGCCGGATACTACCATTGTAGACATCAAACCGAACAATGGCGCCATAATCAGCACAGCAAGTAAAGCATTTTGCATAAATCGCCAGTGGAAGATTTCGAAAGGCAACCAATCACAAAGAGCATACCAAATACTCATTATACCCCTCCGTTTCTGTGAAAAACACGAGAGAATTCAGGACTCGACAACACTTCGGCTGCGTTACCACGGCAGAGAATTTCTTTATCGATCAAAACAACCTGGTCGGCGTATTTGCTTAGTGTGCTGAAGTCATGTGTGGTCATAAGAATAGAAAGGTCGTATTCTTTTCGAATTTCATCCAGCATATCCATAAGGGATGTGATACCTTCCACATCTACACCGGAGAGCGGTTCGTCAAGAATCAGAATGTTCGGCAGGGGCTCCAGGGCAAGGGCCATAAGCACCCGCTGAAGCTCACCGCCGGATAAAGTGCCCACTGTTTTGTCGATGAGATTTTCACCATGGACACGGGCAAGGCATTCCAGAATCTTGTTGCGCATTGCTTTTGAGATCCCGAGGAATACTGGACGCTTGCTCATACAGCATGCAAACAGATCCGCCACACTCATCGGATCGCCCGGATCAAATGTAGGACTTTGGGGTACATATCCGATTTTGGCTTTGCGATTTCTTTGTCCCGGGACAGAAAAAGATATCACGCCCTCATAGTCTGTTTGTCCCAAAATTGCTTTCATCAGGGTGCTCTTGCCGGCACCATTGGGGCCAATCAACGCAACCAATTCACCGCAGTGCACATGCAGATTTACACCGTTGAGAATGTTTTGATCGCCAATTTTAACAGTAAGGTCTTGAATTCTCAGGCAGCAGGAATGGCCACAACCACTGCCATGGGGGAGCGTATTCATTCCAATGCCTCCTTTAGTGTTGCAATGTTATATTGCATTGCGTCAAAGTAATCTCTGTCGGACATAGCCATATCCAAACAGAATACTGCAGTATTCGTTTCTGCAGCGATAATATCTGCGGCAGCTGTTGCGCCACTGACCTCTGTAAATATTGCAGGCAAATTATGCTCTTTAACTTCAGAGATGATTTCAATCAATTCGTGTGCAGATGCTTCAGAGCCAGACTCTTCTTCAACTGCCTTTAGAATTTGCAGATCGAAGCAGTCAGCCAAATAGGTAAAACCATCGTGAAATGTGACCAGTTCTCGACAAGATAGGTTCTCGAGTTCTTTTGCTTGTTCTTTCAACTCGCCAAACTTTGCTTGTAAGGATAATAGGTTGTTGGCGATAGTATCTTGATATTCCGGATAACGCTCTGAAAGACCGGCTGCAATATTCATAGCCATAGTTTCGGCATTTGCAATACTGAGCCAGATGTGGGGGTCGTTTTCGTGGTGATGGGCATGCTCGTCATCATGCAGGTGATCTTGCCATAATAGAGTTAATCCTTTCGAGGAATCAATTGTGTCCATATTTGCAGGAACAGCATCTGTGATAAACGCTTCAAAACCAGCACCGTTGATGATGATCAGCTCTGCCTTTTCAATTTTCTGCATTTGATTGACCTGTAATGTGTAATCGTGCAAACAAGAAACATTTTCTGCGATCAGCAATTCTACTTCTAAAGGCGTTCCATCACACAAAGCAGTTGCAAAACAATATACTGGTTTCGCAGTAGCCAATATTGGCGCATTGTTTTCAGCACTACATCCGAATAGGAAAACACATATAAGCAAAATGATACATGTGACAAGAAGTTTTTTCATGGCCAAACCACTTTTCTGTGAATTATCTATGTGTATAGAATAGCACATTTGTCAAGAAAAGCAAAGAAAAAAGGCTGGATGTCTCCAGCCTTTTTATTAGTGAGTTTCCAGCCAATCGTTGACTTTTGCTTTTGCAACGCGCAGGATATCTTCCTGGGGATAGGGAGAAGTCTCGCCACCCAAAACATGGAGGAAGTACAGACCGCCGGGGGTCTGATAGAGGGCCTCTTCATAACCGGCAGGATCGCCGAAGTAACTGTAGGTGTACTTCTTTACAAGAGTAGCGGTTTCGGTATCGTACTCTTTCTTGCAAATGATCTTCTGCATATGTAATCTCCTTTCGTATATTTCAGTTGCTATTATATCCAAATAGTTGCAAAAATCAAGTGAAATATGACAAAAGCGGAATAATTGGGACAATTTTACAACTTTTCATTTTGTTTGTAGACGATTCTGTATGACTATGCTATACTGTTAGAAAGGAGTGGGATCATGAAAGATATTCCTTGCTTTTCCACAGAGAACGGTGTTGCAAGTCTTTCTCTTCAGCAAATACCCTATAGTGGGCTTGCCCATATTACGGTTCATTCTACGCAGAATTTAGATGCATTTTTAGAGGAATGTGTGGATTTTTGCAGAGTGATCGGCGCGGATAGAATTTTAGCATGCGGACATGATGACCTTGTTAAGTATCCGATATATAGCAGAATTTTACGGATGCAGGCGCAGATGCCTGAAGACAACGGGGAATGCTGCTTGTTTCCGCTTACTGAGAATACGCTGAATACATGGACTGAGATCTATAATACTGCAATGAGAACAGTCCCCAACGCAGAAATTTTGTCTAAATGTCGTGTAAAGGAACTTATGGAAAGGGGCACAGCATATTTTGTTCATCGGGATGGAGCTTTGCTAGGGGTTGGGGTAGCGCACGATTGCAAAATAGATGCGATAGTTTCCTGCCATAAAGGCGCTGGCGAACAAGTGCTAAAAACCCTTTGCGGGGTGTTGTACGGTGATCTTGTAGAGGTGGAAGTTGCGGAGAATAATCTGCCCGCCCTAAGACTGTATAATCGTTTGGGCTTCGTAAACACGGGAATAATTAAAACATGGTATGATGTTTATAAGAAAATTTGAGGTTGTCAAGGAAAAATACTTGACAACCTCAAATTTGTATTGTATTATACGGGAGGTGTCAAGGAAATGACCTTGACAGAGGAGGCACTATGGACGCACTAGAAATGACACTACTGTTTGATTACTACGGTGATCTGCTGACAGACCGTCAGCGTATGTGTATTGACTTGCGCCATAATCAGGATTTGTCGCTGGCAGAAATTGCTCAGGAATTACAAGTTAGCCGTCAAGGCGTTTATGATAATTTGAGCAGGGCAGAGGCACTTTTGCGGCACATGGAGGAAAAAACCGGCTGTGTTCGGCGCGATTTGCAATGCCGCAGAGCGGCTGCTTTGATTTTGCGTGACGCAAATGCACTCCTTGAACATGAAGATAAGACTGTTGCTTCTGCGGCTGAAAGAATTGTTTTGGCTGTGAAAGAGCTTGAGGAGTAAGTATGGCTTTTGAAGGATTAACTGAAAAAATTGCTGCCGCCTTCAAAAGGTTGCGCGGTAAAGGCAGATTGAAAGAGTCTGATGTGAAAGAGGCAATGCGGGAGATTCGTATGGCTCTTTTGGAGGCAGACGTCAGTTATAAGGTCGTAAAAGACTTTACCAAAACCGTTTCTGAGCGTTGCGTTGGTACCGATGTTCTGGAAGCTTTGAGCCCTTCCCAGATGATCATTAAGATCGTTGATGAGGAACTCACGAAGTTAATGGGCAGTGAAGCAAGCCACATCACCATCAATCCTAACGGCCCTACGGTTTTGATGCTTGTGGGCTTGCAAGGTGCCGGTAAAACCACAAATGGCTCTAAACTGGCCGGTCTTATGAAACGCCAGGGGAAGAACCCCTTGCTTGTTGCTTGTGATATTTATCGGCCTGCCGCAATTACACAGCTAAAGGTTTGCGGTGAAAAACTGGGAATTCCCGTTTTTGAAAAGGGACAAATCGACCCGGTGCAGATCGCAAAAGAAGCTGTGCTTTATGCACGGCAGCATGGTCATGATATGGTTTTCTTGGATACTGCAGGTCGTTTGCATGTCGATGAAAACCTCATGGAAGAGCTGCAGAACATCAAGGCGCAGGTAAAACCCAGCGAGATAATGCTCGTTGTGGATGCCATGACCGGTCAGGATGCCGTTAACGCGGCTGAGAGCTTTAATAGCTGGCTGGATATTGACTCTGTCATGCTTTCAAAGTTGGATGGTGATGCCCGTGGTGGTGCTGCTCTTTCTGTTCGTGCGATCACCGGAAAGCCGATCAAGTTTGTTGGTGTAGGCGAAAAACTGGAAGACATTGAAGTATTCCACCCAAATAGAATGGCTTCTCGTATTCTTGGAATGGGCGACGTGCTGAGCCTGATCGAGAAAGCGGAACAAGCGTTTGACGCCAAGCAGGCGGAAAAGTTGGAAGCCAAAATGCGTTCCAATAAGTTTACTTTGCAGGATTTCTACGATCAGATGGTGCAACTTAAATCACTGGGATCTATGCAGGATATACTCTCGCAACTTCCGGGTGGCGCGGGAATGAAGAACATTCAACTGGATGAAAAGGCAATGAGCAGAACAGAGGCCATCATCCTATCGATGACACCGAAGGAAAGAGAGAATCCGAATATTATTGCTGCCAGTCGCAAAAAGAGAATCGCAGCAGGTGCTGGCGTGAAGGTTGAGGATGTCAATCGTTTGCTGAAATCCTTTGAGCAAATGAAGACTATGATGAGGCAGTTTTCCGGCCCGGGCATGGGCAAAAAAATGAAGCGTATGCGCGGCTTTGGCGGCTTCGGCGGCTTTGGCCTTTAATGACTTGTGTTCGATGAAGCAAAATGCTTTGCGAAATAGATTTCTAAATTTTTATGGAGGTGAAACCCATGGTTAAAATCAGACTGAGAAGAATGGGCGCTAAGAAGGCTCCTTACTACCGGATCGTTGTTGCTGACTCCCGCAGCCCCCGCGATGGCCGTTGCATTGAAGAGATCGGTACCTACAACCCCCTGACCGAGCCCGCTACCATTACTGTTGACGCTGAAAAGGCACAGAACTGGATCAAGAATGGCGCACAGCCCACCGATACCGTTCGCGGCCTGCTGAAGAACGCCGGCGTACTGTAAGCATTAAAGGAGTCTCACTATGAAAGAGCTTTTGCTGTATATGGCAAAGAATCTGGTGGACGACCCCGATGCTGTAACTGTTACCGAAACTTCTGATGAAGACGGCAAGGTACTGCAGCTCCATGTTGCTCCTGGTGACATGGGCAAGGTGATTGGCCGCCAGGGGCGGATCGCGAAAGAGATCCGTACCATTATTAAGTCTGTTGCCCAGCGCAGCGGAGAAAAAGTCACGGTTGATATCGTGGACTAACGATATGCAGAGAGGATTTTTCCTCTCTGCCTATGCGTGACGCCTTGCGCCACGCATTTTCACTTTATAGGAGGCGACTATGAAACTCCAATTCTTACAAGCCGGTGAGATCGTCACCTGCCACGGTGTTCGGGGAGAAGTAAAGGTCCTGCCCTGGGCAGATGGACCGGAATTTCTTCTTGATTTTAATAGAATTCGTATGGATGGCAAGGACTACAAGGTGGAATCCTGCCGCATCCAGAAAACCTGTAATCTTATGAAGTTGCAGGGCATCGAAACAATGGAAGATGC
>JAZRUE010000056.1:0-29733 GCA_045652345.1 Faecousia sp. | reverse complement strand
CCTCGAAAGAGGCGGGCTTCACTTTTTACTTGTTTTCTTCCGGAACAAAGTCCAGGGTGATGGAGTTCATAGAAGGCTCCAGCTGGATGTACTTTACGAAGTCGGATCGTAGCCATGTCGTTCTGTGGGCCAAGGAGTTGTGTGTGAATGTTGTCTTCCTAAGACCGCTTGGCCTCCGACTTCCTCGAAAGAGGCGGGCTTCACTTTTTACTTGTTTTCTTCCGGAACAAAGTCCAGGGTGATGGAGTTCATAGAAGGCTCCAGCTGGATGTACTTTACGCCAGCTGCATCCATCATCCGCTTGGAAGCGATGGTGGCAGAGGTGGTGGCGTACTTATCAGACAAGTAGTACACTTCCTTTACGCCGGACTGAATGATGGCTTTTGCACATTCATTGCAGGGAAACAGCGCCACATACAAACGGCTACCCCGCAAATCCCGACCATTGGCATTGAGAATGGCGTTCAATTCTGCGTGAACCACGTAGGGGTACTTGGTCTCCTCTCCGTCCCGTTCCCAGGGGAATTCATCATCGGAGCAGCCCTTGGGCATACCGTTGTAACCAGTGGAGATGATGATATTATCCGGAGAAACGATGCAAGCGCCTACCTGGGTGCTGGGATCCTTGCTCCGGCGGGCAGCCAGCATAGCAATGCCCATAAAGTATTCATCCCAGCTGATGTAATCATTTCTCTTCATAGCGGCGCTCCTCATTCAAAAATATCTTTTATGGTATCAAAGAATTTCTTCCGTCTGGGGGTGGATTTTCCATCCAGGCTTTCTTCCAGCTTCCGCAGCATCTCCCGCTGCTCCCGATTCAGCTTGGTGGGGGTTTCCACAACCACGATGAAACGAAGACTTCCCCGCCGACGGGGATTATTCACATTGGGGATACCCTTGCCACTCAGGCTGAATTCCCGACCGGTCTGGGTTCCTTCCGGCAGATCAAACTTGGTGGGGCCTTCCAGGGTGGGCACTTCGATCTCGCCGCCCAGGGCCGCCTGGGTAAAGGTGATGGGAACTTCGCAAAGGATATCCTGCCCGTGACGCTGGAACACCGGGTGACGGCCAACGGAAATTTCTACCAGCAGGTCGCCGTTGGGACCGCCGTTGTTGCCTACGCAACCCTCACCGCGAACACGGACCGTCTGGCCGTGATCCACGCCTGCAGGAATCTTAATGTTGATTCGCTGATTGTGGCGAACTTTTCCCTTGCCGCGGCAAGTGCTGCAGTAATTCTTAATAATACGGCCTCTGCCGCTGCACTGGGGACATTCCATGGTGGTCTGCACGGGCATACCCATCATATTCCGGGTAGTCCGCACCTGGCCTGCGCCACGGCAATAAGAGCAGGTTTCTACCGTTCCGTCGGCAGAACCGGTGCCGCCACAATCGCCACAGTGTTCGATTCTTTGGGCGGTTACCTGCCTTTCTGTGCCGAAGGCCGCCTCCTCAAAGGTGACTTCCACATGTACGGCCACATTTTCGCCCCGGGAAGGTTCATTCCGGGAAGAACTGCGCCGTCCGCCCCCAAAGAACTCTCCAAAAATATCGCCGAAATCAAAACCAAAGCCCCCAAAACCGCCGAAGCCGCCATCTCCATAGCCGCCGCCTGCGCCAAAGTTGGGATCTACACCGGCGTGGCCATAGCGGTCATACCGAGACCGTTTTTCTTCATCCGACAGCACTTCATAGGCTTCACCCAGTTCCTTGAACTTCTCCTCGGCTTCCTTATCGCCGGGATTCCGGTCCGGGTGATATTTCATGGCACTTTTCCGGTAGGCTTTTTTGATTTCCTCCGCACTGGCGCCCTTGTCGACGCCCAGCACCTCATAATAATCCCGTTTATTTTCTGCCATAGTTGCTCCTTGCAATTACACCGATAGGGGCGGCTAAGCCGCCCCTTATTGTTTAGTCTACTTTTTCGTAGTCGGCATCTACCACATTGTCACCGCCGCAACCGCCACCGCAGTTGGGGTCACAATTCTGGCCATCCTGGGGAGCTGCATTCTGATACAGCTTCTCGGAAACGGCATAGAATGCCTTCTGCACTGCATCGGTGGCATCCTTAATGGCCTGCACATCATTGCCCTTATTGACTTCCTTCAGGTTGTCAACAGCGCTCTGGATAGAAGCCTTTTCCTCAGCAGTGATCTTGTCGCCCAGGTCTGTCAGGGTCTTTTCGGTCTGATAGATCACCTGGTCGGCAGTGTTGTGGGTATCCACTTCTTCTCTGCGAGCCTTATCTTCAGCTGCATACTGCTCTGCTTCCCGAACAGCCTTTTCGATATCGGCCTGGCTCAGGTTGGTGGAGGCAGTGATGGAGATCTGTTGCTCCTGGCCGGTACCCAGGTCCTTAGCGGAAACCTTTACGATGCCGTTGGCGTCGATATCAAAGGTAACTTCGATCTGGGGAACGCCACGGGGAGCAGGAGCAATGCCGCCCAGCTGGAAACGGCCCAGAGTCTTATTGTAAGCGGCCATTTCACGCTCGCCCTGCAGAACATGAACTTCTACGGAAGTCTGGCTGTCAGCAGCGGTGGAGAAAATCTGGCTCTTACGGGTGGGGATGGTTGTGTTGCGGTCGATCAGACGGGTAAACACACCGCCCATGGTCTCAATACCCAGGGACAGAGGCGTGACGTCCAGCAGGACCACATCCTTCACATCGCCAGCCAGCACGCCGCCCTGAATGGCAGCACCCACAGCTACGCACTCGTCGGGGTTGATGCCCTTGAAGCCTTCCTTACCGGTGAGGCCCTTAACGGCATCCTGAACGGCAGGAATACGGGTGGAACCGCCAACCAGCAGAACCTTGTGCAGATCAGCAGCCTGCAGGCCTGCATCGGACATAGCCTGACGAACGGGCTTCAGGGTCCGCTCTACCAGGTCAGCTGTCATTTCGTTGAACTTTGCACGGGTGAGGGTTACCTCCAGGTGCTTGGGGCCGGTAGCGTCTGCGGTGATATAAGGCAGGTTGATGGCGGTGGTGGTCATACCGGACAGCTCGGTCTTTGCCTTTTCAGCAGCTTCCTTCAGGCGCTGCATAGCCATCTTATCGCCAGACAGGTCAATGCCTTCGGACTTCTTGAACTCGGCAACCAGGTAATCCATAATTCTCTGGTCGAAGTCGTCACCACCCAGACGGGTATCGCCGGCAGTTGCCAGAACTTCCACGATGCCGTCACCGATTTCCAGAATGGAAACGTCGAAGGTGCCACCGCCCAAGTCGTAAACCATGATCTTCTGATCATTGTCCTTATCCAGGCCGTAAGCCAGAGCAGCTGCGGTAGGCTCGTTGATGATACGCTTTACTTCCAGACCGGCAATCTTGCCTGCGTCCTTGGTAGCCTGACGCTGTGCATCAGAGAAGTAAGCGGGAACAGTGATAACCGCCTCGGTAACCGGCTGGCCCAGGTAAGCTTCTGCATCTGCCTTCAGCTTCTGCAGAACCATAGCGCTGATCTCCTGAGGAGTGTAGCCCTTGCCATCGATGGTTACATGATAGTTTTCACCCATGTGCCGCTTAATGGAAGCGATGGTGCGGTCGGCATTGGTCACTGCCTGACGCTTTGCCACCTGGCCTACCATACGCTCGCCGGTCTTGGAGAATGCCACCACGGAAGGGGTGGTTCTGCCGCCTTCGGCGTTGGCAATTACCTTCGGTTCGCCGCCTTCCAGAACGGCCACACAAGAGTTGGTTGTACCCAAGTCAATACCAATAATCTTACCCATAATCAATTTCCTCCTAATAGAAATAGTATATACAAATTAGTTTGCCACTTGCACCATGGCGAAACGGACGATCTTTTCGCCCAGTTTAAAACCCTTTTGGAAAACCTGGCTGATCACATTTTCGCCCAGGCTTTCATCTTCAATATGCATTACTGCATTGTGCAGATTGGGATCAAAGGCATCCCCTGCTTTTCCGAAAATCTCCACGCCCAAGCCACCTAAGATAGTAACCAGCTGCGTCATGGTCATTTCCACGCCCTTTTTGTAGGCTTCATCGGCAGTTGCCTGATTCAGCGCCCGCTCCAGATTATCGTAGACGGGCAGGAGTTTTTCCACTGCATCGGCTTTGCCTGCGGAGTAGAGCTGTTCCTTTTCCTTGGCAGTGCGCTTGCGGAAGTTATCATAATCTGCCGCCAAACGCAAGTAACTGTCGTGTTCTTCGTTGTACTTTTCTTCCCAGTTGGTTGCCGGAACGGTTTCCACCGGGGTTTCCTCTACGGGAACTTCCTGTGCTTTTTTTGCTTTCTTAGCCACAGCCTGGCCTCCTTATTCTTCTTTGCCGCCAGGCAGTTGCGCCTGCTCGGGTTTTGCAAACATCTTGGAAAGGCTTTCCGCAAAGTAGGAAAGTCTTGCAGTGACTTTGGCGTAATCCATACGTGTGGGGCCAACCACACCGATCATGCCCTGCATACCGTCGCCAATGTCAAATTTCGTCATAACCACGCTGGTATCCTTCAGTTCCTGGGCCACATTCTCCGGGCCTACCAGAACTCTGGTGCCGTTCGCCCCCTGCATGACAGCAGGCAAATTGGCAAGAGCCTCTTCATCCAGGCTGGTCATCAGCCGTTGAGCCTTATCCACATCCCGGTATTCCGGCTGTCCCAGCAGCCGCATTTGTCCGGCCACTGCCATATTGGTGCTTCCCTGCTTCCGGAGGGCATCGGCGGTGAAATCCACCACCACCGGAACCAGCGGTTCTGCCTTGCCTGCAGAGCGCATCAGCCGCTCCATCAGAGCCTGGTCGATTTCTTCCGCCTGCAAATCCGTCATGCCCGCATTCAAAACAGCGCTCAACAGTTTCAGGTCTGTCTCGTCCAGTTCTACAGGCAGCTTGATCCGCTTGTTCACCACTTCCTCATTGGAAAGCAGCAGCACCAGCACCACATTGCCCGGACCGGTCAGCAACAATTCAAACCGATTGACCGTTACGCCCGCTTGCCGGGAAGCCACGGAAATGGCAGGAAGGTCAGTGGCCTGGGAAACCAGCTTGGCTACCCGCTCCACCAGTTTATCCACCCGCTCCATCTTTTCTTCGATGGCGGTGTTAATGGACCGGGTCTCATCCATACTGAGACGGTAATCCATCATCAGTTCATCCACATACAACCGATAGCCCGCAGCGGAAGGCACACGGCCAGCGCTGGTATGGGGCTGCTCCAGATAACCCATTGTAGTCAGCTCCGCCATTTCATTGCGGATAGTGGCAGAGGAATAGTTCATATCCGGCAGTTCTGTGACGGCCTTGGAGCCCACCGGCTCGGCAGTGCGGATATATAAGTCCACAATGCTTTGCAGGACTTTTTTCTTTCGTTCAGTCAGTTCCATAAGCCGCCTCCTGTATGTTTTAGCACTCACTACCTCTGAGTGCTAAGCACACTATACAATAGAGTGCTAAGAATGTCAATAGGGTATTTATAAATTATTTTTGAACAGTTCTGTCCATAGGTTTTTCCCCACCGCAAAGGCCACCGGAAACAAAAGCATTCCCAAAATGCCCCAGATTTGAAAGCCCAAATAGATGGCAATCAGGGAAACCAGCGGGTCCAGCCCCATCTGTTTTCCCACCAAGCGAGGCTCTAAAAACGCCCGCAGCGCAAAAGAAACAAGGAAGATCAGGCAAAGTCCCACCCCTTTATAGGTTTGCCCTTGAAAGAACTGTACCACAGCCCAGGGGATCAAAACCGTACCGGTGCCCAGCATAGGCACTGCATCTACCAACGCCACCAGCGCGCCGATTAAAAAGCCGTTTCGGATACCTATTATATATAGACCCACGGAAACGACCCCATAGCAAAGGAGCATCAGCTTCAGTTGGGCCTTTCCCCATCCGGCAACGGCGCTTTTGCAGGCACGAAGGGTTCGAATGCCGTTTTGCACATTGGGAAGCTTGGAATAGATCCAGCTTTTGATCTTTGGCAGCCGGGCAGAAAGGAAAAAAGCCGCCAAAATGGCCGTGCCAAACTGTATGGCCCAGCGGGAGAGCTTCCCTACCCAGGCAGCAACCGACCCGGCCGCCACCTGGGCCACCTTTCCCAAAAGGGCCTGCCCGTCTGCAAAGCCATTCTCCACCGCCCGGTGAAGGATCTCCTTTGCCCCTTCCGGCCCTGCCTCTACCAAAGAATGGAGACTGCTTCGGACGGACTGCAGACTCCCCTGCAGATCCGGCAGGTTATTGGCGAATCTGCTCAAGCCCTGAATTGCCAGCCTGCCACCCAGGTATAGCGCCGCCACCCCTGCAAGTAAGCTGACACTCACCGACACTGCTGCCGCAGGCTTTCGGGAAAAGCGCCCCCCGGATTCCAATTTCCGGGTCAGAGGTTCTGCCAGCAGTGCCAAAACCGTTCCCAAAAGAAAGGGAGCGATCAGCCCCATGCCATATCGCAGCAAAAGCGCCCCCACAACAGCTGCGCCAATCCACAGTTTCTTTCCCTTTATCCATCCCATATCCATAACAGACCCCCCTTATGTACGCAACCGCAAAACATTTTTCCACCAGTGGTGGAAAAACCCTTGCTTTTTCCAAAATATGTGGTATGATAAGGAAACAATGCACGCCACGAGCGGAGAAGATCAGGAGGCTATTATGGCAAAAGATACAGAGACAAAGTATTTTATTGTAGAAGCATCTGCCTTGCCGGAAGTGTTTTTGAAGGTTGCAGAAGCCAAGCGGTTGCTGGCCGCCGGCGAAGCCTCCACTGTTGGAGAAGCCACCCAAATGACCGGCATCAGCCGCAGCGCCTTCTATAAGTATCGGGATTCCGTTCTGCCTTTCCAGAACATGAAGGCAGGCCGCATTATCACCTTGCAGCTTTTGATGCACGATGCCCCCGGTATTCTTTCCGGGTTGCTGATCTCTGTTGCAGAGCTGAACTGCAATATTATCACCATCAACTCCATCGTTCCCACCGGTGGCACCGCCGTGGTGACCATCTCCGCCGAAATGACAAATTTGGCAGTTTCCCTGGATGAATTTCTGCAGATCCTGCGCCACAGCAAGGGCGTAATCAAAGCAGAGATCCTGGCAGGCTAAAAATTAGTCTACCGCCCAACATGAAAAATATGCGGCTTCTCCGTAGAGAAGCCGCATATTTTATTTTGTGCCCATTTATTACTTTTTCGCACATTTTCGACAGATATTGGCGGTTTTTAGGCATATAAAGTCGAAAATATGCGAACTATTTTTCTTGCTGGGAGGATTGGTCGATGATACAATTTTCTTGTAAGAGATGTACGCTTTAGCCGTTGCGCCGAAGCAGAAGAGGGCGCATTGCTATTCGCAATGCGCCTTTTTGCATCTCTTGAAGTATTCGCCACCCATCAACAAAAGGAGGTTTCTATGTTTAAACGATTTTGCAAGTTACTCAGTGCGGTATTGGTATTTGTTCTGCTTTTGCAAATGCTACCTCTGCAGACCTTTGCCATCAATTATCGGGCCGGACTTTCCGACAAGATCGTCTTACCCAACATCTCGGCAACCGACAAGGTGACGGTTGCCCCGGAAGAAATTACAGCCAAGCGCACAGCGTACTCAAAAGAGTACAGAATGGCAGACGGCCAGAATATGGCGGTGGTATATCCTGTGGATATCCACTACCAAACGGAAAATGGCTGGGAAGAGATCGACAACTCTCTGAAGCTGACGGAAGGTAATTTTATCAACACCTCCGGTCTGTGGGAAGTAGCACTTCCCCAGCAGCTGAGCAAGGATGGCCGCATTTCCATCACCAAGGACGGCTATACGCTGCGCTTTGGCATGGCAGGGCAGTTGCGGCTGGATGACAGCGTTGCCGTGATGTCTGCCAATAGTGAACCGAGCACCAAGGTTGAGTCTATGGGCATTTCTCAGGCACAGGTATCGCCAAAGAAGCTCCTTGCCGAAAACACCCCTGCCCACGTGGCCCTTCTTTCCCAGAAGAACCACACCCGCCTGTCTTACGGCAACGTTTACCAAAACACCAATGTGATCTACGACCTGCAAGGCAGCCGGGTGAAGGAATCCATCGTGCTGGCATCCTATGACAGCGACTTGGTGGGCTATCGCTATATCCTCGAAACCGGCAAACTGAATCCCGAGTTGAAAGAGGACGGAAGCATCCACTTCTACGATGCCGAAAAGGAAAATATGGTCATGCTCATGGAAGCACCCTTCCTTATCGACAATGCAGGGGAGCAAACCAATGATGTCCGGGTGACCCTCACCGGCAAGGAAGGCACATACTACCTGACCTACAGCCTTCCCCGGCAGTGGCTGGCGGCAGAAGAGCGGGCATGGCCTGTGATTCTTGACCCGCAGGTCGCTCCCTGCATCCGCTACTATAACATTCAGGACAAGACCGTCGGCGATGTCATTACCAATTCTTGGAACTGGGCCATCAGCGAGGTGGGCTATTACGCGCCCCGGGGTGTGGAGCGGGTCTACCTGAAATTCAACGAATTGCCTGTTCTGACTTCTGCAGATGTGATCACCCACGCTGAGATCCAGATGCACAAGCCTTTGACCTCTTCTCAAAGTGCTCCCATCGAAGTCCACAAGGTGCTGACTACTTGGGAAGAATACGATATGACATGGGCGAACAAGCCGGCAATTTCTAACACGGTGGAAGACTATAACATCGTGCAAAACGCAGGCAACTATACATGGGTCATTACAGACATTGCAAGAGGCTGGTATGCCGGCGAGAACACCGGTATGCTCTTCAAAGCAACGGATGAAATAGAGCAGGCCCGGGAAACCAACTGGAAGCAGTTCCATTCCTCCGATATGGGTGACGACAGCGTGATCCTCACCATCTACTATCGCAACAACAACGGTTTGGAAAGCTACTGGGACTATACTACCCTTTCCGCAGGCCGGGCAGGAACAGGCTATGTAAACCATTATACAGGCAATCTGGTTTGGACCCGGGCAGACCTTGGCTTTGGGGGCACACGGGCCGCTGTAGCCATCAGCCATATCTACAATGCCAACGATACCGCAGACAACCTGTTTGGCATGGGCTACGGCTGGCGCACCAACTATAACCAACGGGTTTATTGGGTCGGCGGACTGGGCAATTACTATGCTTGGGAAGACGGCGACGGCACAGAGCACTACTTCTATCAGGAAGACGGCGTATATAAGGATGAAGACAGCATGGGGCTGACACTGACAACCACCGGCTCCGGTACTTCCAAGTACACCATTACCGATAAGGCCGGCAATGTCAGCCATTTTGACACCAAGGGCCGACTGACCCAGATCGTCAACAACCAAGCGACACCAAGCCCTGTTACCGTAACCTATACCACCACCTCCGGCTATCGCATAGACACCGTTACCGATGCCATCGGCAGGCGGTATGTCTACACATACGAAAACGATCTGCTGACGAAGATCGAAGCGCAAAGCAGAACCGGACAGCACCTGACACAGGTGACCTATGGCTACACAAACGGTCTGCTCACTTCCATAACAGACAAGGACGGAGAAACTGTCAGCTACACCTACAGCGGTGAAAAGTTGCTGACGGAAGCCGAAGACATTGACGGCTACCGCCTTGCCATCTCCTACAATACAACAGCGGAGCGTGCTGTTCGCCGTGTGGCAACGGTCAGCGAATTTGACGGCAATACCGAAGGTGGAACACTCACTTTTACCTACGCCCAAAATCAGACAACGATCGAAGACTACAGCGGCAATCAAACAATTTACCAGTTCAACAACTGGGGCAACACCGTTTCTATCCAGGACGGAGAAGGCCGTGCACAATTTGCTCAGTATGCTACAGATGTGGACCCCGAGCATAAAAAGGGCAACCAGCTTACTGCCGCATCCAAGCTGCAGAACACGGTGACAAATTTGATCACAGACAGCAGCTTTGAAAATAATGGGCGGTGGCAGCCCTATTATGGCTACGCTGACGGCACGATCACAACAGATGAGGCTTATCACGGCAATAAGTCTATGGAAGTAGACTGTGAAGAGGGAACTTATTTTCATGATGTTGGACCAACTATTGGACCGGGCAAAACATGTACTTTCAGTGCCTATATTAAAGTTTTATCTGGGAGTGCGCAATTGGGGTTTGACAACGGCTCTATTACCCGCGGCAGCGAAGTTCTGACACCCAGTGATGAATGGCAGCGGGTGCAGGTGTGTTATACTAACACATCCCAAAACGGTAACCATAGTCCATACCCTGTTATTGCTATCGTAGGCCATGCCTATGTAGACTGCCTGCAGTTGGAAAAATCTCCCACGGCAAGCCGATATAATCTCGTAGAAAACGGCGATTTTAATGCCAACTCCGGATGGACAGGCGCAGGCCTTGCAACAGGGGACGGTATTTCTGCTACGCAAAATTCCGCCTCTTGGCTGAGCGCAAAGGCTTATAAAATCACCGGTGACCCGGAAGCCGCCAAGTCCGTCAGCCAGCAGGTCGCGGTCAGCGGCGGTGAGGGCGATACCTTCGTGCTTGCGGGCTGGGCGCAGGGTGACGGTGTTCCCCTTGAAAACGGCACGGACCAACGGGACAGGACCTTTGGCTTAAAGGCGGTGTTCCATTATACAGACGGCACAAGCAGTGAGCCTGAAACTGTCAGCTTTAACCCGGATACGCCCTACTGGCAGTATGCGGCGCTGCCTTTGGTGGCCGAGAAAGCCTATCGTTCCGTCACTGTCACCTTACAGTATGACTACGGGATGAACACAGTCTATTTTGACGGTATCGGCCTGTATAAAGAGCAGTTCAGCAGCAGTTATACCTATGATGCTGACGGCAATGTAACTTCCGTCACAGACCTGCAGGAAAAGACCACCACCTATGAGTATCAAGGTAACGATCTGACAAAGGAAATCTTGCCGGACGGCATGGCGATGACTTACGAATACGATAGTTATCACAATGTAGAAAAGGCAACTTCCAGCACCGGCCTTGTGTACAGCTTCACCTATGATACCTACGGCAACAACACTTCTGTTTCCTTGGAAAACGGAGGGCGTAAGCTGACTTCTTCGGCAACCTACAGCGATAACGGAAATGCGCTGGTCAAGACCACTGATACTGTTGGAAATGTGACCACCTATCAGTACGATCCTTACACCAATGTATTGGAGTGGGTACAATACCCGGAAGACAGCGAAACGACCAAGACAGTCTACACCTACGACGAAATGTACCGTACAGCTAAGGTGGCAGTTGGTGAGGCGGACTCTGCGAAAGAGGTGGAATATACCTACACCGATGATCTTCTGACAAAAATAGAAACAGAAAGCACAGAGTATACCCTGAACTATGGCAATTTCGACCTGCGGAGCAGTGTGCAGGTAGGTTCCAAACCCTTGGCAACCTACACCTACGAGGGTCGTGAAAACTGGTTGAAGCAGATAGAGTACGGAAACGGTCACTCCATACAGTACACCTATGACACACAAGGCCGTGTCATAAAGGATACCTATGAAGATGGGGAAACCGTCTCCTACCTCTACGATAATTCCGGTGCTCTGGCAACGGTGATCGACTCCGGCAGCGGCATTTCCACCACTTATTACTACGATTTCATCGACCGTCTTGCCAAGTATACCGAAAAGGGTACGGGCTATTCCCACTCCGTAGAGTACGGCTACGATGCTGAGAATAACCTGTCCTCTTTGAAAGAAACCATTAACGGCACTTTGCGGACAACTGGCTATACCTACGACGATGACAACCGCCTGGATACCCTTACGGCAGAAGGTCATGCCATAGACTATACCTACGATGCTTTGGGCCGGATAGAAAAGCAAGAGGTAAAAGACGGCACAGAAGTTGTGCTGACCACTACCTTCACCTACTATGACCCCACAGAGACTACAACCAGTACACAGGTCAAGTCCATCCAGCAAACAGCGGACAATTACAGCATAACCTACACTTACACTTATGATGGAAATGGCAACATTCTTACCATCTTCGATGGTGCAAATACCATCCGTTATGAATACGACCATATGAACCAGCTGACCCGGGAAGATGACCCCATAGCAGGAACTTCAAGAGAATTCCAGTACCGGGATGGCGGGCAGCTGCTTGCAGAGTTTGAAAGCGCCTACACCACTGGCGCAGTGTCTTCAGATGTGCCCTCTGTGGTTTATGAGACGGATGCGGAATGGAAGGATATGCTTACAGGCGTAAACGGTCAGTCCATATCCCGTGACGGCATCGGCAACATGCTTTCTTACAACGGCTACAGCTATGGTTGGAGTCACGGCAGAGAACTTATGATAATCATACACAGCTCCGGGTTCACTAGGAACACCTATGATGCCAACGGGATGCGCATAGGCAGAAGACTTACGGATGCCAATGCCCAGCCCGTCGCCAACTATGGCTATGTGTACAATGGCAGTCAGCTGAGCCAGATGACGAAGAACGGAAATGTGCTGAACTTCTTCTATGACGGAGAGGGAAGACCCTCCTACTTTACCTACAATAACGCTACCTACTATTATGTGACCAATCTGCAGGGAGATGTGGTTGCCATCCTTGACAGCACCGGGGCAGTAATGGTAAACTATCATTACGATGCCTATGGTGTGCTACTGCAAACCGGTGGCACCATGGCAAGCACCCTTGGCACCCTGAATCCCCTGACCTACCGTGGCTATGTCTACGACCACGAAACAGGCCTTTACTACCTCCAAAGCCGGTATTATAATCCCACCATCCGGCAGTTTATAAGCCCGGATAATCAGTTGGCTACTGGGGACGCAGGCGTAAACCTATTTGCGTATTGTGGGAATAACCCTGTTAATAGAATCGATTCCACGGGCGAAGCGTGGTGGCATTGGGCGCTTGGAGCGGCAGTTGTTGTGGCTTGTGCGGCAGCAACAGTCGTTACCTGTGGAGGATTTGCAGCGGCTGCAACGGCTGTTTGTATGGTTGGAAGCGGTGTCGCGGCGGCTACAACCGCATCAACTATTGCAGCGGCGGCGTTCATTGGTTCAGCAACAGTATATGGAACCGCCGTGTTAGCAGCTGCATCAAGTTCAAATTCGATAGAAGAGTTTAATGCTCAAGGTAATTGGGGGACTGTAGCAGCTACCGCTGGAGGTGCAGTATTTAACGGAGCAGAGGCATACGCAGCAACGCGAACACCAACAACAACAACGGTATATAGGTCTGTTAGCAGTGCAGAGGCTCAAGATATAAAGAATACGGGACAATTTAATTTAGCTCCTGGCGGTATGGAAAGTAAGCAATTTGGTTTTAATCTCTCTGAAACAAGACAATTCGGAAATATGATGGGACAGAACACCATTGTTAGTGCAAAGGTTCCTAACAGTATGCTTAATCAACTGTATACAGAAGGAGTTGACACAAGCATATTCCGTGCAGGCACTTTGACTGTTTATGGAGATCAGCTTGGGGCATTTAACCAAGCAGTTAGTGGAACGATTAAATTTATGCCATAAGGAGGAGAATGTTATGAATAGATTTCCAGATGTTGAAGTAATATTTGAATTCAATGGCACGAGAAAGAATCCTGCGAATGATGGTTACAGACCAGCGCACTTAGTAATGGATGATTATTTAACCACGGGTATTCACCATTACTATGGTGTCGAGTCCATCCCTCCAAATGGAACAGCAAAGGGAACAATTACATTTTTATCTCCCGAATCATATCCGCATTGTTTATGGATTGGGAAAAAGATCAGCATACAAGAAGGCGCCCGTATCGTCGGATACGCAACTATAACCAGTATTTATAACCCATTGTTGTGCTTGGAGAATCAAGAACAGAGACAAGGGGACGGTTCTGTTGTCCCCTGAAGAGAACCCATAGTTCTATAGCAACCCAAAGGGGACGGCTTTGCCGTCCCCTTTTTCTTTGGGCAAAAGCGATTCCGGCAGCGGGGAAAATGTCTGCGGAGCAGACAAAAGGGGCGCGGGTCCGGCAGGGCGTGGATTCGCCGTGAGGCGAAGACAGAAGGAGAGAACTACCCCTCCGGGTTCGCTACCGCTCACCCACCTCCCCTGACAAAGGGAGGCGATGCCGCACTCCCGCCGTACAAACAGGTTGCCGTCATTGACTCCGCCAGCGGCATTTCCACCACGTATTACTATGATTTCACCGGGACACGGGGACGGTTTGAACAGCGAAATATGCGGCTTCTCCGAAGAGAAGCCGCACTTTTTATAGTTTGCTATAGAGTCTTGTAAGCAGTTTCCGCAAAGGCACGAACAGCACCAGCGCAATGACAAAATTTCCGACGCAATGCAGTATATCGAAATAAAATCCTGCCACCCACCAGCTCAGGGCATAGCCCGGCCCGCCAATGAACAGATACACCGGCGCGCACAAAAAGCCGAATAAAAGGCCGAAAGATCCGGAAATAAGGGCCCAGACCCAAGGGGAATTTTCCCGCCGGAAGAAGATGCCCAAAAGCACCGGGACCAGCCAAATATACAGATAGTTGATGTTCCAGGGTCCTACGCCGTAGCAGAGGATCTCCATTATCACATATAAAAACACGGTGTAAAGGGATTTTCTTCCCAGAACTGCCCCATAGAGCAAGAAGAAAAGGCTTACAGGCTCAATATTTGGCAGAAAGCTCATTGCAACCTTGGCGCCGAAAGTGAGTGCTCCCAGCATTCCAAAAAGGGCAACCTGCCGAATCGTTATTTTACTCTGCCCAGCCAATGGTATATACCACCTTGTAGAGGCCGCCATCCTTCACGGGCAGCTCGCTGACACCGTAATTCGAAAGGGTGTCGCCTTCATAAATGGCCCACCAGCCTTCGTCCACAGCATAATCTGCCCGCTCTCCGTCAGCCACAAGAATATACAGTCCGTACTCTGTCTGGTTATCCTCCACGATTTCTTCCGCAACCAGCACTTCCGCCAGGAATTCCGCATCCGTTTTTACGGGGAAGGATTTTTCAGAACCGTCCTTATGGACCACCACGATTTCCACGCTTTTGGAGCCTTCTTCTGCCTGGGGCTTAAAATACAGATAAGCGCCCAGCATCAGGACAATTGCGGCAGCCAAAACGCCGCCTAAAATGATTTTTACTGTTTTTGACATTGTTTTTCCTCCTAAAAACAAAAAATTCGTGGCACCACTAATGGGTGCCACGGCCGTTTTTCCGTGACAAACGCACGCCTGTACTGCGCAGGACGTGGAAGGGCTACCCTTGCGTAGGTCTTCTGACTCATGCCGTGAAGGGAGGTTGCAGCCCTTCTGAATCGTTCAGCCTTCCCAGGAACCCCCAGTGACTGACTTTCATCCTAAGAACGATTGCGGCATATACAGCGGCGGTACCGTTGGGGAATCTCACCCCATTGTCTTGTTCAGCAGCCGGGCCAACCGCCCAGACTGCCACGCAAAGCCTTGAATTGTCCCTCGTATTTTATCATTCTGTGTCCTACTTGTCAAGCATAGGAAAATATGCTATACTAACAAAAAACGTTCTTGAGGGTAGTATATGGACCGTTTCAATAATTATGTGAATATTGACCTGGATGCCATTTCCCACAACTTTCAGGCGGTGGCCGAAAAGGCCGGTGTGCCCGTAATGGCAGTGGTAAAGGCCGATGCCTACGGCCACGGCGCCGTGCCGGTGGCCCGGTTGCTGGAGAGCAAATGCGCTTTCTTTGGGGTCTCCTCTCTTTCTGAGGCTCTGGAATTGCGGCACGCCAATATCCAAAAACCCATTCTGGTTTTGGGTCACAGTCCGGTGTCTACCTTCTCCGAGTTGGTGCGCCATGACATTCGCCCCGCCATTTTCTCTTGGGAAGATGCCCAGGCACTGTCCCTGGAGGCCCAAAAGCAGGGCAAGACCGTTTCCTTCCACTTTGTGGTGGACACGGGTATGTGCCGCATCGGTTTTCAGCCCACGGAAAAAAGCGCAGACATTTGCGCCCGGATCGCCAAGCTGCCCGGACTGGATGCAGAGGGCATTTTCAGTCACTTTGCCACTGCCGACGAGGAAGACCTGCGCAAAGCCCAGGGGCAGGCGGAACTGTTTGATCGGTTCTGCAGTATGCTGGAAGCCCGAAGCGTAAAGCCCAGACTGCAGCATTTGGATAACTCTGCAGGCATTGCCAATTTCCTCTGCCACTATGATATGGTACGGGCAGGTATCGTGCTTTACGGCCTTTATCCCAGCGAGGATGTGCCGAAAAAGCTTCTTTCTCTGCGGCCTGCCATGTCCTGGCACAGCCACATTTCCCACCTGAAGTGGCTGCCTGCCGGCCGGGAGATCAGCTACGGCGGCACCTACACCACGCAGGCAGACACCCTTGTTGCTACCATTCCCGTTGGCTATGCCGACGGTTACCGCCGAAACCTTTCCGGCCAATTCTATGTGCTGATCCGAGGCAAAAAGGCTCCCATTTTAGGCAGAGTCTGCATGGATCAGATGATGGTGGATGTGACGGACATTCCCGGCGTGGAAGCCGGAGACGATGTGGTGCTGATGGGAGAAGGCATCCCTGCCGAAACCATTGCCCAGGCCTGCCACTCTTTCAATTACGAACAAATTTGCTCCATCAGCCGCCGTGTCCCCCGGCAATACATCGCAGAAGGCAAACCCGCCTTTGTGATCGACTATTTGGATTAAAGAAATCCCCCGGTGAAACTCACCGGGGGATATTTTTTAGAACTTGCACTTTTCGGTAATGTAAGCTTTCAGCTCAGAAATGGGGATCCGGACCTGCTCCATGGTATCTCTGTCACGGACAGTGACGCAGTTGTCAGCAGGGGTGTTCTCGTCACCCACAGTCTGGAAGTCCACGGTGATGCAGAGGGGTGTGCCGATCTCGTCTTCCCGGCGGTAACGCTTGCCGATGGAGCCGGCATCGTCGAAGTCCACCATAAAGTCCTTCTGCAGTTCGTGGTAAATTTCCTCTGCCTTGGGACTCAGCTTCTTGCTCAAAGGCAGAACAGCAGCCTTGAAGGGAGCAAGGAAGGGATGGAGCCGCAGAACAGTACGGATATCGTCCTTGCCGTTCTTATCCTGGCCAACCACTTCTTCGTCGTAGGCTTCACACAGGAAGGCCAGAGCCACACGGTCGCAGCCCAGAGAAGGCTCGATAACATAGGGAATGTAGTGCTCGTTGGCTTCCTGATCGTAGTATTCCAGGGTCTTGCCGGAGGCTTCCTGATGGCGGCCCAGGTCGTAATCGGTACGGTCGGCAATGCCCCACAGCTCGCCCCAGCCGGAGCCGAAGGGGAACTGATACTCAATATCGGTGGTAGCACGGGAATAGAAAGCCAGCTCTGCAGGCTCGTGGTCACGCAGGCGCATGCTCTCTTCCTTGATGCCCAGGGAGACCAGCCAGTTCTTGCAGAAGTCCTTCCAGTAAGCAAACCACTCCAGGTCGGTGCCGGGCTTGCAGAAGAATTCACATTCCATCTGCTCAAATTCCCGGGTACGGAAAGTGAAGTTGCCGGGGGTGATTTCGTTCCGGAATGCCTTACCTACCTGGCAAACACCGAAGGGCAGCTTCTTCCGGGTGGTGCGCTGCACATTGGCAAAGTTCAGGAAGATACCCTGGGCGGTTTCAGGCCGCAGATAGCAGGTGGAGGAGGAATCCTCGGTAACACCGATCTTGGTCTGGAACATCAGGTTGAAGTTCCGGATGGAGGTGAAGTGATGCTTGCCGCAGTTGGGGCAGACCACATCCTCGTGCTCGGTGATAAAATCGTTCATTTCTGCAGGCTTCATAGCATCCACATTTACGCCTTCGCCGGAAGGAGCGGACTCAATCAGCCTATCTGCGCGGTGACGGGCGCCGCAGCCCTTGCAGTCCACCAGGGGATCGGAGAAAGAGCCTACGTGACCGGTGGTAACCCAGGTCTGGGGGTTCATCAGGATGGCTGCATCCAGGCCCACATTGTAGGGGGATTCCTGCACGAATTTCTTCATCCAGGCCTTCTTCACGTTATTCTTGAACTCCACACCCAGAGGACCGTAGTCCCAGGAGTTGGCCAGGCCACCGTAGATTTCGGAGCCGGCATATACATAACCTCTGTTCTTGCAAAGGTTAACAATCATATCCAGTGTCTTTTCGCTGTTTTTCATTCTTTTTCCTCCCAATTTTCCGGCTTCTGCCAGACATTTTCCGGGCCCAGATCCTGAGCCATCAATTCATAGGCCATATTGCTGATATCCGTTGCGGTCTTGCCCGCCCAGTCCTCCGGATACAGCACTTTGATCAGATGGAAATGTACATCTGTGTGCTTCAGCCGGGTAACGTTTTTCAGCACCTTATGGGTGCCGTGCAGCGTACATACCACGATGGGCACATTTGCCTTTTGGGCAATCTTAAATACACCGCTGCGGAAGGGGTGCATCAAATCGTCATTGCGAATATATCCTTCTGGGAATACGGCAATGGAATGCTCGTCATTCTTGATCATCTGAATGCACTGCAAAATGGTTTTCAGTGCCTCCCGGTCATTGCTCCGGTTGATCAGCGGGCAGCGAATCTGCCGCAAGAACGGCCCTGCCAAAAACAGCTTATCCACTTCCTGCTTGGAAATAAAGGAAATCTGCCGTTTGGGGAAGCAACGCAAAATCACCGTGGGGTCAATTTCGTGCATATGATTGCAGATCAAAAGGAATCTGCCGGACTTTGGAATCTGCTTCAGACCCTCGGTGTGCAGACGAATGGACAGAAGGGGCATGGCCATAAAGCAAACCTGCTCCACCAAAAAACGGAAAAACTTATTTTCCTTCTCCGGCATCGGTTTCTTTTTGGTTACCTGGGCGCAGATCCATATTACAATAAAGAGAACAATGACTTGGGCCAGGAAAGCACCTAATAAGCTTACCGGCAGCACCCAAAGCATCCCTAACCCCTGCACTGCGCAGGCCTGCCATGTCAATGCCACCGCAGTAAGCGCAGAAAGGGCAATCATAACGCCAAGCAGCATAGAGCCACCACCTTTCAAAATCCACTATATTATACAACTCTTCCAAAAAAGAAACAAGTACTATTTTTTCCATAAAAGGGTGGAAATCAGGGCAAAATATTGTTATAATGATGGAAAATTCCTCTGTGAGAGAAAGGAGAATGTCGTTTTATGCAGAAAAAGCGGATTTGGGAACTGGATGCGTTCCGGGGCCTTTGCGTTTTAGGAATGGTGGTTGTCCATTTTCTTTATGATTTGATGAAAACCTACCCTATGCCGGCGCTGCAGAAATCGGAACTGTTCTCCTTTGTAATGCTTTGGGGCAGCCTTCTGTTTTTGCTCCTTTCCGGCATCTGCGTGACCCTGGGTCGCCACCCCATTCGCCGGGGACTGATCGTGCTGGCAGGCGGGCTGATCTGCTCCGGCGTCACCTGGGGCATGGTTCTTTTGGATATGGCCTCCAGCAAAATGATCATTTATTTCGGCATTCTCCACTGCCTGGGCATTTGTATGCTTCTTTGGCCGGTGTTTCGCAGACTGCCCAGCTGGCTGACCCTCCTGCTGGCGGTGATTATGTGTGCCGTGGGCCTTTACTGGCGGTATCACACCCCCCTTGTCAGTTGGTGGACAATGCCCTTTGGCGCACCCCCTGCCGGGTTTGCTTCTTCGGATTATGTCCCGCTGTTCCCCAATTTGGGATTTTTCCTTCTGGGTAGCCTTTTAGGCAAGGTTCTTTATAAGAAAAAGGCCTCCCTTTTCCCCAAGGTGAACGACAAGTTCTTCCTTATTCGGTTTCTCGCCTTCTGCGGCAGATATTCCCTTCCCATCTATCTGCTGCATCAGCCGGTGCTGACCGGTATTTTGATGTTAGGAGCGCTGCTATGAAAACTCTACTCCGCCGTCCGGTCTTTTGGGCTATGGGCGCAGGCACCCTGGGCTTTCTGCTCCACTTGTGGTGCCGCCAAACCTGCCTGGACCGGTACGGTCTTTGGATACAAAGCCACCCGGCAGCCATCTGCCTGTTTATCCTTGCAGGGCTTGCCCTGGTTGCCGCTTTGTTCTTCTCCCTGAAGGAGAAAAAAGGGAGCCTTTCCTATTTGGCCCAATCCCCCGTTTTGGAGGCGCTCGGCAGCGTTGCCGCTGCCCTGGGCTTTCTGTTCCTGGCCATCACCCAACCCTGGAACATGGGTCTGTTGGGAAAGGCCTCCAAACTCCTGGCCTGCCTTGCCGCCATCACAATGGGCGCAAACGGCATCCGTCGCTTCCTTGGAAAAAAGGCTTCCTTTCCGTGTGCTGTGCCCGCCGTCCTCTTTTTAATGGCATATGTCCTCAGCCGCTACGGCGGCTGGAGCTACCAAACCCAGTTTTTAGCGTACGGCTTCCCCCTTTTGGCACTGGTCAGCCTGCTGCTTTTCAGCTATGCCTATTGCCACTTAACCATCGCACCCGTTTCCAGACGGTGGCTCCGGTTCACCGGTCTGTGTGCCTGCTTCTTTAGCCTGTGCGCTGCCGCAGGAGAACTGCCCGCCTTTTTCCTGCCCATGGCCATTTGGGTCAGCAGCACTTTGGCAGGCGAAAAACCCTATAAAACACCCACGCCTATGGAAATTCCTGCCCATGTTGCCCTATGCCTGGAGCGGCTGGAAAAGGAAAACACCCCCGGCTACCTGGTAGGCGGTTGCGTACGGGATCACCTTTTGGGCATCACCCCCCACGACTATGACCTTTGCACGGTGGCCACCCCGGATAAGCTGCGGGAGATCTTTGCCGACCATTCCCTGGTTCTCAGCGGGGAAAAACACGGCACCATCGGCGTGGTATTCCAAAAGGAAGTGCTGGAAATTACCACCTTCCGCACCGAAGGTACTTATGCAGACGGCCGCCACCCGGATTGGGTAGAATTCGTGCCGAATCTGGAAGCAGACCTTGGCAGACGGGATTTCACCGTCAATGCCATTGCCTACAACCCCAACGAGGGCTATATTGACCCCTTTGGCGGTATGGAAGACCTGCAGGAGGGCATCTTGCGGACAGTAGGGAATCCGGTTGCCCGTTTTACGGAAGATGCGCTGCGAATCCTCCGGGGTGTCCGGTTTGCCATCCGCTTTGGTTTCACTGTGGAAAATGCCACCCTACAAGCTATGTTTGCCCTGAAAGAAAAAATGGACAACCTGGCCGCGGAACGAATTTTTGCAGAATTATGTAAACTTTTGCCTTTGCTGAAGGCGGAGGACCTGCAAGTGTATGCCCCGATCTTTACCTATGTTCTGCCGGAGCTTGCTCCCTGCCTGGATTTCTGTCAGCACAGTCCCCACCACGCCTATGATGTATACACCCACACCGCTTATGTGGTGGAAAACACCCCCAGCGATCTGGCTTTGCGCTGGGCAGCTCTGCTGCACGATACCGGCAAGCCCGTGTCCTTTACCCAGGATGAAAACGGCCGGGGACATTTCTACGGACACGCAGAAGCAAGCGCCCGCCTTGCCGACACCGCTTTGCGGCGGCTGAAAGCCCCCACTGCCCTGCGGGAAGAAGTGGTATTCCTGATCGCCCACCATATGGATCTGTGGGAAGCAAATGAAAAGGTGCTCCGCCGGCAAATGAGTAAGCACGGTCCGGAGAACTGCAAAAATCTGCTGGCTCTGCAACGGGCAGATTACCTTAGCAAAGGGGTTCCCGGGGACAATGCTCACCTGGATTTTGACGCTGTTGCGCGCATTTTGGAGAAGATTGCGTCCGAAAATGCCTGCCTCCGTCTTTCCGACCTTGCCATTGACGGCAACGACCTTTTGCAGCTCGGCTTTGAAGCAGGCCCCCGGCTGGGACAGATTCTGAACCGGCTTTTAGAAAAAGTGGTGGACGAAGAACTGCCCAACGAAAAGGACGCCCTGCTGGCAGAAGCCGAAAAAGAAAAGTAAAGGAGACATTCCTATGCGTATTGCCATTGTGACCGGCGCCAGTTCCGGTATGGGAAAAGAATTTGTCAAGCAACTATCCGGTTATCTGGAAGTGGAGGAAGTTTGGGTCATCGCCCGCCGGGAGCAAGCCCTCCGGGATCTGCAAAGCATCTGTCCATACCCCATTCGCCCTCTGACCTTTGACCTGGGAAAAGAAGAAAGTTTTTCTTCTATTTCTGCCCTTTTAGAAAAGGAACAGCCGGATGTAAAGCTGCTGGTAAACGCCGCAGGATTCGGCAAATTCGGTCGCTTTGAAAAAATCCCCCTTGCAGACGAACTGGCTATGATCGATCTGAACTGCAAAGCCCTTGTGGCCATGACCCGGATCGTTCTGCCCTATATGCACAAAGGCAGCCACATTCTCCAGCTGGACAGTCTTTCCGCCTTCCAGCCCGTTCCCTTCATCACCACCTACGGCGCAACGAAATCCTTTGTTCTCAGCTATTCCCGGGCTATGAACGCAGAGCTGAAAGGCCCCGGCATCCGGATGATGGCTATGAATCCCGGCTGGGTAAAAACAGAATTTTTCGGTCGCGCCATGGAAACAGACAATTCCGATGTGCAGTACTTCAATCGCCTTTACGAGGCAGAAGATGTGGTTGCCACCGGCCTGAAAGATCTGTACAAGACCAAAAAAGATGTATCCATCCACGGATTGCCCATTCGGAATCAGGTGCGGCTGGTGAAGCTGCTGCCCCACAAGTGGGTTATGAAAATTTGGATGAATCAACAAAAGAAACCCAAAAACAACCAAAACTTAAGATAACAGGGGGCCTCTATGAATAAGCAGAAAGAAACTTCTACAAAAAACAAACACGAGACCTTTATCCACAAAGTCCTGCACATCATTGAGCGGGTAATTGCTTTTATCACCTTGGCTGTTATGCTCTTTATGCTGGGCCTGGAAATTTATAAGATGTTCACCGTGGCAGAGTATTTTCTCACCATGGACACCTTCCTGCATAACATTCTGACCATCGTGGTGGGCCTGGAATTTGTGCGAATGCTCATTGACCTGACTCCTGCCAACACCATCGAGGTGCTGATCGTGGCTATCGCCCGGCAGGTCATTCTGACCCATAATAACCCCTGGGCCAACCTGGCCAGCGTGGCTTGTATCGCAGGCCTCTTTGCCACCCGCCACTTCCTGATTCCCAAGAAGGAACTGAAGGTAGAACTTTCCGAAGTGGAGTAACTTACATAACAAAACGAACACGGGAAATTTCCCGTGTGCGTTTTTTATTCTACAATATGGGCGCCCTGGAATTCCACGTGCAGTGGGCGGATCTCCCAGTTGGCTGTTGTGATTCCTTCCAGCCGCTCCTCCAGCAAGGACCTCACTTTCTTGTTGCGGGTAATGCAAAGCAAGGTAGGACCTGCGCCGCTAAGGCAGAAGGCCGCACCGGAGGTACGCACCAGGCCTGCAATGGCTTCGTAATCAGGAATCAGCTTTTTTCGGTAGGGTTGATGAAGGGCATCCTGCATAGCAGTACGCAAAAGCTTCTCATCTCCCAGTTCCAGGGCTTTCAGCACCATAGCGCCGTGGGACAGATTATAGATCGCATCTGCGCGGGGTACCTGGCTGGGCAACACGCCCCGGGCATAGTGGGTTGCCAATTCAAAATCCGGGATCAGTGCCAGAATCTCCCAGTCCGGATGGAGGGGGAAGTTCACAGTTACGGGCAGGCCGTTATCCACCATAGAGGCGGTCAGTCCGCCGAAGAAAGCAGGCGCCAAATTATCCGGGTGACCTTCCATGGCGTTGGTGATATTCATCAGACCCTGGGTGGAAAGCCGGTTGCCCCGCAGAACATTTGCCGCCATAGCACCGGCCACCAGCAAAGCCGCAGAGGAGCCAAGGCCCCGTCCGATGGGGATATCCGCATCAATATGGATCTTGACGCCCTTCACTTCCTCGCTCAGGGAGCTGAGTACAGCGCAGTAAGCCGTATAGGCCAAATTATCCGGGCCGGTAAAGGCCTCATCGCAACCGGTAATTTCCAGACCTGCCTCTGTTTCCTCAAAGGTCACATCGGTGTAAAGACTCAGTGCGCAGCCAAAGGCGTCAAAGCCCGGGCCCAAATTGGCGGTGGTTGCCGGCACGCGAATGGTTACTTTGTTCATACAAACCTCTTTCACAGACCTCTTACAAGGTCCAGCATCTCTTCTTTGTTGCACACGCCGGTGTGCAGTTCAGTGGCAGTTTCCAGTCCCACCAGGTTCTGAGGAATCTCCACGCCGGTGAGGGCAAAGAGCCGCTCTGTCTGCCGGAATTCATCGGTCAAATCCGTTGCTTCCAGGGCGCTGAGCACCGCGGAGGGGAACTTATAGGGAGAAGCGGTGGAGAGAACTACCATGGGGGTCTTGTCGCCGGTTTGGTTTACATAATCTTCCGCCACTGCCCAAGCGCAGGCGGTGTGAGGATCGCAAAGATAGGCCTTCTCCTTCCAAACCTTACCGATGATGGACTGCGCCTTTTCATCGGTGCAATAGCCGGGGTAGAACAGCTCTTTCATTTCTTCCAAAATGGCGGGCGCCACCTGATAAACGCCTTCCGTGTTCAGCTTTTCCATATACCCCTTCACCAGGGCGGCATCCTTGCTGATAAAGTAGAGCAGCCGCTCCAAATTGGAGGACACCAAAATATCCATAGAAGGAGAAATGGTCTTATGTAAGGGACGGCGGCGATCATAGCAGCCTGTCTGCAGGAAATCGGTCAGCACATTGTTTGCATTGGAAGCGCAGAGCAGCTTGCCCACGGGCAGACCCAACTGCTTTGCCAGGTAGCCTGCCAAAATATCACCGAAATTGCCGGTGGGAACGGAGTAGTTCACCTTGTCGCCCAACTGAATCTTGCCTGCCTTCAAAAGGTCGGCATAGGCCTTGAAGTAATACATCACCTGGGGTGCCAGTCTGCCAATGTTCATGGAGTTGGCGGTGGACAGACGGTTCGCCGTTCCCGGCAGCACATTGTTCTCGGAAGCGCCAAAGATTTTCTTCACTCCGGTCTGTGCATCATCAAAGTTGCCGTTGACGGCGCTGACCGTCACATTGCCGCCCTTTTGGGTCACCATCTGGGCTCTTTGCACTCTGGAAACACCGCCATTGGGATAGAACACGCAGATCTTCACACCGGGCACATCTGCAAAGCCAACCAGGGCCGCCTTACCGGTGTCACCGGAGGTAGCAGTGAGGATCAGAATATCCTCTTTTACGCCTTTTTGGTTCTTTGCCTGCACCAAAAGATGGGGCAGCATACACAGTGCCACATCCTTAAAAGCGGAAGTAGGCCCGTGGAACAGTTCCAGCACCCGGAATTCGCCCACCTGCACCGTAGGGGTCAGATCTTCTTTGGAAAACTTGTTCCGGTAGGCATTTTCCACCAGGGTATCCATATTTTCTATGTCAGGAAGCAGCGCAGAAAGGATCTTCTTTGCCATAGAGAGCGTGCCCCCTTGGAGGCAGTCCTGCCAGTCAAAGCTTGGCAGGCTTTCCGGCACCAGCAGGCCGCCGTCGGCAGCCAGGCCTTCCACCACTGCCTGGGCGCTGTCCATCTGCAAAGTCTTATTTCTCGTGGAATGGTAAATCATACAAAAACGCTCCCTTATTTCAGGACAAATTTCTTTTATTTTGCACCTTTTCAATATATTTTGGCAGTATTGCAATTTAATTAGGTATATGATATACTGTTTCTACTAAAAAAGCAAGTGTTTCCCCCAGGAAAGCATTTCCTACGGGAACGGATTTAGGAGGTTGTCTTATGCGAATCGGTCTTCTTGGTTTTGGCACTGTAGGCAAAGGTGTTTATGAACTGACAAGCGCAAGAAAGGATATGCAGGTTGTCCGGGTGCTCTGCCGCCGGGAACTGACCCTTCCCGATGCCGCTGTGACCCATGATTTTCAGGATATCCTCCGGGACGACTCCATTGATACCGTTGTGGAAGCCATCGGCGGCTTGCATCCTGCCAAGGAATATGTGGTAGCCGCTATGGAAGCCGGCAAGAATGTGGTCACCGCCAACAAGGCAATGATGGCCCATTTCTTCGATGAGCTGCTGCCTTTGGCAGAAAAGAAGGGCGTATGCCTGCGCTGCACCGCCTCTGTTGGCGGCGGCATTGGCTGGCTCAGCGAGCTGGAACGGGTTCGCCGGATCGAAACCATCCGTCGGGTAGGCGGCATTATGAACGGCACCTGCAACTATATTCTGGATGCCATGACCCGCACCGGTGCTTCCTATGAGGAAGCTTTGGCGCAGGCCCAGTCTTTGGGCTATGCGGAAGCCGACCCCTCCACCGATGTGGACGGCATCGACACCTGGCACAAGCTGATCGTTTCCGCCAACATTGCCTTTGGTGCCAGCCTGGATATGACAGGCGTGCCTGTGGCAGGCATCCGGAACATTCAGGCAAAGGATGTAGAGCAATTCACCGCCCACGGCATGGTGTGTAAGCTGATCTCCACCGCCAAGAACCGGGACGGCTCTGTCTGCGCCTATGTGCAGCCCACCTTGGTCCACAAGGGGGACCCGGAAGCCGCTGTTCCCACCAACTACAACCTGATTACCCTCTCCGGAAACACCTCCGGTCGACAAAGCTTCTTCGGCCAGGGGGCAGGCCGCTACCCCACCGCATACAATGTAGTGCAGGACTGTATGGATATTCTGAACGGCAGAGGCTTCTACTGCCCCTATGGCAAGAAGGTCACTGTGATCAACAACGAAAAGTGCACCTATTATGTCAGCGGCCGGGCCGATGCCTGGCTGGAAGACCGCACCAAGCTGAAGTGGGGTCACGCCGCTATTACAGAGCCTGTTTCCGTACACGATATGCACCAGTGGCTCCAGCGCAATCCCGGCGCCTTCATCGCCGCCCTGCCTACCGGCACTGTTTAATCTGAAATCTTCTTCTCTGAAAAGAGGTATTTTATGCTGAAAGTTGTAAAATTTGGCGGCTCTTCCATGGCAGATGCCGGCCAATACCGGAAAATCCGGGATATCCTGCTGGCTGACCCCACCCGGAAAGTGGTGGTAGTCTCCGCCGCAGGCAAGCGCCATAAGGACGATCATAAGATCACCGATCTTTTATACCTGACCTATGCCCACACCCAGTACGGTGTGGCCTGCGACCCCGTGTTCCAGCAGATCACCTCCCGGTATCTGGAAATCCGGGACGAACTGGGCCTTACCATGGACTTGGAAAAGGAATTTGCAATCCTCAAGAAGCGGCTGGATAACAAGGCCGTTTCCCAGGACGAACTGGCCAGCCGGGGCGAGTACTTCTCCGCCAAGCTGATGGCCGCTTTCCTGGGCTTCCGCTTTGTGGATGCCGCTGACTGGATCAAGTTCAAGATGGATGGCTCTGTGGACCAGGAGGCCACCTATGCGGCCCTGGCATCTGTGGATGTTGGTAACGGCATCGTGATTCCCGGCTTCTACGGCCTGATGCCTGATGGACAGATCCACACCTTCAGCCGTGGCGGCTCCGATATTACCGGCGCTTTGGCTGCCGCTGCGCTGAATGCAGATGTCTATGAAAACTGGACCGATGTTTCCGGTATTCTGATGGCTGACCCCCGGATTGTGGAAAATCCCCTTTCTATCCCGGAAGTGACCTATGACGAACTGCGGGAGCTGAGCTATTCCGGCGCCCAGGTGTTGCACGAAGGCACTATCTTCCCCGTCCGGGAAAAGAACATCCCCCTGAACATCCGCAACACCAACGACCCGGACCATCCCGGCACTATGATCCAGGAAAGCTTCCCCACCGTGGCAGATCCGGATCGGTTCGTCACCGGTGTCACCGGTAAGAAGGACTTTACCATCATTTCCATGTCCAAGCGGGGCATGAGCAACGAGGTTGGCGTCCTTTGGAAACTGCTGACCATTCTGGAGCGGCATAACATTTCCATCGACTACGCCCCCAACGGCATCGATAACGTTTCTGTTGTTATGTCAACCGCCTCTATTGCCCCCAGTCTTTATACGATCCTGGGCGAAATTGAGCAGGAACTGCACCCGGACGAACTGAAAGTTCACGACCAAATCGCTGTGGTCGCTGCCGTTGGCCGTCATATGGCCTTCCGTCCCGGCACTTCCGGCAAGGTCTTTGCAGCGTTGGGCGCTGCCGGCATCAACATCCGTATGATCAACCAGGGCCCCGATGAACTGAACATCATCTTTGGCGTGGACAACAAGGACTTTGCCCAGGCTATCCGGGTCCTCTATGATAGTTTTGCAAAGTAAGCAAAAAGGAGAGATAGGATATGAAACTGTATACCGTTGCTGTCCTGGGCGCCACCGGTGCTGTAGGACAGGAAATGATCAATATTTTGCAGGAACGGAACTTCCCCGTTGGAAAGCTGATCCCCCTGGCATCCGCCCGTTCTGCCGGCAAGACCATCCGGTTTAAGGGCGAAGATGTAACGATCCAACTTGCCTGTGAAGAAGCCTTTGAAGGTGTGGACATCGTGCTGGGTGCTGCAGAAAACGACATCGCCAAGAAGTTTGCTCCCGCCATCGTAAAAGCCGGCGCTGTGTTTGTGGATAACTCCTCCGCTTTCCGTATGGATCCGGAAGTGCCCCTGATCGTGCCGGAAGTGAATGCAGAAGATGCCAAAAATCACAAGGGCATCATCTCCAACCCCAACTGCTCCACTATTATTACTGTCACTGCCGTGAATGCACTGAACAGCATCAGCCCCATCCGCACCATGACCGCCTCCACCTATCAGGCCGTTTCCGGTGCAGGCGCTGAAGGCCCGGTGGAACTGATGGCAGAAGTAGAGGCCCTCCGCAAAGGCGAAACCTACGAGCCTAAGGTGTTCCCCTACCAGATCGCCTACAACCTGATCCCCCAGATCGGTGGCGAAAGCTTTGAAGGCTACACCAGCGAAGAAATGAAGATGCAGAACGAAGGCCGGAAGATCATGCACCTGCCGGAGCTGAATGTTTCCTGCACCTGCATCCGGGTGCCTGTTGTTCGCTCCCACTCCATTTCCGTCACCTGTACCTTTGATAAGCCCGTATCCGTAGAAGATGCCCGGAAGGTCATCGCTGCCGCCCCCGGCTGTAAACTGATGGATGATCTGAACGCCAAGCAGTATCCCATGCCCCTGGAAACTTCCGGCCAGGACATCGTGTTCGTAGGCCGTATCCGCCCAGACCTGACCAACCCCAACGGTCTGTGTCTGTGGTGCTGCGGTGACCAGGTCCGTAAGGGCGCTGCCACCAACGCTATCCAGATTGCTGAACTTCTCATTGAAAAATAAACTACCGCCCGGTTTCCAATGGAAACCGGGCAGTTTTTATCTTGTTAATTCTCCAAAACGATAGAGCCGCCTTCTTTCATTTTCCGCCGCATTGCAGCAAAATCGATGGTTTGCACCGTTTTGTTGCTGGTCAGTGCTTCGTATGCAGCAACGCCAGCCGCTTCGCCGGTTTGATTGAGGGAGATCATCACACGGGATGCCGCAAAGGCATACTTATCCGCATCAATGGCTCGTCCGCAAATCAAAAGATTGGGAATATCCTTGGGCAGCATAGATCGGTAAGGGAATTGCCAATACGTGGGAGAAGTTTCCGTTTCCGGTCTCCAGCGCTCTACCCTGTTGGGCTTGCCGATCTCGGTAATTTCCTCCGTGCCGTCCAGGAAACGGTAAGCCGTGGGCTTCTGGGGATGGTGGATATCCACAGGATAGGCGCAGTAGCCGATGGCATCGTCGAAATGCCGACCGTTGCAAACATCGTCCATAGTGAGCTGATAACTTAAAGAAAGCTGTCTTGTTTCCCGAATGCCAATGACAGAAGAAAGGGCTACAAGGGCAAGCTCCTCAGAATGCTCCTGCTCTCTTAACACCTCCAGCATTTTCCGCACCTGG
>JAZRUE010000055.1:0-40789 GCA_045652345.1 Faecousia sp. | reverse complement strand
TGCCGCTATGGCATCCGGCAAGTTCCAGTTCCTGCGCTGCAACTACCCCAATGGCGATATGGTGGGTCATACCGGCGTGATGGAGGCAGTTGTTTACGCGATGGAATGTGTGGACAATGGCCTGAAGGCCATCCTGGAAGCCGCTGATAAGTATGGTTACCGGGTGCTGATCACGGCAGACCACGGCAATGCCGACCAAATGACCGAAACCAAGAAGGGCAAGACTTCTGTCCGTACTGCCCATTCTCTGAATCCCGTTCCCTTTATCATCTACGATCCGGAAGGCAGCTATGTGATCAAGGAAGGCAACTTCGGCCTTGCCAACGTGGCGCCTACCATTGTAAAAATGATGGGTCTGAAAGCCCCCGATTGCTGGGAAGAAAGTCTGATCTGAGGAGGAACTCTTATGATCTATCAGGAAAACCAAAACGGCGTGGTATCTGTTACCGAAAGGGTATACACAGATATTGCCGGTGCGGCGGCAGCCAACTGCTTCGGCGTGAAGGGTATGGTTGCCCGGTCCGTAAAGGATGGTTTGTACCACTTGCTCCGCAAGGAGTCCATGGGCAAGGGCGTCAAGGTGGAAACCCACCCGGACAACACTGTGTCCATTGATGTGCACATCATGGTGGATAGCGGCGTGAATATGAATGCCGTTGGCGAATCCATTATTTCCGAAGTCCGGTATATGGTACAGAAACTGACCGGCACGGATGTCCGGAATGTAAATGTATTCATCGATTCTATGATCGTATAAGCAGAGAGGTATACGCTTTGGTACAAAAAGTAGATGGAGCCGAATTACGCAGACTGCTTCTGAGCGCTGCGGCGGCCATTGAGATTGGCAAAGAAAAGCTCAACGAATTGAATGTTTTCCCCGTTCCCGATGGCGATACCGGCACGAATATGTCTATGACTATCAATGCCGCAGCTGCGGAACTGCGGAAGCTGGAAAATCCCACCGCTGAAAAGACTGCCGCAACTGCTGCTTCTGCTATGCTCAGAGGCGCAAGAGGCAACTCCGGTGTCATTTTATCCCTTTTGCTGCGGGGCATTTCCCGGAAGCTGAAGGGCGCAACAGAATGTGACGGCGTTCTTTGGGCCCGCGCGCTCAGAGAGGGCGTAGATGCTGCCTATAAGGCAGTTATGAAGCCCGCGGAAGGCACAATTCTGACTGTTTCCCGTTTGGCAGCCGCCCGTGCGGTGCGCGCATCCCGGGAAAATGGCAGTTTTGAGTATGTATTGGAGCAGGCCATTGAAGAAGCCAATATTGCTCTGGCAAACACCACCCATCAGAACCCGGTGCTGGAAAAGGCTGGCGTGGTGGATGCAGGCGGTAAGGGCTGGGTAATGGCACTGGAAGGTATGATGGCAGCGCTCCGTGGAGAAGACCTGGTGGCAACAGAAACCCAGGCTGCTCCTGTACGGGAAAGCGCAGACTTCGCCGCTTTCGATGAAGCCGACATCACCTTTGCATACTGCACCGAGTTTATTATTAACCGGGAGAACAAGAAGGATCCGGAAAGACTTCGCAAATTCCTGAGCGGTCTGGGCGATAGCCTGGTGCTGGTGGATGACGATGAGATCATCAAGGTCCACGTCCACACCAACGATCCCGGCGCTGCTCTCCACGAAGCAGTGAAATACGGCTCTTTTGCCACTGTTAAGATTGAAAATATGCGCCTGCAGCACACGGAAAAGGTGATGGAAGCCGCTCCGGAAGAGCCCAAGGAGCCTGCCATTGCCGAGCCCACCAAGGAAACCGGCGTGGTAGCTGTTTGTGCCGGCGACGGCCTGGCTGCAGTTTTCCGTGATCTGGGCGTGGATGGCATCGTTTCCGGTGGCCAGACCATGAACCCCAGCACCCAGGACATTTTGGCTGTGGTGAACAAAGTGCCTGCCAATACGGTCTATGTTCTGCCCAATAATAAGAATATCATTATGGCTGCGGAACAGGAGGATGCCCTGACCCCCAAGCATGTGGTGGTCATTCCCAGTAAAACTGTGCCTCAGGGCATTACCGCTATGCTGAATTTCAACCCCGACGGGGAAGAAACAGAAAATGTGGAAACCATGACCGAGTCTTTGGCAACGGTGGACACCATGCAGATCACCTATGCCGCCCGGAATTCCGACTTTGACGGCTATGATATCCACGAAGGCGACTACCTTGCAATGGTAGGCAGCGGCCTCTTTGGCAACAGCAAGGATATTTATGTGCTGATCCGCGCTCTGGCAGAAAAGGTGCGGGAAGAAGGCAAGTCCTACATTACCCTGTACTATGGCCAGGATATTAAGGAAAAGCAGGCTCAGAAGGCGCAGCAGATTTTTGCAGAGCTCTGCCCCGATGCAGATGTGAATCTGCTCCCCGGCGGCCAGCCCGTCTACTACTACCTGATTTCTGCAGAATAAATCAAATAACAGAGAAAGACCTACACCTTTTGGTTGTAGGTCTTTCCTATACAGAAGCCTTTTTGGCGCCATACAAAAGCCTTTTAAGTATTACATATTATAGCGGCCTGGCCGCTAAAAAGGAGCGTGTATGGCAGTGCGAATTCCGGAAGGCGGGCTGATTGGCCGCGGTGTGCACTTTGTCCGAAAACTACTGCAGATGAAGGTGGGGCTGTATGCTTCCTCTGCCTGCTATTTTATGTTTTTGTCTGTGTTTCCCCTTTTGGTGCTTTTATTGGGACTTTTGCGCCATACGGGGCTGGAAGTGGAGCGCCTGCTTTCTTTTTTGGAGGGTTTCGTTCCCGGGGCTTTGATGGACGGTGCAAGGCAACTGGTTTTTGAAACCTATTTGGGTACCTCCGGAACACTCCTGGGGCTATCTGCGCTGACTGCCCTTTGGTCAGCCAGCCGGGGAATCTTCGGCCTTTTGAAAGGGCTCAATGCGGTGTACGGCCTCCAGGAGACCAGAGGATATGTGTACACCCGGGTTTTGAGTGTGTACTATACCTTTGCGTTTTTGTTGGTGCTGCTTTTGAATCTGGTGCTGCAGGTGTTTGGAGAAGCCCTTTTGGAAAATTTACCCTATGGAAAAGAGCCTTTGATTGCATTCCTGACCGGTGCGGTGGATTTTCGGCAACTGTTTTTGCTTTTGACCCAAATTGCGCTGTTTTGTGCCATGTATAAGGTGTTTCCAAACGGGAAATTCACCTGGAAGCAAAGCTTGCCCGGGGCAGTGTTGGCCTCCTTCGGCTGGCTGGTTTTTTCCAATCTGTTTTCTGTCTATGTAGCCAGAACATCGAATTATGTAAACCTGTACGGCACGATGTACCGGGCGGCCATGAGCTTTTTGTGGCTTTATTGTTGCATGAGCATCGTGTTTTACGGTGGCGCCCTGAATCGTTGGCTGGCAGCCCGGGAAAGATAAAGAAAGGGGGCAAAGCCCTTGATAGATTGTCATATGCATATGGTTTTGGATGGGCAGTACTGGAAAAGTGCCATTGAAAGGCACCGGGAAGCGCCCTTGGAAACCTATATCCGGGATGTTTTGGAAACCTACCGGAACTTGGGATATACCTATCTTCGGGATGGCGGTGATCGTTGGGGTGTAGGCAAGAAAGCGAGGGAACTGGCCGCCCCTATGGGAATCACCTATCGCACTCCCCTTTCTCCTATTTGTAAGGAAGGCTGCTATGGAGCCTTCATCGGAGAAATTTTCCGCAACGAGAAAGAATTTGCCGCCCTGGTGGAAAAGCAAAAGGAAAACGGGGCAGATTTCATAAAGATTATGATTTCCGGCCTGATGGATTTTGACAGACCCGGGCAACTGATGCGAGAAGGCCCTGCAGCTGAGGAAATCGCTTATATGGTGGCCATACCAAAGGCCGCAGGAATGGCGGTGATGGCCCACTGCAACGGCCGGGAGGCGGCCATTGCTGCCGCAAAAGCAGGGGTGGATTCCATTGAACACGGTGCATATTTGAACAAGGAAGCCCTTTATGCCATGCAGGAAAATGGCGTTGTGTGGGTGCCTACCCTTTCCACCATCGGGAACCTTTTGGGCAAAGGCCGCTACCCGGATCAAGGCGTGGAGCGAATATTGGAAAGCGCCCTGATAAATGTGAAAGCCTATCACGACATAGGCGGTTTGGTGGCCTGCGGCAGTGATGCAGGGGCCTGGGCAGTCCCCCACGGCTGTGAAACGGAAATGGCCTGGCTGAAAAAGGCGGGCCTGACAGATGCGGATATCCAAACCGCCAACCGGGAGATCATGAAAAGATTTTAATGGACAATTGAAAATGGATAACGGACAATAAATGTGTCGGCAAAGTCGATAAGAAAAACGGCGGGAGCAAGCCCTCGCCCTACGAGAAGTGTGGAAGATACACCGTAGGGCGGGGGTTTACTCCCGCCGTATATTTATATCTCGAAAGAGATATTTGAAGAATTGCCAGGCCAAATGTTACTTTTGCAGGGTTGGATTGTTGGTGCGGTCCAAAAGATAGTCAACGCTCACATTGTAATAATCGGCCAGCTTTAAAAGTACTTCCGCTGTTAGAGAAATAACACCTGTTTCGTACTGGGAATAGGTGTTTTGCGATATATTCAGGTAATTCGCAATGTCTTTTTGTCGAATATCCCGATCCTCACGAATGCCCCGCAGATTCTTGAATTGCATAATAATCACCTCAAGGTTATTATGCAATATCTGTATTAAAGATATTGACTTTTATCTGTAATACAGATATAATGAGGAGGCAATTGCTATTTGCAATTGATTTTTCAGTGAGATAGAAAGAGGGTACAACCATGAAGAAAGTAATATTGGCCATGTGCATACTGGCTATGGCGCTGTGTTTGATTGCTTGTGTGGAAAAAACAGATAATATCAATATTGAGGACTACAGTAAAAATCATAGCGTGATGTACAAAGAATCAAAGTACATTGCCTATTATTGTGATTTTGATGATGGCGTATTGACGGTTAGCATCAACACTTACAAAGATAATCCCAGCTCTCCGTCTGGGGTGTCTTTGGCAGATAAGGAAACCGTGACCTTTAATTACACCCTGGAAGGCGACAACTATATAACGATTGGAGACGTTACATATTATTACCGAGCCTATAAACAAGCGGAATATGAACACTACGTGGAATTCTCTACTCCATTTCTGGGCATTGCAAAGAAATGGAAGGGATAAAATCTAAAGCAGCTCTGCTGTGTATGGATAAAAAGAAAGGAAGCATATCGATATGAAAAGAATATTCGCAATTTTAATGATTGCCGTTGTTGTGTTTACTTTTGTGGCCTGCGGCGAAACAGATGAGTATGAGAAAAAAGCCGTTGATGCCGTCAACACGTATTACGGTGCATTGTGTACCACTCTTGAGGGTCTGTATGACTATGACGAGGCGTCCCACAAGCAACCGAAAGTGAGTTCTGTGGACTTTGTAAAAGAAGGCACCTATAAGGTCTCTGGCACTATTTCCGGAAGAGTCGATAATGGCACCATAGCCAGAAGTTGGGATGCAGAGTGGTCCCTGACAATTATAAAAACAGATTCCGGTGAAATGAAGGTTGGCAGCAATCCGGATTACGGAGAAATGAAATTTAAAGCCGAGTGAGGCAAACCATCCGGCACGGTAATAATGGCAAGCATATAAAAAGACCGCCTTTAGGCGGTCTTTTCTTATTTTTCCAGAGCCATGACCTTGTTGATTCTGCGTTGGTGGCGTTCGTTGTGGGAGAACTCTGTGCCCAGCCAGGTGTCAAGAATTTCCAGAGCCAAGATTTCGCCTACAACACCTGCACCGACGGCCATCATATTGGTGTCGTTATGCTCCCGGGTCATCCGGGCGGAAACCACGTCGGACAGCAGGGCGCAGCGAATGCCCTTTATCTTGTTGGCGGAGATGCTCATACCGATACCGGTGGTGCAGAGCACAACGCCCTTTTCGCATTCTCCGGAGGCAACGGCTCTTGCTGCAGGGGCGGCATAGTCGGGGTAGTCACAGGAATCTAAAGTGTGGGTGCCGAAATCCACCACTTCATAGCCCTTCTTTTGCAGATGGGCAACAAAAACGTTCTTCAGCGCCAATGCGCCGTGGTCACAAGCAATTGCTATCTTCATAGTATTTCTCCTTTTTATATTACAGTACCATACCGCCGTTGACACCGATGACCTGGCCGGTGACAAAGGGGGCGTCAGCTAAATACAAAATAGTGGCAGCCACATCTTCGGCAACACCGTTGCGGCCCAGGGGGGTGTTGTTTTTCAGTTCTTCCATACTTTCCGGGGAAACATCGGCACACATATCCGTCTGGATCACACCGGGAGCAACGCAGTTGACCCGGATTCCGCTGGGTCCCAGCTCCTGGGCCAGAGCCTTGGTCATGGCGATCACGGCACCTTTGGTGGCAGAGTAGGCCACTTCGCAGGAAGCGCCTACTTGTCCCCACATGGAACTGACAGTGACAATGCTGCCGGATTGCTTGTTTAGGAACTTGGGGGTGGCGGCCTTAACGCAGTGGAAGATGCCCTTCACATTCACATCCATCAGCCGGTCAAAATCCTGAGAGTCCATCTGGTGGAAAAGTCCCCCTATATAAATGCCGGCGTTGCACACCAGCACATCAATGGAAGGAATGATGGAAAAGGCGGCTTCCACCTTTTCCCAGCAGGCCACATCGCAGCAAATGGCGGTGGCGCCGGTTTCCTGCCGGACTTTTGCGGCGGCGGTGTGATCCTTTTCGTAAAGGAAGTACACCTTGTCCCCCTGGGCGGCAAAGGCGGCCACAGTAGCAGCGCCAATCCCCCGGGATCCGCCGGTTATAACAACAGTTGCCATATATGTTCTCCTCAGCAATGGTGAATAAAGCCCCCCTTACACAGGGGAGCCTTGTATTATCTTCTGCGGCTCTTGGTTCTGTGTTCAGAATACTGCCGGATGGAAGAAATTTTACTGTCGGATTCGCTCATAAACTGCTTCAGTCTTTCCTCAAACAGCTGATCCGCAGTCTTAGGAGCGGGAGGCGGTGTAGACTCCCGCCGCTGGGCGGGACGCGGGGCAGACCTGGGGGCGTTCTCCCGCTGGGGTCGTGCTTCCAGCCGCTTCATAGAGAGGTTCACTTTGCCGCCGTCTGTGGAGATGACCATCACCTTCACATCCTGCCCTTCGGTAAGATGCTGACGGATATCGCTGATATAACTGTTGGATACCTCAGAAATATGTACCAATCCGGTTTTTCCTTCCGGCAGGCTGATGAATGCGCCAAAGTTTGTGATTGTTTTGACTTTGCCCTCTAAAACGGCTCCTACGGTTAACTCCATGTGTATTCTTAGATCCTCCAAAATTTATTGAACGGGAACAATGGTGGAGTCTTTATCCACCATACCCAGCTCGTCTCCTGCAATATCAATGACACTGTCCACAGTGCCTAAATTGTCAATTTTATCTTCCAGCTGCTGAATTTTCTGCTCCAATTCTGCAGCCTGATGACGCAGATCTTCTGTGCTGCTTTCTTTGCCTACTTTGTAGCCGCCCATTACGGAAAGCACCACGATTGCTACCAGAATGGTGATCAGCAGGCCGAATTTCAGCCACAGAGGGCTGGAGTGAAACACTACCCGGTATTTTTGAAAAAAGCTTTTTTTCTGGCTCACGGGTCAACACTCCTTTTCTTTCTTTCTGCTTTTTTATTGTAAACCATTTTTTGCCGATTGAAAAGAGATTTTTTGTGAAAATCCATACTTTTTTCAAAATCTTTTCAAAGGGACGGATCAAAAGCCGGAAGAATTTGGCAAGAATCCGCCAAAAACCCAAAAACAGAGGCCGCAGGGCTTTTCCAAAGGTGATCTCCCAAAGGAAGGCGCCAATCGGCAGGGTCACGCTGTAGGCAAAGCGCAGGTCACCGTAGCAGATGCCGAAGGCGTAGTAGATCCAAACATAGAAGAAAAGACCCACAAAGAGCAGATCGCAAAGGTGGGGATGCCGCTTTCGGGGGGGCCGCAAAAAGCCGTAAACAAGCCCCAATCCGCAGCCCAGCAATAAGCCGGCGCAGAATCGCCAAAAGGCAAGGCTGGGGGCAGTCACCGGAAGAGCCGCCGCAAGAGTCCCCCGGCGGGCTTGGGTTCTTCGTAACTCAGCGCGCAGATATGACCGTCCACCACAACCCGACCCCCTTCCGGTGTGAGGGCTTTCAGTTGGAGGTTCTCTCCTTGAATCAAAAGATTTCCCAGGGCGGTGGCAAGAAGCACCTGGGTATCATCAAAGCCAATCACCTGGCTGACCCCTTCCATTGTCAGTTTTTGCCGACTGCTCAGGGTCAGTTTGTGGGGCATTTTTTCCAGTTCCATAGCATTCCCCTCCTCTTTGTTCAGCCTATGCATAGGAAAGAGAAGATAGAACGGCCGCCCTGCTTGTGTAGCAGGGCGGCACATGGTTTATTGCGGGATCAGCGCTTCCGCTAATGTTTTTCCGGTGGAATAATAGAAGATATTATCCCGGGCGGGGGTCAGGAACGAAACTTTGCCACGGGTGGAGAACACACCGAAGCTCTGGAACAGAATGGGGCAAATCAGGCCGTTTTCCATCACGGATTCGTGGAGGGTGTAGTAGTTACCGTGGTTTGCAAGGGCCTCCTTGCTCAGAGCATAGGCAGCCACATCGCTGAGCCCACCGTAGTTCAAAGATCCGGCAGAGGAGAAGAAATTGCTCAGGTCCATATTGGGGCTGAGCTTGGTTTGACCCAAATATAGGTCGTAATTGCGGTAACGCAGGGCAGAAGTGTAGCTGCTGCCGCTCTTTTTCTCCACGATTACTTTCAGACCGCCGGCTTCCAGCATATCTGCAATGGCCTGGGCAACCTGGCTCCGCAGAGAGTCCTGCCCGTTCACAAGCAGGGTGATTTCCCGACCGGTCATGCCCGCATCTTCTACTGCCTGGGCAAATTTTTCAGGGTTATAGCCATAGTTGTTGGCCAGCGCCTGGTTGTAATAGGGGAATCGGGGAGAGGCAGGAAGGGTGGCGGCCAAACCAAAGCCCCGGTACTGGGTGGTTGCCAGAGTATCCCGGTCGACGGCAAAGGTCAGGGCCTTCCGCAGGCCGGAAGTGGTAAGGGGAGAGTCTGCAGAGCAGGCAAGGTAAAGGAAGTTGCCGTTTTCCATAGACCAATGCTCGCAGTCGCACATATAGTCCGCGTAGGGATCGGAGCAGGGATTCACGCAAACCAGGTCCAGCCCGTCAAACTTGAAGTAGTCAGCAATCTGGGAAAGCGCCTGATGGGAAGCTTTGGCTTCAAACAAAGTGATGGCGGGGGCGTTAATGGGAGGCACGGCTTTGCTCCACCAGTTGGTTCGACGCAGGAGGGGGTGGAGGCTGTTTTTATCCAGCATATAGGGACCGGAGCCCAAAGGATTGTCCAATTCTACTTCTGTTGCTTTTACAATGGGAATATCCAAAAGCAGGGGCAGATTTTCCATAGGAACAGAGGTGCGAACCTGCACGCCCCGGTCTTCCGTTACGGTAAAGGAAGAAATATGACTGAACCGCCCGCCGTAATAGGCGCTGGCTTTGGCCTGCTGGAAGGAAGCAACCACATCTTCCGGCGTTACGGGAGCACCGTCGGAGAAGGTAGCGTTTTCCAAATAGAATACGTAGGTGCGCATATCCCGGGAGACGGAATATTGCTTACAAAGAACGGGTTGCACCTGATAATCCCGGTCGTAATGAAAAAGCCCCTGATAAATCAAAGAGAAAAGGGCCCGGTTGGTGTAGTCGTTGGAGGCGTAGGGGTTCATGGTCTTTTCGGGATAGTAGACCAAAGAAAGATCCAGAGGGGTATCGTCCACCGGTTCGGTAGGAAGGGGCATATCGTCCCGGATCAGGGAGTCTCCCGTAGGAACGTAGGGTTCTTCTCCAAACAAACTGCAGCCGCACAGTAAGCAGGCGCACAGTAAGATGCATAAAATCCGTTTCATAGACGATCTCCTCCTTTCTTACAAACAATGATAGCGCCCTGACTGCCCCGCAGATCCCGGTGAGCCCGGGCGGACCAAAACCGATCCGGACGGCAGAGGGTACATTCTTCGCTGATGTCGATTTGGGTTACCCCGTGGCGGGACAAAGCATAGGCGTTGACCGCTTTTAGGTTAACATAATACTTGTTTCCCTTTTGGGAAATATAGGGATCAATGGCGTTTCCGTAGGTTTCCAAAAGGGCATCCGGTACATCCCGGTCGGTTTCAAAGCAGCATTGCCCAATGTTGGGGCCAATGGCTGCCCGGATGTTTTTGGGGTCGGTGCCAAAGGCGTTCACCATGGCTTCCACCGCTTTGCCGGTGATGTCCTGGGCAGTGCCTTTCCAGCCTGCGTGGACAGCGCCAACGGCGCCGGTTTTCTCATCATATAAAAGAACGGGGGTGCAGTCGGCGGTGAATACCACCAGTGCCAGACCTTCTGTGTCAGTTACCAAGCCGTCGCAGGGGGCAAATTCCGGCTTATATAGGCCGGTTCCGGAATCCTCTAAAGTGACGACCCGGATGATATCGGTGTGGGTTTGCTTTGTTAGAACGCAGTTTTTAGGGTCGAAACCAATGGCATTTCCTAAAATTTCATAGTTTTTCCAAACATTTTGAATGTTATCTCCCCGGGTCAGGCCGATGTTCATAGCGGAAAGGTATCCTTCGCTGACACCTCCAAACCGGGTGGTAAAGCAGTGAGGCGCAGATATGGAGGGGGCACACAGATATTCCAAGTTTCCAATTTTTACAGACTCCATAGTGCCTCCTTTCTGCTTACTGCTTATGCATACAACATTTCTTGTATTTCTTGCCGCTGCCGCAGGGGCAGGGATCGTTAGGACCAACCTTGCCGGTGACCCGTACGGGCTGGTTCTTCACGGTTTTTTCTCCGGAAGTGGAGAATTCTGTGGCAACCTTCTGCCGCTTCACTTCCTGGGAAGGACGGAGCTCCACAGTCATCAGCCGGCGAACGGTTTCTTCCCGGATGGCGTTGATCATGGCCTCGAACATCTGATAGCCTTCTTCTTTGTAGGCGATAACCGGGTCGTGCTGACCATAGGCCCGCAGACCGATGCCCTGCTTCAAATCGTCCATGGCATCGATGTTGTCCATCCAGTGTTCGTCTACCACCCGGAGCATAATCACCCGCTCCAGTTCCCGCATCATATGGGCGCCGTATCGGGCTTCCTTTTCTGCATAAAGGGCCTGGGCGGCTTCCAGAATTTCCTGAATCAGTTCCTGCTGATCCTGGGCTTGGAATGCCGTGCCCTTGGGATAGTAGATACCCTGCAGCTTATTGTTGACGGCCTGCAGGCTTTCTTCTGTTACCAGCCCGCCGAATTCCGCCAGAGCATCGGCAACGGAAGTTTCCACAACCTGCTCCAGCATATGGGCGATGTTTTCCTGCAGGTCTTCTCCATCCAGCACCTTTTGCCGCTGGGCATAAATGACCTCACGCTGGGTGTTCATCACGTTATCGTATTCCAGAACGTTCTTTCTGGAACGGAAGTTCCGGCTTTCCACGCTCTTTTGGGCGTTTTCCACAGCACCGGAAAGGATTTTGGCGTCGATGGGAGTGTCCTCATCCAGGCCCAGTGCATCCATCATAGCAATTACCCGGTCGGTGGTGTACAGACGCATCAGGTCGTCCTGCATACTCAGGAAGAAGCGGCTTTCGCCCGGGTCGCCCTGACGGCCGGAACGGCCGCGAAGCTGATTGTCGATTCGGCGGGATTCGTGGCGCTCGGTACCGATGATGAAAAGACCGCCGGCATTCTTCACCTGCTGGGCCTCCTGGGCCATCTGCGCCTTGTACTTGGCAAGCAGTTCCTTGTACAGATCCCGAACGCGGAGAACCTCCGGGTCGGTGGTTTCGGAGAAGGCGTTGGCCTCCTGCAAAAGTTCTTCGGGAAGGTCCTGCTTGGAAAGCTCTGCCAGAGCCATATATTCTGCATTACCGCCCAGCACAATGTCCGTACCACGGCCTGCCATGTTGGTGGCGATGGTCACAGCCCCCAGTTTGCCTGCCTGGGCAACGATCTGGGCTTCCTGCTGGTGGTTCTTGGCGTTCAGCACGTTGTGGGGAATGCCCACCTTTTTCAAAAGCTTGCTGAGCAGTTCGCTCTTTTCAATGGAAACCGTACCCACAAGGACGGGCTGACCCTTTTCGTGGCAGGCGATCACCTGCTGGATAATGGCCCGATACTTGCCGTTGACGGATTTATAAACGGCGTCGTTATGATCCAGCCGTGCAACCGGGCGGTTGGTGGGGATCTCCACCACATCCAGCCGGTAGATGGCTTCAAATTCTTCTGCTTCTGTCAGTGCCGTACCGGTCATACCGGAGAGCTTGTCGTAAAGACGGAAGAAGTTTTGGAAGGTAATGGTAGCCAGAGTCTTGCTTTCGCCGGCAACGGTCACCTTTTCCTTGGCTTCAATGGCCTGATGGAGGCCTTCGTTGTACCGTCTGCCGAACATCAGTCGTCCGGTGAATTCGTCAACGATAATGATTTGGCCGTCCCGCACCACATAGTCAATATCCCGCTTCATCAGACCCCGGGCCTTCATAGCCTGGTTCAGGTGATGGGAAAGGGTGGCATTTTCCGGATCGGAGAGGTTTTCAATGCCGAAATACCGCTCTGCTTTGGAAATGCCGGAGGCGGTCAGGGAGACTGTCCGGGATTTTTCATCTACGAAATAGTCGCAGTCGTAATCGTCGTGAACTTCCTTGTCCTCGGTTTTGGCAAAGACTTTCTTTTTCAGGCCTGCCACAAAGGAATCTGCCTGCTGATAAAGCTGAGAGGAATCTTCTCCCTTGCCGGAAATGATCAAAGGTGTCCGGGCTTCGTCCACCAAAATGGAGTCCACTTCGTCCACGATGGCAAAGGCGTGACCCCGCTGCACCAGATCCTGCTTATAAAGGGCCATATTATCCCGCAGATAATCAAAGCCCAGTTCGTTGTTGGTGCAGTAAGTGATATCAGCGGCATAGGAAACCCGCCGTTCCGCCGGCTTCATGCCGGGAATGACCAGGCCTACGGAAAGGCCCATATACCGGTGGACCTTGCCCATCCATTCCGAGTCACGCTTGGCAAGATAATCGTTCACAGTTACCACGTGGACACCGCGACCGGTCAGTGCATTCAGGTAGCAGGGAAGCACGGCAACCAGGGTCTTGCCTTCGCCGGTCTTCATTTCTGCGATGCGACCCTGATGGAGGATAATGCCGCCCATCAGCTGTACGGGATAGGGACGCATACCCAGCACCCGGTCGGCTGCCTCCCGGGTAGCCGCAAAGGCTTCCGGCAGCAGATCGTCCAGGGTTTCGCCGCCCGCAAGGCGCTCCTTAAAAAGGGCAGTCTTACCCTTCAGTTCTTCCTCGGAAAGGGCTTTATATTCTTCCTCCAAAGCGAGAATCTTCTCTACAATGGGGGCGATTTTTTTGATTTCACGCTCACTGCGCGTGCCGAACAGTTTGGTAAATAATCCCATAGCAATCTCCTTTGATAATTCCTTTGGGTGCAATGCACATATTTTTACCATTATAACATAGAAAAAGAAAAAAGGATAGCATTTTTGTGAATCTTCTGCCGCCACAAACAAAAAAGCCCTTGTAGGGACGGATTGATCCGTTTCGCTTGTGGAATGCAATCTTGCCTCCCTCTTTGAGGGAGGTGGCACGACGCAGTCGTGACGGAGGGAGTGTCGCACCCTTAGAAAGGACACTCCCCCAGTCTTTTTTGCTGCGCAAAAAATCCAGCCCCCTCAGAGAGGGGGCCGAGATTACTTAATCATTTAATCGGTCTGGAGCGTTCCTGCAGGAGCATCATATCGGAGATGATGCGGTTGGAAACCAGGAAGCCGGTGGGGGTCAGATGCCAGCGGCCCTCATAGGACTGGTTGGCAAGGCCTTCCTTTTGGCAACGTATAAGCAGCCGTTCCAAAGGATGAAAGGGCAAACGGTAGCGGGTTTCGTACTCGGCTTTGTCAATACCGTGGACTGTCCGCATGGACATCATCAGGTATTCTGTTGCCCGCTCCCGATGGGAAATTTCCTGCACTTCTTCCATGACTTGACCGCCATTTTCCATCTGCTGGATATAGGCCATCACATCACGGACGGCGCTGAAACGACGGCCGCCAAAGTCAGAGCTGGCATCCGGACCGAAGCCCAGATATTCTCCGCCGGTCCAGTATTTCATGTTGTGGCGGGAGATCATGCCCCGACGGCAGAAATTGGAAATCTCATACTGCCGGTAGCCCCGGCTCTTCAGGATCTCCACGCAGCGCAGATACATATCCGCCTGGGTGTCATCATCGCCCAAGTTGTAAAAATCCTTGGAGGCATAAAGCGGCGTGCCTTCCTCCACTTTCAGGGCATAGCAGCTGATGTGATCCGGGGCAAGAGAAAGCACATTTTGCAGTGTCTTCTCCCAGTCGGGGAGTGCCTGACCGGGCAGACCGAACATCAGGTCCACAGAGAGATTCCGGAACCCTCTGCGCCGGATAAGCCGCACCGCATCTTCCGCCTGCTGGTAGGAGTGAACACGACCCAGCATATGCAGAATCTTGTCGTCATCGCACTGAATACCCAGGCTGACCCGGTTGAAGCCTTCCCGGTGGAGATGCTTCAGCAGACTATCGGTTACAGACTCCGGGTTTGCCTCAAAGGTAATTTCTGCCCGGGGGGACACATCAAAGTGCTTCCGGATGGTATTGAGAATGGTGGTCAGGCCGTCAGCACCGAAGAAAGAGGGCGTGCCGCCACCAAAGTAAACGGTATCCACCAAATATCCCGGCGCCTGGGGAGCGGTTTCTGCAATATGGGTGCAGATGGCGCGCATATACCGCTCCATCAAAGCCTCGTCCTTACCGGTGACGGAGTAGAAGTCACAGTACTGACACTTGGCTTTGCAGAAGGGGATGTGGACATATATGCCCAAAGGGGTTTTGCTTTTCTTTTGAAACAGTCCCATTTTTTAATCCTCGTCCAACTTCAGTACTGCCATGAATGCCTCGGAAGGAACGGAAACTGTACCGAAGGTGCGCATCCGCTTCTTGCCTTCCTTCTGCTTTTCCAAAAGCTTTTTCTTTCGGGTAATATCGCCGCCATAGCACTTGGCAAGCACGTCCTTGCGCAGGGCCTTGATGGTTTCCCGGGCGATGATCTTGCCGCCAATGGCTGCCTGCACGGGAATTTCAAACTGGGCGCGGGGAATGTTCTCCTTCAGTTTTTCGCAGATCTTTCTGGCTCTGGGATAAGCATTGTCCGCGAAGAGAATGAAGCTGAGGGCGTCCACAATATCGCCGTTGAGGAGAATATCCAGCTTCACAAGGCGGCTGGGACGGTAGCCGATCAGTTCGTAGTCCAAAGAGCCGTAACCCCGGGTCCGGGATTTCAGAGCATCAAAGAAGTCGTAAATAATTTCGTTCAGGGGCATTTCATAGTGCAGTTCCACCCGGTTGGCATCCAGGTAGACCATATCCTTGAATTCGCCCCGGCGGGAGGTGGCCAAATCCATAATGTTGCCCACATATTCCTGGGGCGCCATCAGGTTCACCTTTACAAAGGGTTCTTCCGCCAGCTGGATTTCCATAGGATCGGGGTAATCCAGGGGGTTATCTACCATCAGCACAGTGCCGTCGTTTTTGGTGACTCGGTAGCTGACGTTGGGGGCGGTGGTGATCAGGTCCAGGTTATATTCTCTTTCCAGCCGCTCCTGAATAATTTCCATATGCAAAAGTCCCAGGAAACCGCAACGGAAACCGAAGCCCAAAGCAATGGAACTTTCCAGCTCGTAGCTCATGGAAGCGTCGTTCAGCTTCAGCTTTTCCAATGCTTCCCGCAGGTCCTGATATTTTGCGCCGTCAGCGGGATACACGCCGGAGTAGACCATGGGCTGTACCTTCCGATAGCCGGGCAGAGGTTCTGCGGCAGGGGCTTCCACAGAGGTGATGGTATCACCAACCTGGGTGTCTGCCACATTTTTGATGGAGGCGGTGATGTAGCCGACCTCACCTGCACCCAATGCATCCCGGGGGGTCAGACCCAGGGGATTCATAGTGCCCACTTCCACAACTTTGTAAACAGCGCCGGTGGCCATCATTTTGATTTCCATACCTGCCCGGACAGTACCTTCCTTGATGCGTGTGTAGACGATAACGCCTCGGTAAGAGTCGTACTGGCTGTCAAAGATCAAAGCCTGCAAAGGCGCGTTCCGGTCGCCCTTGGGGCAGGGAACATCCCGGACGATCATTTCCAGAACAGCAGGAATATTGATGCCGTTCTTGGCGGAAATTTCCGGAGCATCTTCTGCGGGGATGCAGATAATATCCTCGATCTCCTGCTTCACCTCCATCGGGCGTGCAGAGGGCAGATCGATCTTGTTGATAACGGGCAGCACTTCCAGGCCTGCATCGGTGGCAAGGAAGGTGTTGGCAAGGGTTTGAGCTTCTACGCCCTGGCTGGCATCTACAACCAGGATAGCGCCTTCGCAGGCAGCTAAAGAGCGACTCACTTCATAGTTAAAGTCCACGTGGCCGGGGGTGTCGATCAGGTTCAGGGCATAGGTTTCCCCATCCTGAGCCCGGTAGGTCAGCTGGACGGCGGTGGCTTTGATGGTAATGCCACGCTCCCGCTCCAGGTCCATAGAGTCCAGGATCTGATTTTCCATTTCCCGGCTGTCAATGGCGTTACATTCTTCCAGAAGCCGGTCAGCAAGGGTGGACTTGCCGTGGTCAATATGGGCAATGATGGAAAAATTTCTGATTTTGGAAAGGTCTGTCATAAAATCCCTCTGAGAATATGTTTTTTTATGATTATACCGAATTTTTCCGGAAAAGTAAACTGTATCTTTGCCATAAAAGAGGGGAATCATAGAGTGTAGAAAAAATTGTAAAAATATTTGTAAAAACCCCTTGTCAAAAGAGAAATTGCAGACTATAGTCTTACATCGAAGAAAAATACGGAAAGGGAAAGAATATGAGCAAGAAAAACACAAAGACTCCGGAAGAGATGCAGGCAGCCTTGCAGGAACTGATCTCCCAGGGCCGGAAGGAAGGCATGGTTCGCACCACGGACCTGAATGCCATTCTGGAGAAAATGGATCTGTCCCCGGAAAAAATTGAGGAGATATACGATCGCTTTGAGGCTATGAACATCCAGGTGGTCAGCGCCGACCTGGATTTGGATTTGGACGACGATCTGGATCTGGATCTGGGAGATGACCTGGGGGATGACCTGTCCCTGGACGGCCTGGACGAAGAAGAACTGGTGGACCCGGTGGACCTGGCTGCAGAATACAATCTGGACGATCCGGTGCGTATGTACCTGAAGGAAATCGGTCAGATCAAGCTGCTGACCCCCGAAGAAGAAGTAGACCTGGCCCGTCGCGTCAGCGAGGGCGATCAGGCCGCCAAGGATAAGCTGACGGAAGCAAACCTCCGTCTGGTGGTGTCCATTGCAAAGAAATACTCCGGCAGAGGCCTGCACATTCTGGACCTGATCCAGGAAGGTAACACCGGCCTGATCCGCGCTGTGGATAAGTTTGACTACAAAAAGGGAAACAAGTTCTCTACATATGCTACCTGGTGGATCCGGCAGGCCATCACCCGCGCCATTGCCGATCAGGCCCGTACCATCCGGGTGCCGGTGCATATGGTGGAAGTCATCAATAAGGCCACCCGCTGCAACCGGAAACTGGTGCAGGAGCTGGGCCGTGAGCCTACTGTAGAGGAGATCGCAGCCGAGCTGAACCTGCCGGTGGAAAAGATCATCGAGGCCAACCGTACCGCTGCGGATACTTTGAGTTTGGATACCCCCGTTGGTGACGAAGAAGATACCTCCATCGGTTCCTTCGTGGAAGATGAGCGGACCCCCGGCCCTGCCGATGCCACTTCCAATGCATTGCTTGCTGAAGCACTGAAGGAGATCCTGGATACCCTGACCGAAAGAGAAGCCGATGTTCTGCGTATGCGCTTCGGTATGTATGACGGCCGTACCCACACCCTGGAAGAAGTGGGTCAGAACTTCCACGTTACCCGTGAAAGAATCCGTCAGATCGAAAACAAGGCCATCCGCAAGCTGCGCCATCCCAGCCGCGCAAAGAAAATCAAAGATTTCTATTGTTGATTTTAGTAACCGCTGATGAAATCGGCGGCGATTATTGGCGAATCTTTTGCCCCAACTGTGCAGTCCCCAAAAGGCGAAATACACAAAGTATGTCTGCCTTTTGGGGACTTTCATTTGCGCCAAAATCTTTCGCCACTAATTCTTGCCGTTTTCAACAGCGGCTACTATATGCTCCGGGAAATTATAAATTGGGATTTCATAACCTTGATAGTATCATTTGCCGTAGGCAAACATCATATCTAATCTTTCGTACAGCCACATCGCCACAAAACTGACGGGAATCCAAAGACAAAAATACTTTAGGCAGATCTGCCCGTGAAAATTGAAGCTTTGCCCCCGATAATCCCAAACCTGATAGTGCCGATTGAAAATAAGACCCAGCAATAGCTCTACGGTTGTGATAACCACTGCCCCCAGTAATAGTCGCAGGGGCAGATAGAGCTGGGGGTGTAGCATTTGTATTTTGCCCAATAGCAAAAAGCAAAGCCCTCCGGCCAGGAACATACTGTAGTGGCTATGGCCTCTCCATAGGATCTCCAGCGTGACATAAGCCAGCCCTCCAAATAAAAAGAATACAAGGGGACGAACGGTTTGCAAGCACACCACCTCACAAAAACAGTTTCCCCAAAAAAACTTTCAAAATGCAAACTTTTCTCTTGACAAACCAGGAACACTTGGATATAATAACAAAGCACTTTGGGCGACTTGCTCAAATATGGCGGCGTAACTCAGTTGGTAGAGTAGCCGGTTCATACCCGGTATGTCACCTGTTCGAATCAGGTCGCCGCTACCAGGCCCGTTGGTCAAGCGGTTAAGACACCGCCCTTTCACGGCGGTAACATGGGTTCGATTCCCGTACGGGTCACCAAAAAGAAAACCACCTCATTCGAGGTGGTTTTTCTTTTTGCCCGTACGGGAATCGAAAGGGCGGCACCGGTGGCACACCGGTGCAAAAATTGAGAGCGGGCGAGCAATTTTTAGCCCGTGGGAGATTCCATTGATCGTTGAGCGCAGTCCGGCAGGACTGTGAACAAAGATCAATTCGTAAAAATAACGCAACGCAGGAAATGCATTCGAGGTGGTTTTCTTTTTGCCCGTACGGCGTGAGAAAAAGAGAAAATGAAAATTTTCTTCCCGGAGGTGTCCAAAAACCGGGTGTTATTTCGTTATTATATAATTAAACAAACGGCTTAAAGGAAGACAGAAAATGCTTGTATATATACAGATGATCGATACCCCGGCAGAAAAGGATAAATTCGAGAGCCTTTACCTGCAGTACCGGGACTTGATGTTTTACATAGCCAATAAAATATTGCAAAACCAGCAGGACGCGGAAGATGTGGTTCACGCCGCTTTTGTGTCTATAGCGGAGAATATTGAAAAATTTTCTTCCCCAACTTGTCCAAAAACCAAGGGTTACATCGTTACGATTACGGAAAACAAGGCAATCGACTTGTACCGGCAGAAGAAACGGCATCCCAAAACCCTGCTTCTGGAAGAAACGGCAGGCCTTGATGTTTCCTATGAGGGAAATGTTGCAATCGCCCGTTGCTTTTCCCGGCTTGCTGCCCGGGACAGGGATATTTTGATGTTACGGTACCGCTATGGCTATACCGCCCGGGAGATTGCCAAAATGCTGAACATTTCCGAAGCCAATGCCAATAAACGGCTCCAACGGGCAAAGGAAAAATTGGAGAAACTTTGTAATGAGGAGGGGTTACTATGATTTCTGACGAAATGCTGACCCAAGCCACCCAGGAATACGAGCAGGCCCTGCTGGCTTCCTTGCCGGAGGATGTCCCTTCCCACACATTTTCTAAAAAATTTGATAAGAAAATGGCCCGCCTTTGCCGCAAAACAAAGCACCGACCTGCTTACACCGCTTTTAAGCGGGTGGCCTGCGCCCTGATTGTTGTGGCGCTCCTTGGCAGTACAGCGATCCTTTCCAGCGCCGACGGACACGCCACCGTTATGGGGTGGATCAACATGGTATCCGATTACTTTTCCCCCAAGGAAACTGCCGACCCGGTGGTCCGCAATTACGATCTGAAGAAAGTGCCGGAAGGGTATCGGGTGGTAGAGCGCTCCCAAAGAAAGGGCGGCGGCTTTGTGCTGTATGCCGACCTTGCCGGGAAATTTCTGGTGCTTGATTATCAGTACGACCCGGACGGGGGCGCCTACTATATGAAGATGGAAAATCATATCCACCTGCGAGAAACGGTGGATGGCCAGGTGATGGATATTTATATTTCTCAGGACCCGGCGTACCGGAATGCCATTGTTTGGTCTGTTCCCGGGAAGGCCACCTTTTCCATCAGCGCTTATATGGAGAAAAATGACCTGATCGACCTGACAAAAATGGTTGTAGAAAAATAAATTTTACCTGTCCAGAATGGACATCTTTCTTCGTTATAGTTGGTGAAAAAGAAAGGAGAAGCCTATGAAAAAGAAACTACTTGGAATAATCGCCTTACTTTTAGCACTGCTTTTGCTCAGCGCCTGTCATAAACCCCAGGGAGAAGCGCTCCAGGAAGAACCCCCAGCCACCCCTTTTCAGAATGTGTATGATGACGGGGGTAATCTGCTGGTAGAATACCTTGTAGACGATGACGGCACTTATAAGGGCAAGAAAGAGTATTTCTACGAAGAAGGCCAGATGAAAAAGCGCACCTACGACGCAAATGATACCCTCATTGAGGAAACCGGGGAAGAATATGATGACCAGGGAAACCTGATCAAAAAGCTTATATATGACGGGGCAACAAACACAAAAGAGGAGACAGTATATACCTACAATGCGGAAGGCAAGCAGACCCAAATAGCAGACACAATTGTTTTTTGTAATAATGGGATGGGCCATAAATGCGTCACAAAGTATAACGAAAAGCAGCAGCCTGTTCGACACACCTACTATAGTCTCGACGGGACACTCCTATATTATATAGGGTATGAGTATGAGGGAGATCTAAAGATCAAAACGACTGTAGCGAACAGAAATCCCCGAGAGTACTATTACTGGATCTCAGCGTACGATGAAGAAGACCACTGCATATCCGACACTTACTATGATAGAAACGACAAGGTAACAGAGGTGCGTACCTATATTTGGGAAAACGGCCATCATGTAAAAAGCATTTCCAGCAAAGGCGAGTATACGATATACAGCTATGATGAAAACGGTATATGCCTGGGTTATTCCAATTACGACGCAGAGGGCAACCTCACATATACGACACTAAATAATAGCAAATAAAGAGGAGGGCAACGGCCCTCCTCTTTGTTTTTTCTAAAAGTGTATTATAGAGTTCCCTCGCGGCAGGCGGGGCCTTTCGTGCATTTTGACTCCCCATAAACTATCATACAATTACCATTTATCCTAAATGTTAATGGAATAGCAACAGAACGGAACCCCCTTGACAACCACTTTCCTATTGAAAAAAATAAAAAATTTGGTACTATATAGAAAAGAGGAGGTGAGCCGGTGCAAGCGATCAGGAATTTTCTAAAGGGCATTGTAGTTGGAATTGGCGGCGTTGTGCCGGGTCTTTCCGGCAGTGTGCTTTTGGTCATCATGGGCCTTTACGAGCAGGTGATCAGCGCGGTAGGCTCCATTTTTAAGAACTTTGGCAAAAAAGTGCTGTTTTTGCTCCCCATCATATTGGGTATGGGCTGCGGCATTTTGGGATTTAACTGGGTGGTAAAATTGCTCCTTGCCAATTTTGAAACCCAAACCCGGTTTGCATTTTTAGGCTTGGTGTTAGGCACCATCCCGCTGTTTTATAAGCAGGTGCGGAAAAAGGGCTTCCGGAGCCGATATTACTTTGTTATGCTGATTTCCGGCCTGGCAGGCTTTATGCTTTTCGGCATGAATACCGCCTTTGTGGAGCCGGTTTCCGATCCCAATTTCCTGCAAAAGGTGCTTTTGGGCGTGGTTTGGGCAGGTTCTTCCATCGTGCCCGGTGTGGATAATGTGGTGATTCTCACGGCCTTGGGCTTGTTTGATTTTTACCTGGAGGCAACCACCAATCTTTCCTTCGATAATCTTTTGCCCATTGCCATCGGCCTGATATTAGGTGCGGCAGGCATATCTGTGCTGATGAATTTCCTGCTGAAAAAGGCCTATACCCTCACATATTCCGTGATTTTTGGCTTGTTTGTTTCCATTATTCCCAATGTGCTGGAGGATTGCTACAAGATCAGCGATTTTTGGGAAGGGGCTGTGGCCATTTCCTTTGCGGTGCTGGGTTGCCTGGTGTCCTACTATTTGGGAGACATCTCCGGCAACAATAAACGCATCAGGCGATGGTTTAAGAAGAAATAAAAAAAGGAGTTGCATACAATGCAACTCCTTTTTTGTTAGTCCTCAATCTTATTGAAGCGGTATCTTGCGGTGGCAACCACCTTGCCCTCTTTCATGGAAACGGCCCGCAGATAGCAGGAATTTTCCAGTTTGATGGGCTTTCTATTATAAAGAATGCGGCTGTCAGAGGTGGCAGGATCGGTGTCATCGGTGGTGTAGTAGATGGCATCTGCGTTGTAGGCAGACAGAGTAACAGGTCCGGTGATCTCGCCGCCGTGATAGTTCATATACAACTGCTGGAAGGAAAGAGCATAGCCACGGTAGGCAGGAACATCGATATCCACCGGGTCCTTGGCCTGCATGACCCGGTATTCGTGGCGCAGTCCCTCGGGGGAATCAAACCACAGATCCATCCGGTAAACGCCGGCAGGCATAAATTCGTAGGGACGAATGGTCTGCCGGACGGTGTGATCCTGGGCGTTCATGCCGGCCACATACCAGTTGCCGTTCTTGGCCTTGGCCATGGAGATATACTTGCCGAACTCTGTTTCGGGAAGGATGACAGTCTTGTCAAAGGAGGCGGGAATCTGCTTCAGCAGATCCTTGGCAGGGCAGGCGATCAGATCTTCCCAGGTGGCGGAAATGGTAGCCATGGGAGAGTCGGTCATCAGAACGGCCGCCAGGCCAAAGCCGTCGTGAATGAGGGGAGTCCAGTCGCCGTGGCCGGCAAGACCGCGAACAAAGGTCAAAGTGGAGAATCCGTGGGCAATATCCGGATAGCGAACCGGGTTATAGAAGAAGTTTTCCATACCCTTGATGCCTTCCCGGGAAACCTCGTTGGGGTACTTGGCGGAAAGGCCGGTGGGCTTGGTGCTGCCGTGGAAGTTGACCATCAGCTTCTTTTCGGCGCAGTAGTCGGCAACGATATCGTACAGATCCACACCGGAATACAGGTCACTTTCGGAGCGGAAGAAGTCCACCTTTGCGCCAACCGCGCCGTTATCTGCCATGATATCCAGAATTTCCTTGCTGGAGAAGGGAGAATTGCCCTTTTCATCGAAGGAATCGGGGTTCAGCATAGGGGGATTGCCGTAGTAGCCTGCCCAGCAGAACTGCTCTACGCCGTACTTTTGACCCAAAGCGATCACCTTCCGCAGGGATTCCTCCACGGAAAGCTCCTTGCCGTCCTCTTCGGCCACCAGCCATTTGTCCCAGCCGCCGTCAATGGTGTTGTATTCATAGCCCATCTTTGCGGCGGCCATGGTATATTCTTCCATCATCTGATAGCCGCGGTTGTCGCCCCGCATCACTTCCACATGCCAGTGCCAGGCGGAGCGGCCGGGCTTTACAAAGGAGAAGTCCTTGTCGGCCTGCTTTACAACAGCGTGGATGATGCTGTTGCAGTAAAGCTCGGTCAGGTCATTTCCCAAGGTCAGTACCCGCCAGGGGGTGGTGACCTTTTCCTTTACACAGAAGGTGTGGAATTGCTTCTTGCCTGCCCAGGTGTTCAGGCCAAAGCGGTAATTGCCGTAGGGGCGCAGGGAAACGCCGGAGTAATTCACTACATCCGATTCCATCAGAGCGCCGAAAGTACCGTCGGAGAATTTGACGGTCATGGGCAGAAGGACATAGTTATAGTAGTCCTCCTGGGGATCCAGATCGTGCCAGTCGATCTTCCGAGCATACTCGGTAGCCACGAATTTTTCGGCCGGATCGTATTCTTCATAAGTACATTCATAGCAAAGGGCATCGTGGCCGTTCAGGGCGGTGTTGCAGCCGGGGTGGCGGCAACCGAAGGAGGCGTAGACCTTGCTGCCGGTTTCCAGGGAAAATTCGGTGTACTCGCCGTTGACATAGCAGCCTGCATCTTCCGGGAACAGATACCGGAAAGCGGCACCGTCATCAAAAACCTTGATTTCAACGGCATAGGAGACATCTCCGTTCTGTACGGAAACGGTGTAGCCGATGGAGTTTTCCACTCGCTTTTCCTGCCGTCCGTAAACGGTGAATTCCCGGCCAAGAACTTCGGATTCAGTCACTGCCCCCAGCTTGTTTCCGGTGGTGTAGTTCACAAAAGAATCCTCGGTCTTGCCAATGGAAATGCCCAAAGGAGATTTGGAAAAGCGCTCCTTGCCGCCCTGCTTCAGGGCATAAAAAAGCCGGCCGTATTCTTCCGTCAGAGATACGCAAACTACGCCCTTGGGACCAAAGAAATCATAGCCGTTTTGGGTTTTTACAATATGTTCCATAGAAAACAGTCCTTTCTGTTTTTTTGGGAAGTTTATCTGGGGTCATCATATCACAATGTGCTAAAAAAGCAACCCCCAAAAGGGAAATAGAAGGTTTTTTACAAAAGGGAAATGTTCTTGACAAACACGGTACGGGTGCTATAATTTTTCCATAAGGGCTTGTAGCGCAGTTGGGAGCGCACCACATTCGCATTGTGGGGGTCGGGAGTTCGAATCTCCTCAAGTCCACCAACAAAAGGGACACCCGTTTGGGTGTCCCTTTTGTTGGTATGCTTACGCAGAGGAGATTCGAAAGATCAAATGCAACGCCAATGATGTTTCCTACGGAAATGATGTTGCTTTGCAAATAAGGCATTGTTGGGGGTCGTGGCTTTCCAGACAACAAATTAAATAGTCACATTCGTCGCAGCAGAAATTGAAACCTGCATTTTCCCAACTCCCCGGGCATTCATTTCCGAAATTTCCGGGAATCAAAGTTATTCCTGTAACGTCAGTAATCATAGCAATCTCCCGAAATAGACTATTACATTATATAATGCAATAGTCTATAAGTAAAGAGGAAAACTAAGATATTATCTCATTAACACATAAGTTATGGGAGGGTATCTTATGATTAGGCTCAATGTTTTGGAAATGCTGAACAAACGAGGCAAGACAAAATACTGGCTTTACAAGCAGCTTGGCATGAGTTATCAGAATTTTAACAGAATGGTCAACAATGAAACGAAATCCATTCAGTACGAGAATCTTGAGGCAATGTGCATGTTGCTAAACTGCACCCCGAATGACCTGCTGTGCATCACGGAAGAATAGTGGCGAAAAGGTTGCACCCCTCTTAAAAGGGGTGCTTTTTCTGTGCCACAAATTGACGAACCCTATTCTTTGTGCTATAATGTTTAGAAATATTTTCTGTTTCCGGAGGAAGCAATATGAGAATGCGCAGAAAGAACAACTTAGAGCCCCGGATGGCCGCCTGCAGCCAGTGGCAGATTACCGATCCTGCCGCTTTGCAGGGAAATTGGCGCTCTTTAAAGCCGGACTGCACCGCCCTTTGGGTGGAGGTAGGCTGCGGCAAGGGCAAGTTCACCGTAGAAACTGCCCAGGCAAACCCGGATGTGTTGATGATTGCCATCGAGCGCTGCCGGGAGGCTATGGTGATGGCCATGGAAAAGGCAAAGGCCATGGGGCTTACCAATGTGTTCTTTGTGGATATGGATGTGGCTCTGATGGAAGGCTGCTTTGCCTTTGGAGAGATCGACCGGATCTTTATCAACTTCCCCGATCCCTGGCCCAGAAGCAAGAATGCCAAGCGGCGGCTCACCTTCCGCACCTTCTTGCGGCTGTACTCCCGGGTGCTGAAGGACGGCGGCGAGATCCATTTCAAGACTGATAACGCATCTCTCTTCGAGTTTTCCCTGGAGGAGATGGAACTGGTGGGTCTGCCTCCCCGGAATGTGACCCGGAACTTGCACGAAAATGGCATTGTTGGCATTATGACCGGCTATGAAGAAAAATTCCACGCCCTGGGCACCCCCATTAACCGCTGTGAGGTAGTGACCCGGCCAATTATGGAGGAAACAAAATGACCACCTATCAGGCAGGGTCCTGTGATGTTGCGGTAGTTGGCGCAGGCCACGCAGGCATTGAAGCGGCTTTGGCGGCTGCACGGATGGGTCTGCATACCATTCTTTTTACCATTAACCTGGATGCGGTGGGCAATTTGCCCTGCAATCCGGCCATCGGTGGCACCGGAAAGGGTCATCTGGTAAGAGAATTGGATGCCCTGGGCGGACAGATGGCCCTGGCGGCGGATGCGGCCTGCATCCAGTATCGGATGCTCAATCGTGGCAAAGGTCCGGCAGTCCATTCCCTGAGAGCCCAGGCAGATCGGCGGCATTATCAGGCCTATATGAAGCACATCCTGGAAACCCAGGAAAATCTGGAACTGAAACAGGCGATGATCACCCAGGTGCTGACGGAGAACGGCACAGTTAGTGGCGTACAGACCCGCTTGGGAGCGATTTATAACGCCAAAGCGGTGGTGATTGCCACCGGCACTTACCTGGACAGCACCGTGATCACCGGAGAATCCGTGGAGGCCTCCGGCCCGGATGGTATGCACGCCTCCGTCGGTCTTGCGGATAATTTGCGGCAGCTGGGACTGTCCCTGCGGCGGTTTAAGACCGGCACACCCCCCAGAGTGAACCGCAGAAGCATCGATTTTTCCAAAATGGAACTGCAGCCCGGTGACGAAAATCCGGAGCCTTTCTCCTTCTCCACAGAGGGAGGACTGTACAATCAGGCAGTTTGCTATTTAACCTATACCAACGGGGAAACCCACGAAATTATCCGGGAAAATCTGCACCGCAGTCCTATGTACGATGGCACGATTTCCGGTGTGGGCCCCCGGTATTGCCCAAGCATTGAAACGAAAATCGTCCGTTTTGCGGAAAAGGAGCGGCATCAGCTGTTCATTGAGCCCTGCGGACTGGACACGGAAGAAATGTATATCCAGGGCTTTTCTTCTTCTTTGCCGGAGGATGTGCAGCTACAGATGCTGCGCACCATTCCCGGTCTGGAACAGGCAGAAATGATGCGCCCGGCCTACGCCATTGAATATGAGTGCGTTGACCCCCGGGAACTGTATCCCACCCTGGAGCATAAAAAACTTCCCGGCCTTTACGGCGCAGGCCAGTTCAACGGTTCCTCCGGTTATGAGGAAGCGGCAGTTCAGGGCTTTGTGGCAGGTGCCAATGCAGCACTGAAATTAAAGGGTGAAGAGCCTCTGATTCTCACCCGGGACACCGGCTATATCGGTACGCTCATTGACGATCTGGTCACTAAGGGAACGGAAGAACCCTACCGGATCATGACCAGCCGCAGTGAGTACCGCCTGCTCCACCGGCAGGACAATGCGGATAAGCGGCTGACCCATATCGGCTACCGACTGGGGCTTGTAAGCCGGGAGCGAATGGAAGCGGTGGAAGAAAAGTATGCCCAGGTTGCCCGGGAAATTGCTCGGCTGGAAGGTAGCGGCGTGCCGGCTTCCAAAGAACTGAACGAAATGCTGGAAAAGCGGGAATCTGCCCCGGTGGCAAGTTCCGCCCGATTGGCAGACCTTCTGCGCCGTCCCCAGGTGACCTATGAAGACCTGGCGCCCTTTGATAAGGGTCGCCCCGAACTGTCCCCGGCAGTTACCAATCAGGTGCAGATCCAGCTGAAATACGCAGGCTATCTTGCCCGGCAGGAAAAGCAGGTCAGCGACTTCCAAAAAGAAGAAGCCCGGGCGCTGCCGGAAGACCTGGACTATGAAGCCATTGCAGGCTTGCGGCTGGAAGCAAGGCAGAAATTGCAGGAGATCCGTCCCCGGTCCATTGGGCAGGCAGGCCGTATTTCCGGTGTCAGCCCTGCGGATATTGCTGTGCTGCTGATCTATTTGGAGCAGAACAAATAAGGATTTTTAAGAGGAGAGGAAACTGTATGGCAATCATTAAATGTAAAATGTGCGGCGGCGACGTGGACTTGGCTCCCGATAAAACCTTTGGTACTTGTGAATACTGTGGCAGTTCCATGACCTTCCCCAAGGTGGACGACGACCAGCGTGCTGCTGCCTTCAACCGGGGCAACCACTTCCGCCGGGTCGGTGAATTTGATAAGGCTTTGGCTGTCTACGAACGGATCGTGGCAGAAAACCCTGCAGATGCAGAAGCCCACTGGTGCTGCGCGCTGTGCCGCTTCGGCATTGAATATGTAGAAGACCCTGCCACTATGGAATATATTCCTACCTGCCACCGGGCAAGCTTTGATAACTTCCTGGAGGATGTGGACTATTTAGACGCTTTGGAATATTCCGACGGTATCACCAAGCGGCAGTACCAGAAGGATGCTGCCAAGATTGCAGAAGTGCAGCGGGATATTTTGGCCACTTCCCAAAATGCAGAGCCTTTCGACGTGTTTATCTGCTATAAGGAGTCTGATGACAACGGCCAGCGCACCCGGGATAGTATGATGGCGCAAGATGTATATTATCAGCTGACCGACCAGGGCTATAAGGTATTCTTCTCCCGGATTACTTTGGAAGATATGGCCGGCAGACAGTATGAACCCTACATCTTCGCAGCATTGAACTCTGCGAAAGTGATGATCGTTATCGGCACCAAGCCCGAGTATATGAACGCGGTTTGGGTGAAGAACGAATGGAGCCGTTTCCTTGCAATAATGAAGAAGGATCACAGCAAGCTGCTCCTGCCTTGCTACCACGGCATGGATCCCTATGAAATGCCGGAACAGCTCAGCGTTCTCCAGTCCTACGATATGGGCAAAATCGGCTTTGTTCAGGATTTGATTCGTGGCATCAAGAAGGTGCTGGAAACGGAGAAAAAGCCGGAGATTGTAAAGGAAGCACCTACCATCCAGCAGACGGCTGCTCCCACCAATGTGGCACCCTTGCTGCAGCGGGTGACGATGTTCCTGGAAGATGGAGACTGGGATTCTGCCAACGAATACTGCGAAAAGGTGCTGGATGTGGAGCCGCAAAACACCCAGGCGTATGTTGGTAAACTGATGGCTCAGCTGCGGATCAGAAAGCAGGAAGAACTGAAGGGCTGCGCACAACCCTTTGATAATAACAATCATTATCAGAAGGCCATCCGCTTTGCGGATGAGGGGCTGAGAAAGACCCTTGTTAGCTATGTGGAGCATATCAAGACCCGGAATGAAAACGCCCGTATGGAGGGTCTTTACAAAGATGCCAAGAGCAAAATGGACCAGGCACAGACAGAGGGCGCTTTCAAGGCAGCGGCCATGGCCTTTGCCGCCGTGTTTGGCTACAAGGATTCCGATGTGCTGGCAGAAGAATGTCTTGAAAAGGCAGAGATGTGCAGAAAGGACCTGATCCTCCTGCAGGCAAAGCGCCGCATGTCTACCTCCGTTATTCGCAAAAATGAGGAGGCAGTCCGGATTCTGGAGATGATTCCTGGCTGGAAGGACGCAGACGAACTGCTGGAAGAATGCCGGAAGAGGAATGCGGAAATCGCAGAAAGGGAACAAAAACAAGAGCGAGAAAGAGCAGCCCGATTGGCGCTGATCCAGCAGGAAGAGGAGCGGATAAAAAAGCGCAACACCCTCATTAGCTTAATTGCAGGTGGTGTGGCTGTCACGGCAATTGTCTTGTTGTTTATTTTTGTTTAATGGAAAAGAGGAAAACCTATGGCACTCTTTAAATGTAAAATGTGCGGTGGCTCTTTGGAGATTCACAACAGTGAAACCGTCGCCACCTGCGAATATTGCGGCACTCAGCAGACGGTCTCCCGGGCCAGCGACGAGCAGCGGGAAGCCGCCTTCAACCGGGGCAACCATTTCCGCCGCATCGGTGAATTTGATAAGGCACTTTCCGTCTATGAGCGGATCGTGGCTGAGGATGACACGGATGCAGAAGCCCACTGGTGCTGTGCATTGTGCCGGTTCGGCATTGAGTATGTGGAAGACCCCAACACCTATGAGTATATCCCAACCTGCCACCGGGCAAGTTTCGATAACTTCCTGGAGGATGTGGACTACCTGGCGGCTTTGCGGTATTCCGATGGCATTACCAAGCGGCAGTATCAGAAGGATGGCGCAAGAATTGCAGAAGTGCAGCGGGGTATTTTGGCCACGTCCCAAAATGCAGAGCCTTTCGACGTGTTTATCTGCTACAAAGAATCCGACGAAAACGGCCAGCGCACCCGGGATAGTATGATGGCGCAAGATGTGTATTATCAGCTGACCGACCAGGGCTATAAGGTGTTCTTCTCCCGGATTACGCTGGAAGATATGGCCGGCAGACAGTATGAACCCTACATCTTCGCAGCATTGAACTCTGCGAAAGTGATGATCGTCATCGGCACCAAGCCCGAGTATATGAATGCGGTTTGGGTGAAGAATGAGTGGAGCCGGTTCCTGGCAATGATGAAGAAGGATCACAGCAAACTGCTGCTGCCTTGCTATCACGGCATGGATCCCTATGAAATGCCGGAACAGCTTAGCGTTCTCCAGTCCTACGATATGGGCAAGATCGGCTTCATTCAGGATTTGGTCCGCGGCATCAAGAAGGTGCTGGAGGCAGAGAAAAAGCCGGAACCCGTGAAAGAAACGCCTGCATTCCAGCAGGCTGTGGTTCCTGCCAATATTGTGCCGCTGCTGAAGCGGACCTTTATGTTCCTGGAGGACGGGGACTGGGATTCTGCCAACGAATACTGCGAAAAAGTGCTGGATATTGATCCGGAAAACGCCCAGGCGTATGTTGGTAAACTGATGGCCCAGCTGCGGATCAGAAAGCAGGAAGAATTGAAGGGCTGCGCGCAACCCTTTGATAATAACAATCATTATCAGAAGGCCATCCGCTTTGCAGATGAGCAGCTGAGAATGACCCTTGTTGGCTATGTGGAGCATATCAAGACCCGGAATGAGAATAGCCGCCTGGAAGGCATTTACGGAAAAGCCATGTCCGTGATGAAAAAGGCAAGGTTGGAAGCGGAATTTAAGGAAGCTGCCATGATTTTTGCCTCTGTTTTCGATTATAAGGATGCGGGCGCGTTGGCAGAAGAATGTATCGAAAAGGCGGAAGTTGCCCGGAAGAATACGACGTACAGCCTTGCCAAAGCAAAAATGGATGGTGCCTCCTATTCTGTCCACAGATACGCAGATGCGGCCGGACTCTTTGAATCTATTCCCGGCTGGAAGGATGCGGATGTGCTGGCAGTTCAGTGCAGAGAATTGGCAAAGAGTTCTTACAAGGAAACAATTTTGGGGCAGGCAATGACGCTGATGTCCTATAAGGGCATACAAAAGCAAATGGAAGCGGCAGAAATGCTGCGGAAGATCCCCGGCTACAAGGATGCAGATGCGTTGCTTGCCAAGTGCGAGGAGAAAATTGCCGAAATACGCTATGAAGAGGAACGGAAGAGCAAGTCTGTGGAGCAGTGGCGTAAGGCAGGTCGCTGCACGAACTGCGGCGGCGAATTCCATGGCGTGTTCAACAAGGTCTGCACAAACTGCGGAAAGTATAAGGACTATTGATCGTAGAAAAGAGGAAAAACAATGGCACTGTTCAAATGTAAAATGTGCGGTGGCGATGTAGATCTGGATCCTGATAAAACATTTGGTACTTGTGAGTACTGCGGTAGCTCTATGACCTTCCCAAAGGTGGATGATGATCAGCGTGCTGCAGCCTTCAACCGGGGTAATCATTTCCGCCGGATCGGTGAATTCGACAAGGCTCTTTCTGTCTACGAACGGATCGTAGCAGAGGATGATACCGATGCAGAGGCCCACTGGTGCTGCGCTCTGTGCCGTTTCGGCATTGAGTATGTGGAAGACCCCAACACCATGGAGTATATTCCCACTTGCCATAGGTTGAGTTTTGATAATTTCCTGGAAGATGTGGACTATTTAGCGGCATTGGAGCATTCTGATGGAATCACCAAGCGACAGTATCAAAAAGATGGTGCCAAGATTGCGGAGGTTCAAAGGGGCATTTTGGCGGCATCCCAAAAGGAAAAACCTTTTGATGTATTCCTCTGCTACAAGGAAACCGACGAGAATGGGCAAAGAACGAAAGATAGTGTGCTTGCCCAGGATGTGTACTATCAGCTGACAGACTTGGGTTACCGGGTGTTCTTCTCCAGAATCACCCTGGAAGATATGGCCGGCAGACAGTATGAACCCTACATCTTCGCAGCATTGAACTCTGCGAAAGTGATGATCGTTATCGGCACCAAGCCGGAGTATATGAATGCGGCCTGGGTAAAAAACGAGTGGAGCCGCTTTTTGGCAATGGTGAAAAAGGACCGCAGCAAGCTGCTTTTGCCCTGCTATCGGGATATGGCTCCTTACGAAATGCCGGAACCACTGAGTGTTTTGCAGTCCTACGATATGGGGAAGATCGGCTTTTTGCAGGACCTGATTCGCGGCATCAAAAAAGTGCTTGATGAACCCCAAAAGCCTGTTCCTGTAATAGCAAAAACGGAAGATCGACAGGAAAAAAGACGAAATTATGTGGCGGTGCTCCTGATCGCTTTGATTTTTGTCAGCATTGTGGCAATCGGTGCGATTCTCTGGGCAGCAGGAGTGTTTGATGACCGGCAGCCCGGAGAGGAAGTATTGCCAACCCCTCTGAGCACTACTTTGCCGGAAGAAATACCTTGCGAGGAACTTGTTGTTTCTGCGGAACGGTATCTTTTGCAGAGCATAGGAGATACCGAAGCAATCACTTGCTCAAAATTGCCTGCAAATAGCACGGAAGTGATTTCTTTTAGTTCTGAAGATACGGCAGTAGCAACAGTAGACCAAAATGGCACCATAACTGCGGTGAATAACGGTACGACCAATATCATTATCACCTGCGGAAATGCGACAATTGCTTGTGAGGTTGTTGTTGGCGATGGTCGTACATCTGTAGCAGTTCCGCTTCTTATAGGAAAGGACATACAAGAAGCCAACGATATTTTGCAGGAAAAGGGCTTCCCGGAACCGCAGATCAATAAGGTATATAGCAGCCAACCGGCTGGCACAGTGGTAAACCAGAATCCCAGTGCAAATACCGTTGTTTCTACAGAAACGGTTGTAGTGCTGGATGTATCCAAAGGTCCCAAGCCGGTTGAAACAGCGCCGCCAACACCCAAGCCCACGCCCCAGCCTACGGAAGAAAAACTGGTGGTTTACTCGCAATATGGGCTGCTCGACTATGCCGACTTGGCACTTCGCGAAGGTGAAACCGCAAAGTTATACCTTGGCAATGATTCAGGCACTCGAATCACGACGGACTGGACTTGCTTGAATAATGATTACATTAAAGTGTCCGGCAATACGATCACAGCAGTGAAGAGTACCAATATGATGCCTATAACAATCAGCACCGTGCATGAAGGGGAAACATATACTTGTAAAATTCGTGTTGGGTAAGAACAAATAAAAAGGGTTTGAGAGAAATCTCAAACCCTTTTTATTGCTTTTGACGTATTATTTTGTGCCAAAAATTCTGTCGCCGGCGTCGCCAAGACCGGGGACGATATACTTGTGCTCGTTCAGCTTTTCGTCCACAGATGCCAGGTACAGCTCCACATCGGGGTGGGCTTCCTGCACAGCTGCAACGCCTTCGGGACAGCCGATGATGTTCATCATAATGATGTTCTTGCAGCCACGCTTCTTCAGGAAATCAATGGCGGCAATGGCGCTGCCACCGGTTGCCAGCATGGGGTCTACCACGAAAACCACCCGCTGCTCAATATCTTCCGGCAGCTTGCAGTAGTATTCCACGGGCAGATGTGTCACGGGGTCCCGGTACAGACCGATGTGACCGATCTTTGCAGAGGGAATCAGGGAAACCATGGAGTCAACCATGCCCAGACCGGCACGGAGAATGGGGATGATGGCCAGTTTCTTGCCTGCCAAAACCTTTACCTTGGCAGTTGCCACGGGGGTTTCCACTTCCACTTCCTGGGTGGGCAGATTGCGGGTGGCTTCATAGCACATCAGGGCGGCAATTTCGCCTACCAGTTCCCGGAACTGATTGGTGCCGGTATTCTTATCCCGCATAATGGAGAGCTTGTGCTGAATCAGAGGGTGGTCCAAAACATGTACATTTGCCATAGTGATGCTCCTTTATTTCTGTTCTTTTTCCAGCCGTTCCCGTTCGGCCTGAGATAGACGAAGATAATTGGGGGTCAGGGCGGCACCGTCACCGGGCTCACCCCGGGCGATTTTGCCTTCTGCGGCAAGGGCAACCCCAGAGGCCCGCTGGTGCATCCGATGCTCCGGCGGCAAAACCAGGGTTTTCACTTGCTCCTGCAAGGTATTATAACACAAATTGCTACCATCACCAACAAGAAAAATCGGTTCTTGCAGCGTTTTTAGTTCTTCCCCCAGTTCTGCAAGGGAAATGGCCCGGTCTTCCGTCAGCCGGGTCAGGTTGCCTTTTTCTGCCCGGAAGGTGGCGGTGTACACCTGATTGCGGCGGGCATCCATAGCGCCAACCACGATGCCATTCCAGACTCCAAGGGTCAGTGCCATGGCTTCCAAGGTGGAAACACCGTAGCAGGGGATCTCCTTACCCCAGGCGTATCCCTTTGCGGCGGCAACGCCAATGCGAACGCCTGTGAAACTGCCGGGGCCTGCGGCAACGGCAACGGCTTCCACATCCTGGGTCGTACAGCCGCAGCTTTTCAGCAGGTCCTCTGCCATTTTTAAAAGGGTCTGAGAGTGGGTCAGGCCGGTGTTGTTGTAGCTTTCCCCAAGGAGCTTGCCCTCTTTCATCAGGGCAACGGATCCGGCTTTTGCGGAGGTCTCAAAGGCTAAGAGCAGCAATGCAGGACCCTCCTTCCAACGTGATCTTCCGGCTTTCTTCTCCGGTTTTTTCAATGGTGACGATCAGCGCATCTTCCATGGCATCCGCCACATTTTCGCTCCATTCCACGGCGCAGATGCCCTGCCGCTCCAAATAATCGTCCCAGCCAATGTCGAAAAGGTCATCGGCGCTGTGGAGGCGATACATATCGAAGTGGAAAAGGGGCAGCCTGCCGGAAAGGTATTCATTTACAATGGTGTAGGTGGGGCTGGTCACCGGGTCGGTGATCCCCAGACCCCGGGCAAGTCCCCGGGTAAAGGCAGTCTTGCCTGCGCCCAGGTCACCCCGGTAGGCGATCACCGTACCGGCGGGGAGGATTTGCCCCAGTTTTTGTCCCAACTGCTCGGTTTGCGCAGGGGAGTGTGTGATAAATTCCATAAAAATGTTCCTTAATATTGCGCCGATTGGAGCTTTTCAGCCTGGTCAGCAGTGGCCAGAGCGTCGATCAGCTCGTCCAAAGCCCCGTCCATAACGGCGTCGATTTTATAAAGCGTCAGGCCGATGCGATGGTCTGTGACCCGGCCCTGGGGGAAATTATAGGTGCGGATCCGCTCGTTGCGCATGCCCGTGCCTACCTGGCTGCGGCGCATACCGGTAATTTCCGATGAGAGGCGCTCCTGCTCGATCTCGTAGAGTTTGGAAGCCAAAAGGCGCATACATTTCTCGCGATTTTGCACCTGGCTGCGCTCCTCCTGGCAGGCCACAACGATGCCGGAGGGCTTGTGGATCAGCCGGACGGCAGAACTGGTCTTATTCACGTGCTGACCACCTGCGCCGCTGGCCCGGAACACCTGCATTTCGATGTCTGCAGGATTCAACTGCACATCCACTTCTTCCATTTCCGGAAGGACCGCAACAGTAGCGGTGGAGGTGTGGACACGGCCGCCGGATTCTGTTTCCGGCACGCGCTGGACACGATGGACACCGGACTCGTATTTCAGTCGGGAGTAAGCTCCCCGCCCGTTGATCACGAAGTCCGCTTCTTTTACGCCTCCAAGCTCCGTGTCAGAGTAGTTCATCAGTTCAATGGACCAGCCTTTTTGGGCGGCATACATACTGTACATCCGGAAAAGACTGTGGGCGAAAAGGGCGCTTTCCTCGCCGCCAACGCCACCCCGGATCTCCACGATGACGCTTTTTTCATCGTTGGGGTCTTTGGGCAGGAGAAGAATCTGCAGTTCTTTGTATAAAACTTCGGAGCGAGCCTTGGCTTCCTGATAAGTCTGCTGGCAGAATTCCTTCATATCCGGCTCGCTCATAAGTGCCTGGGCGTCTTCCATTTCCTGCATGGCGGCCCGGTAGGCTGCCAGGGCATCCATCAAAGGCTCCAAGTCGTTCTTCTCCCGCAAAATAGCGGCGGCCTTCTTGGGGTCATTATAAAAGTCCGGCTGTTCAGACCGGGCGCAAAGTTCCTCAAAGCGGTTTTGCACCGCTTGCAATTTTTGAAGCATAGCAAACCCTCCGCTTCGTATTTTTGTTATTATACAAAGGTTTTGGCCTTTTGTAAAGTGACCCCATAGGATTTCGTGCAGGGCTGTTTTAGAGAAAGAGGAGAGAAGATTTTATACTATTTTCGCAACTTAATAAAAACTTAAAATTTAACCGCTTTTTTTCTTCACATCTTCCGATTATGATAACAGTAACAATGATTCAATTTTCTTTTCTTTTTCCTTTCCTCTTATTTTTTGCAAGAGCCGCGGTGTGACCGCGGTTTTTGCATTTATTACAGAAAATGGGCAAAACTATCCCGAGGTGGTAGTTTTGCTTTTTTCTTTTATTCGGGCAGTGATTCTGTATATTCTGCTGATTGCGGTCATTCGGCTGATGGGCAAGCGGCAGGTGGGGCAGATGGAGCCCTCGGAATTTGTGGTAACCATGATGGTGGCGGACTTTGCGGCCATTCCTTTGGAAGATGCGGAAATTCCTTTTTTGACGGGCGTTATTCCCGTTTTGACAGTGCTGGGCATGGAACTGGTGCTGTCCGGCCTTTCCATGGGCAGTATTTGGTTTCGGAAATTCGTCTGCGGCAAGCCGGTGATCCTGATTGAAAACGGCCATATTTTGCAGAATAATTTGCGGCGCACCCGGGTGACCATGGATGAACTGACAGGCCATTTGCGGGAAAAAGATGTGCTGGATCTGGAGAGCGTCCAGTACGCCATTTTGGAGACCAATGGGAATCTTTCGGTGTTCCCCTATGCAAAGGATGCCCCCGCCAGCGCAGAGGCTGCCGGCATAAAGGTAAAGGAACAGCATTTGCCCATTACGGTGATCAGCGACGGCAAACTGCAGAAAGAAAACTTGCCTTTGACCGGAAAGGACGAAGGGTGGCTGAAAAAGGAATTAAAGAAGCAAAAAGCGACCATGGAAGAAACCTGGCTTTTGACGGTGGACAAGGCGGGGAAAGTATTTTTCTGCCGGAAGGAGGCAAAATGACCTGGCGGTTTTATATGGGTGCGGCTCTTCTTTTAGGATTGGCCATTTTCTGCTTTCTGACAAAATAAAAGGCAGCCAAAAGGCTGCCTTTTCAGTCTGTCAAAAAAGCATTTTTGACAGACTGACAGAGGTCAAAGAAGCGCCAAAGACAAGCAACTCGACCCCGAAGTGTATATAGATACTCGAGAGGGGAGAGTTACGTAGTAAGTCAAAATGCCTTGCGCAGCAAGCTTTTTTACCCCTCGTCCGATGAAAATCAAAGATTTTTACCACCTTCCTCCAGGAGGAAGGCTTTGGGGAAGGAATGCTATTTCATCTCGCATTTTGACGGTTTGGGGGTTCTTTGGCAATCTGAAAAGGCAGCCAAAAGGCTGCCTTTTGTTATAATAATGTTTTTGCCATATAGGGCGGACGGATATACCGTTCGTAACTGGTGGGGCTGGGCCGGGCAAATACGCCGGATACAAAGCCCAGCATAACGTACAAGGTCAAAATGGATGTACCGCCATAGCTGATAAAGGGCAGGGTCAGACCGATAACCGGCATCACGCCCATGCACATGCCAACGTTGATGATGATCTGGAAAATAAGGGCGGCGGCGGAGCCAAAGCAGATCAGCCGACGGGTGTAGTCGGGGCTGCGGGTGCCTACCCAAATAACCCGGGCCACAATCAAAAACAGCAGGACAATGGTAAAAACACAACCCACATAGCCCAATTCTTCGCCGATGGCAGAGAATATATAGTCCGTATGTTGGGCGGGCAGAACACCGTAGGTTTGGGTACGGTTGCCGTTAAACAAGCCTTGTCCCAGCAGACCGCCACCGGTCAGGGACTTCAAAGAGCGCAAAGTGTGGTAGCGCTCGTTATAGCCGTAAGGGTCAATGGTGGGGTCGAACAAGATCAAAAAACGGTTTTTCTGATAGCCGTCCAGCATAGACCACAGGAAGGGGGCTGCGGCAACAGCGCCGCCACCTACAACGGCAAACCAGCCGACATTGATGCCGCCGGACCAAGCCATAACCGCATAGATAACCACGAAAACGGCAGAAATGCCAAGGTCATCGGAAAGGACCATATTCAGGCCGAACAAAAGGATAAGGTGAACGGCACTGCGGGAAACAGAGGCGAGGGAAGATGGCTTGTTTTGCCGGGAGCCCATTATAGAGGCGGTGACCAGAATGAAAATCACCTTGCAGATTTCTGCAGGCTGCACCATGAAGGGCAGCCAGGAGATGTTCAACCAGCTTTGGTTACCGGAGCCGTTATCCGCGCCGAAGGGGATCAGCAGCAAAAGCAGGCCATACATACCACCGATCAGCAGCCAGCGCCGCTCCAAAATGCCGTCGATATTGATGGAAGAAATGAGGATGAACAGCGCAATGCCGCCCACAGAAGCCAGCAGCTGACGCTCCATATACCGCATCGTGCCATGGTAATTGGTGGCACTGGCGATCATCAAGATTCCGAAGGCATTGGCGAGTACGCATAAAAGCAGCAGAATCTTATCACAATTGCGGCAGGCATTCCAAAAGTACCGCCGAGCCCAGCGAAGCATAGGCACATCCTCCTTTCCCGATTTTACATCACGATATATTCTAACACGAAAAAAGAGAAATGTAAAGGGTGGCTACCCTTCTTTTTACTTGTCGTAGCGGGCGAAAAACCGGCGCACTGCTGCTTCGTAAGAAGCGCGGTCCTTGTAATAGCTCATGCCGTGGTCTGCACCCGGAACGATCAGCAAGTGCCGCGGTCCCCGGCAGGCCTGGTAGTTTTGATAGGTCATATCCACCGGTACAAACCGGTCATCCGAGCCGTGGATCAAAAGCACCGGTAATTCAGATTGTGCCAGTGCCTGGGGCGCAGAGCAGCCGGAAAAGCCTACCTGATTTTTCTGCTTGCAAAGGCGATTTGCCACCGGACCCCGAAGGCCGTAGGAAAGATGGAGATTTTTACGCACTACGTGGCGGCAAATATCCTGGGGACTGGTGAATCCGCAATCTGCCACAAGTCCCCGGACCGTGCCGGGCAGTCCCAATTCCGTGCTCATCAGCACGGTGGTGGCACCCATAGACACACCCGCCAGGTATAAGGGAAGGTGGGGGAAATACCTGGCAAAGCTGTGAGCCCAGCGCACGCAGTCGTGGCGCTCCAGAGCGCCCATTCCCATATAGCTGCCACCACTTTCTCCTTGCCCCCGTTGCTCCGGAAGGAGCAGGCAGCAGCCTTCTTCCAGCAAAAAAGGGGCAATCATTCCGAAGTCGGAGGACCAGCTGCTGCGCCAGCCATGCATACCCAGCACCAACCGCTTGGGATTGGGGCAGGAGAAAAGATGCCCAACCAAAGTTTCCCCATCCTTTGCCCGGATGGCAACCTTTTTATGGGGGCGGGCTTGCAAAAGGCGGCCGTCTTTTTCCAGTTCCCGGAAAAAGGCCTGGTTGCTGCGACCGCCCCGGATCATGGCCTTGGCCAGTCTGCCCGGAACGGCAGGCATTTGCCGATCCACGGCCATTCCTACAAGGCAGCGGGTCAGTGCGTGAGAAAGGATTGCCGTCCCGGCAATGCCGGCGGCCAGGGAAAGTGCCACAGTTTTCTTCATAAGATCACCCCGTAAAAAATAGGCAGAGGATTGTATCCTCTGCCTATTTTGAACAAATGCATGGGGAATTATACTTCCTTAGACTTGGTGGCGATTTCCAGCAGGCACTTTGCCACAAATTCATCGGGAGTCATAGCGCCCAGATCATCGCCCTTCCGGGTGCGGACGGAAACGGTGCCGTTTTCCATATCCCGGTCGCCCACAACCAGCATATAAGGAATCTTCTGCAGCTGTGCCTCCCGGATCTTGTAGCCCAGCTTTTCGCTGCGGCAGTCGCTTTCTGCCCAGATGCCGGCGGCTTCCAGCTTGGAAACCAACGCATTGGCATATTCGTGGGTCCGGTCGGTGATGGGCAGCACCTTGACCTGTAGGGGCATCATCCACAAAGGCAGAGCGCCGGCATACCGCTCAATGAGGTAGGCCAGGGTACGCTCATAGCAGCCCAGGCTGGTGCGGTGGATAATATAGGGGGTCTTCTTCTGACCGTCGGCATCGGTGTATTCCATGCCGAACTTTTCAGCCAGCAGCATATCAATCTGAATGGTAACGATGGTGTCTTCCTTGCCAAAGACATTCTTATATTGAATATCCAGCTTGGGGCCATAGAAAGCAGCTTCGTCGATACCTACTTCGTAGTCTACTTCCAGTCTGTCCAGAATATCCTTCATAGTAGCTTGGGCATCTTCCCACTGCTGGGCGGTGCCTTCGTACTTGATGCCTGC
>JAZRUE010000054.1:0-9890 GCA_045652345.1 Faecousia sp. | reverse complement strand
TCCCTCTGACGAGGGAGGTGGATTTTGCGCAGCAAAAGACGGAGGGAGAGAATTCTCTCCTCCAGTCAAAAATCAAAGATTTTTGCCAGCCTCCTCATCAGAGGAGGCCTTTTATTAAATTTCAGCCTGTTCCAGCAACATAGGAACCTTGGATTCCCAACCAAGAGCCATAATGTGCAGGCCCTGGCAGTAGGGCTTGCAGGCCTTGATGATCTCAGCAGCGATCTCCACGCCGGTGATACCTGCCTTGGTTCTTTCGGGATCGGCGGCCAGACGGGCGATCATCTCATCGGGCACATGGACACCGGCCACATTCTTATTCATGAACTTGGCCATACCGGCAGACTTGGGAATGATCACACCCAACTGCACAGGCTTGCCGAACTGGGAAGCCTTCTCCATAAACTTGGCAAACTTCTCAGGCTCAAAAACAGCCTGAGTCTGGAAATAATCCGCACCAGCCATGACTTTGCGCTCCATTTTTGCAAGCTGGGCATCCACGGAATCAGAGCAGGGAGAAACCACCGCGCCCTTGGCAAACTTGGGAGGCTCACCCACCAGAGGATTGCCTGCCAGGTCAACGCCCTTTTCCAGCTGGCTGACAGTGTGCAGCAGAGAAACGGAATCCAGGTCGAAAACAGGCTTTGCACCGGGATGGTCACCCATGGTGGTGTGGTCGCCAGTCAGGCACAGAATGTTATCGATGCCAAACAGGGCAGCGCTCAAAAGGTCAGACTGCAGGCCCATACGGTTGCGGTCACGGCAGGTCAGCTGATAGATGGGAAGCAGACCGGCATCCTTCAGCACCTTACAGGTAGCCAGGCTGCCCAAACGCATCACGGAAGACTGGTTGTCGGTAACATTCACAGCAGTGATGCCGCTAAGATAGGTCTTAGCTTCTTCCACCATGTGTTCAATATGAAATCCTTTGGGAGGGCCAACTTCGGCAGTCACCACAAACTGGCCATTATCAAACAGTTCAGTAATTCTCATAGCATCTTACTCCTTATTGTAGTCACGGATCTGTACCGGGCTTTTCAGCACATCCAGCCGGTCCAGTTGGGCAAGGCGGCGGTAGATCCGCTCCCAGCCGCAGTCCATATTGCAGTCCACTTCGCACTTGCCGTTCTTGGCACCGCCGCACTGGCCGTTAATAAGGCTCTTGGAGCAGGCAGTGATGGGGCAAATGCCGCCGGTGATATTTAAGTAGCATTGACCGCAACGCTTGCAGTCCACTTCCTGAGGGGTAACACCCTGGAAACCGGGCAACGGGAAAGTATCGCAGATGGCGTACACTCTCTTGTGGGGCAGCATTTCCGCCACAGTCTGCACGCCTACGCCGCAGCTGGCAACCAAAATGGCATCAGCGCTTTCAATGGCATCGGCGCAGCCTTCCAGCCGCACTTTCAGGTTCTCCGGATTGCAAATGTAATCGGTGACCTTTTTGCCGGTGAGGTTCAGTTCCTTGGAAAGAGCTTCCACCTCATGTTCGGGGAAAGACACTTCCTTACAGCCGTGGCAGCAAAGCAAAAAGACCTTGCCCTTTGCAAGGGAGGCAATCACTTCTTTATCCTTTAACTGGGTAATCAGCATCTTACTTCATCTCCCTTACTGCGGCCTTGCCGGCTTTGATCTTGGTGACCAGAGGGATCTTGGAGGAACAGATGTATTCACAGCATCTGCATTCCATACAATCCATCACCTTTTCATCCTTGAAGCCGGCCCAGTTGCCGGACTCATAATGCTTGTGGAAGTAAAGGGGCTTTAACTCCATGGGGCAAACATCCACGCAGCGGCCGCACTTGATGCACTCCTGTGCAGCAGTGTGGTCGTTATCAATGGCAATAATGCCGTTGGAGCCCTTCATAATGGGGGCGTTCAGGTCGCTCTGGGGGAAGCCCATCATGGGGCCACCTGCCTTCACCAGCACATCGCCGGGAAGGATGCCGCCACAGTAGGCCACCAAATCGGCGGCGTTAGTGCCAACTTTTACAACAAAGTTGCCGGGGCACCGGATGTAAGGACCGGTGACGGTGGTCACACGCTCGATAAGGGGCATACCGGTCTGAATCGCATCGGAAATGGCCTTCACGGTGCTGACATTGCACACCACAGCACCCACATCAGCAGGCAGCTTGCCGCTGGGAACCATACGGCCCAAGGCGCGCTTGATCAGCATCTTTTCGCCACCCTGGGGGTACTTGGTCTTAGCAGTAAGGACTTCCAGACCAGGTTCGTTTGCAATCTTTTCTTCCATCAATGCTATGGCATCGGGCTTGTTGTCCTCGATGACGATGATGCCCTTGGGGGAATCCACCGCCTTCATCACAGCCTTCAGGCCGTAGATCACGGAATCGGCATACTCCAAAAGCACTCTATGGTCAGCGGTGAGCATAGGCTCACATTCGCAGCCGTTGATCAGAACAGCCTCAATAGGCTTGCCGGGCTTCAGCTTTACATAGGTGGGGAAGCCTGCGCCGCCCATGCCTACAATACCTGCATTCTTAACGATCTCCACGATCTCGTCAGCAGTCAGTTCTTCCAGAGCCTTGTTGGGCTTAATATCTTCGTGCAAGATGTCCTTGCCGTCAGAGTCAATGACAATAGCCAGGCATTTGCCACGGCTTGCGTGAAGCCGCTCCTCAATGGCAACCACAGTGCCGCTGACGGAGCTATGTACGGGAGCGCTGATAAAGCCTGCGGCCTCACCCAGCACCTGTCCTACTTTCACATAGTCACCTACCTGCACCACTGCGTTGGCAGGTGCGCCCAAATGCATGGAAAGGGGAATGACAACCTGCTTGGGAGCGGGGAACTTCACCAGAGGCAGATGTTCTGTGCCTTCCTTGCCTTCTACGGGATGGACACCGCCATAGTAACCTGCATAGCGGCTCTCCCGGACAGAGTGCACATATTCAGAAACAGCCTTGTGATTGACCTTGGCATAATCCCGCAGCTGCACCGGCTGTTCGATCAGTTCAGCCAAACGGCCTTGGCTCGCCAGCCGCTCCTGAATCTTGGCCCAGGCGCAGTCCTTGGTGTTGTCCACCTCGCACTTGCCGTCCTTAGCACCGCCGCACTGGCCATTGACCAGGCTCTTGGCGCAATCTACCACGGGGCAGATGCCACCGGTGATATTTAAGTAGCATTGGGCGCAGGCATCGCAGGCTTTCTTGGTCAGAGCCATGCCGTGACAGCCTCTTTGGGGCTTGGAGTCGGCAACGGCAATCACAGGCAGGCTAACAAGGTCAGCCACCGTCTGAATGCCCAGACCGCAGGCGATCACGGCCACAAATTCCGTACCCTCCGGAATTTCCAGTGCCTTTTCCGTCAGAGGACGGTTGCACAAAAAGTCCATATTTACGCTGCCGGTGACTGTCTTGCTCAGGCTCTGGCACAGAGCCATAAACTCCTCTGCTTCCGGCTCGGCGATTTCTGCAAATTCCTTGAAGCACTTGTTGCAGGCAACAATATAAATATTATCCTTTCCTACGAGAAGCTCCCGCAGTTCCTGCTCCGGCTTCAGCCGATACTTGGTATAATTTTCCACTTTTGCACCTTCCTTACGAAGATTTTTCAGGACGCGTTAGAAACCTGCTCCCGAAGCTATGTTAAATGCACGCAGATTTGCGTTATTATATCACACCTCACCCTTTCTTCGCAACCCCCATTCGATACTTTTTTAGCAATTTCTCAGGTTTTTTGATCATCGGACGCCTTTCTCTGACAAAGACGGAGGAAAAAACGCCCACTGTGCAAGTGTATGTTGACCGGTTAACATACATCGACTAAAAAAGAACGCCGCCCAGCCGGGCGGCATTCAATAAATTGAAATTGGTTATTCCGAAAAAGTGTATCTTAAAAAGTTGCCCTTGCCATCACCGGTTGTAATCACGGTGTCACCATTGGCATTTTGGGAAATGTCCATAATCGGAAATCTGCCATTTTCTTTGACATATGCTTCAGGGCTGTCCGCTTCCACTTCGATCAGTTCTTTCTTTGCGTACTGCTCGCCGCCGCAGGAATTAATGTCTTCAATAAAAACTTCGTATTCGTTCATATCCGTATCTCCTTAATTTATCATTTTGCAGAAGGGGGAACCTGTTTGATTCCTTCCAAATGTTCAAACTAATGCAATCCAGTACCTTTGCTCCATAACGCCGTCAACTTCAACCTCGTTTTCCAAAACGCCGCCATTTCTTTGAATGCTTTTTGCAGAGCCGATGTTTTCTTTGTCGCAAACCATCAGGACCTTCTTTATGCCCAGTTTTCTGCATTCTTCCAGCGCCAGGGCGATCATTTGGGTGGCAATGCCCTTTCTTCGCTCGGTGGGGCGAACACCATCGCCTATATGCCCCCCATTGCGCAGCAAGGCTTCGTTCAAATAATGCCGGATATTGACCGCACCCACCATAATATTCCGTTCTTCGTCCAGACAGAAAAAGGTGGAATCGGGCACCAGGCCGCCGGATGTATCTTTTACTTCCAGGTTCTCGCAGTAGTTCGAAAAATCGTGATAGTCAAGCCGCCTGATGGCATAGGGAATGATTTTTTCTCCGGTTGCATTCCACGCATCCAGCATATCTGTGATCTGGCGGCGATACTGCTCCGAGGCTTTTACTAACCTAAGCTTCACATCTACACCTCGCCTGCTTTACAAATCAAATGCATCTTTTATCATTTTTGCAACAACATCTGCTTCTATGTTGGAATTGTCGATCCGGATGAAATTCTTGATGGGAACTTCCCCATCCATACTGACAAACCGATGATTTTGGGTATGCTGTATCAAACGCTCATTGGACGCTTCAATATCCCTTTTGGATGCTTTGTTTTTCAGCCGGTTTTCTGTGGTATTTCGCTTCAATCTCACATCCAGAGGTGCTGTCAGCTCCACGCAGTAAAGCTCTGCCCCGGCATCGTTGAAAATCTTGAAGATCTTCTCCATAATGTCCCAGTCTTCCTGGCAGTCGTACGCCCACATGCAGGTATAGATCATGCCGTAGTTGTTCGTTTTCACAAACTCCTCAAAGATCAAATACCGCAGCTTCAAGATCACATCCACATTAAAGTCGTTAAAGATCTCCAAAACGGGCTCGATGGTCATGTGATTGTGAAACAGTCTTAGGCCTGTTATTTTCATCAATTCCTGACCGACAGTCATTTTGCCTACCGCGCCGTCACCCACAATCAATACCAGCTTCATTCACAAACACCCCTTTTCTTTGCAAACTCGGGTTTCACTCCCTAAATTATACCTGCTCCCTCACAAGAAATCAACCCTTCTGCCAAGCCCTCCCTGGCAAACTCGTAGGGGCGATTCACGAATCGCCCGCGGGACGAAGTGGGCTTCGTCCCCTACATCTGCTCCAAAAAAGACCTCACCTTTCGGTGAAGTAAAACGAGGTCGCAGGGTACGGGAATCGTTTGCATTTTGCCTGACGGCAAAATAAATGTTCGGCTCGGTCAAGCCCTCGCCGGCAACGCTCGTCCGCGTTGCAACGATCATTCGATTCCCGACCCTTACAAAAAATGGGCCCCACAGAAGTGGAGCCCATTTTTTGGAGCAGGGTACGGGAATCGAACCCGCCTTCACGGCTTGGGAAGCCGTTGTATTACCGATATACGAACCCTGCAAGTGAATGTATTATACCAAAGGCACTCGCAGAATGCAAGAGCCTTTTGTCGAAAAGAAATTCTTTGCTTTTTCCCCTTCCCTATTATACTATAAAAGAAAAGGAGCTGATTTTTATGGAATACGAAATGGTGCGGGAGATCAAAAACCTATGTCCCAACAATCAGATGCGGGATGTGTTCATCACCGAAGTGGAAACGGACGATCCGGAAGCCTATGTAAAGGAATTCCTGCAAGGAAAAGCCGTGGAAATTTCCACCGAACATGGCCCCAACGGCCAAGTCACCGTCCACGCAGTATGCGACGGTCTTATTCAAAAATTTATATTTACTCCATAGAAAGCCAGCTCCTTTTGGTACAATCTACAAATAAATAAAAAAATATCGAAAAGGCTTTACTTTTGCTAAAAACCTGCTATGATATAGCAAGAATAAAAACCTTTAGGAGGAATACATAATGGATTACGCAAAAGAGTCCCTGCGGCTTCACGGTGAGTGGGGCGGCAAAATCGAAGTTATCACCAAAGTTCCCGTTGCCACCAAGGAAGATCTGAGCCTGGCCTACACCCCCGGTGTTGCCCAGCCCTGTCTGGAGATCTCCAAGGATGTGGACAAGTCCTACGACCTGACCCGTCGTCACAACCTCTGCGCTGTTATCACCGACGGCACTGCTGTTCTGGGTCTGGGCGACATCGGCCCCGAAGCCGGTATGCCCGTTATGGAAGGCAAGTGCGCTCTGTTTAAGGCTTTCGGTGATGTGGACGCCTTCCCTCTTTGCATCAAGAGCAAGGATGTGGACGAAATCGTCAACACCGTTTATTTGCTCTCCGGCTCTTTCGGCGGCGTGAACCTGGAAGACATTTCCGCTCCCCGCTGCTTCGAAATCGAGCGCAAGCTGAAGGAAAAGTGCGACATTCCCATCTTCCACGACGACCAGCACGGTACTGCCGTTATCACCCTGGCAGGTCTTTTGAACGCTATCAAGGTTGTTGGCAAGAAGAAGGAAGAGGTTAAGATTGTTACTTCCGGCGCTGGTGCTGCTGCCATCGCTATCGTAAAGCTGCTGCTGTCTGCCGGCTTTGAAAATGTGATCATGACCGACCGTACCGGCGCTATCTACGAAGGCCGTGATGGTCTGAACTGGATCAAGGCCGAAATGGCGCAGGTCACCAACAAGGAAAAGGTTGCCGGCTCTCTGGCTGATGTCATCAAGGGTGCTGACGTATTCGTTGGTGTTTCCGGCCCCGGCACTCTGACCACTGAAATGGTTAAGACCATGGCTAAGGATGCTATCATCTTTGCCTGCGCTAACCCCACCCCCGAGATCTTCCCCGATGATGCCAAGGCTGGCGGTGCTCGCGTCATCGCTACCGGCCGCAGCGACTTCCCCAACCAGATCAACAATGTTCTGGCCTTCCCCGGCATCTTCCGTGGTACTTTCGATGTTCGCGCCAGCGATATCAACGAGGAAATGAAGATGGCCGCCGCCCAGGCTCTGGCTGACCTGATCTCCGAGGACGAGCTGAACGAGGATTACATCATCCCCGCCGCCTTCGACGAAAGAGTTGGCCCTGCAGTTGCTAAGGCTGTTGCCGAAGCTGCACGCAAGACCGGCGTTGCCCGCATCTAATCGAGGGCATAGAAAAGGCAAACCGTCAAAATAGTGTATAGCTTCTTGGTATTACACCCTCAGAAGGTTGCCTACTAAATTGGATATTCTTCCCACAGAAGAATATCTGCTTGCATCCGCAAGCCATTTTGACTTACTGCAGAAACCGGACCTTAACGTACCCACGTACGCCTACAGGTCCGGTTTCTTTGTCTTTGCCTCTTCTCTGCCCTCTTCGTGCAAAAAATAACAACGGCACACCCGGTTGGGTGTGCCGTTTTGTTATCCAAAAAGTTCTGCTGCGTTGTTATAGAAGATATCGTTTACCTGGGTTTGGTCTAAGTTCAGTAGCAGTGCAGTCTGATAGAAGGCCATAATATTTTCCGTTGCCACCAACGCCCGTTCCGGGCCACCGTAGGCATCGCCGTTGAGCCACCACTGCCCCGTTCCCACAGAAACAGCCCGGCCCTTCAGCAGATTGCAGTTATAGTCACTGCCCCACAACACTCGCTTGCCTGCATTCTTCAAAATACAGGCGGCCATAGTGCCGCTTTCACAAATGGCAGACAGGTCAAACCAGATGTTTCCTGCATCTTCCAGTTTGTGAATAGACTCCATCAGTGTCCAGGAGGCAAAACCTCTGGCGCAGTGGGCCAGCACCAGCTGGGCATTGGGGTAGCGTTTTGCCATAGTATGAATATATTGCAGATTATCCGGGTCAGAAAGGGCGGCTTTCCGGTACATATGTAGGATAATGGGCCATTTCTTTTCATTTGCCACTACCCAGGCAGATTCCGGCAGGTACTGGTCGATATATGTGGTCTCCAAATCCTCCACAGAGGACAAGTGGGCGTAGCACTTAAAGCCACGGCAGCCGGGACGATTTGCCAGTTCCCAAATAAAATCTTCCCCGTCATCCGGATGCACCAGGGGGCAGACCACATGGCCATTTTCCTGCTGATACAAAGAAAAGACATAGTCATTTCCCATATCCCGCAGGCCGTTTCCCAGGTCCCCCAATGCCCGGTCAGCGGGATAGGGCATCATATTGAGCCTTATTTTCTCCACGCCGGGAAGGAGCGGCCCCATATCCCGCACATAATCTTCCGGGGTGTATTGCTCCTGCCAGTCAAAGGTTACATTTAGCAGGCTGGGCATATAGGTCATATGGGTGTGGGCATCGAAGATCTTCTTGGGAAGAAAATCCTTGTACTTTTCAATCAAGAACAGATCTGTAGCAGAAAGTTCCATACTACTTCCTCCTTTTCAAAACCCCCGGCAAGATTTTGCCGGGGGTTTCAGCGGTTACTAAAGAATCAGCACAATTTTGCGCCTGCGGGGATGGCATCATCCACCATCAAAAGGTTCAGCTTTTCTTCGCCCTTCTCGGTGTGAACAGCGGAGATCAGCATACCGCAGGAATCCTTGCCCATCATCTTTCTGGGGGGCAGGTTCACAATGGCAACCAGGGTCTTGCCGATGAGGTCTTCCGGCTTATAGTACTTGGCAATGCCGGAAAGAATCTGCCGGTCAGTGCCGGTGCCGTCGTCCAAAGTGAACTGCAGCAGCTTATCGCTCTTCTTTACAGGCTGGCAGTCCTTGACCTTCACAGCCCGGAAATCGGACTTGCAGAAGGTGTCGAAATCCACAGTTTCGGTTGCAAAAGGCTCAATTTCCAGAGGGGGCAGTTTTGCCTTTTCCTTTTCAGCATTAAACGCATTGATTTCTTCCATTTTTTTCTCCATATCCAAACGGGCAAAAAGAATTTGGGGAGCATCCAGCTTTGTGCCGGGCACCACAGCGCCAAAGGTCTGCAGGCTTTCCAGACCGCCGTTTTCTGTTTTAATTTGCTCCAAAATACGCTTGGAAGTATCCGGCAGGAAGGGCTCCAGGGCAATGGCAGCCATCCGGATGCTCTCCAGCAGATTGTAAAGGACTGTGCCCAAACGAGCCTTGTTGGCTTCGTCCTTTGCCAGCGCCCAGGGGGCAGTTTCGTCAATATACTTATTGGCACGGCGCAGCAGGGTGAACACTTCATCGATGGCATCTGCCACCTTCAGCTCGTTCATCTTGCTTTCCACCTTGCCGGGCATAGCCAGCGCCACAGCCTTCAGTTCTTCGTCCAGTGCTTCCGGAGCGGTGGGTGCCTGCACAACGCCATCAAAATACTTGTTGTTCATGGCGATGGTACGGTTGACCAAATTGCCCAGAATGTTGGCAAGTTCGCTGTTGATCCGCTCGATGATCAGTTCATAGGTCATGATGCCGTCAGCGGCAAAGGGCATTTCGTGCAGCACAAAATAACGCACAGCATCCACACCGAACAGTTCCACCAGATCGTCAGCATAGATTACATTGCCCAGGCTCTTGGACATCTTATCACCCTTCACCAGCAGCCAGGGGTGACCGAACACCTGCTTAGGCAGTTCCTCTCCCATACTCATCAGGAAAATGGGCCAGTAGATAGTGTGGAAACGGACAATATCCTTGCCGATCAGGTGCAGATCTGCAGGCCAGAACTTCTTATACTTTTCCTCGTGATTGCCGTCCGGGTCATAGCCACAGAAAGTGATATAGTTGCTCAGGGCATCCAGCCAAACATAGGTCACATGGCCGGGGTCAAATTCCAGGGGAATGCCCCAGGTGA